>JBKJTP010000012.1:0-29590 GCA_046590195.1 Kapaibacterium sp. (SeqCode) | reverse complement strand
GGAGACAACTCGGAGGTGCTGCATGATCTGAAGACGACAGCATGCCCCACCAGGGGCGAGAACCGCGCCGCTACACTTGGGAAGTCAGTCGTTGATCTATAAGGACTTAGGTGGCGTCAGAGGTGAGAGGGGGTGTCTGAACTCGGATTCCACGAATGGGTGGATTGAGGAGGATTGCCTTCAGGTTACGTAGAAGTTCCTGCTCGAACCGTAGGGGATTTCTCGCTACGCTCGAAATGACGGCGACTCCTATACCCTATACCCTAGCCTCTAGCCTCTAGCCTCAAGCCTCTTCACCTCATCCCAGATCGCATCCAATTCTTCAAGTGTGAATTCGGTCATGGGCTTGCCGGATGACTCGACGGTCTGCTCGACCTGCCGGAATCGGCGCTCGAATTTCTTGGTGGCTTCGCGGAGAGCGGTCTCGGCATCGACCTTTTCGTGGCGGGAGACATTGACAAGGGCAAACAAGAGGTCACCAAATTCTTCCTGGCGCTTGGCTGGATCGGACTCAGCCTCGAACTCCTCGATCTCCTCGCGTACTTTTTTCCACACACTCGAAGTGTCCTGCCAATCGAAGCCGACTTTCGATGCTTTTTCCTGGATACGAGTGCCGCGTTGCAGTGCAGGAAGCGATTCCGGTACACCGTCGAGGACCGAAGTTCTGCCCTTTTCGCGCCGTTTTAGCTGTTCCCAGTTCTTTTTGACCTCTTCTGAACCACTGACCTGAGTAGTACCAAAGACGTGCGGATGGCGGTAAATAAGCTTCTCGGATTCGCCGCGAATGACCTGTTCCAGCGTAAAACTGCCCGATTCTGTACCCAGAACTGAGTGGAACACTATGTGTAATAAGAGGTCTCCGAGTTCTTTTTTTAGTTCAGTGTAGTCTCTACTATCTATTGCCTCGATCGTTTCGTAGGCTTCTTCGATAAGTGCCGGACGCAAGGATTCGTGAGTTTGCTCTCGATCCCACGGGCATTCGAGTCGAAGTCGGTGTACGATCGAAACCAACTCGTTAAAGGCTTCGAGTGTCTCGGGAGAAGTAGTAGGAGAGATGTGCTGCACGGTCGATCAGATGGTCTTATTGAATGAGCCCAACTAACAGACCAGCGCAAAGTACAAGTCCGAATACTGATCACTCAGCACTCGGTCCTCAGCACTCAGGACTACCCGAAGAGCCCTTGTTGATTTTCTTTATAACGGTTTAATCATCTTTCAGTAGTTCAAACATGGCAACTCAAGACGCAGCAATGCCGCGGACGGCAAAGCCAGCACCGAAGCCTGTCGTTCGTAAGGCCGGCAAGCCATCGGGTGCACCGGTATGGATCATCACGCTGATCGCGGGCCTCATTATGCATCTCGTCCTCTGCTTAGCCGTACAGACGGCTGCCGATGAAATGCATTGGGCGGTCCCATTCGTCACCGGCGAGATCCGCTTTGGTGAAGAGCAATTTGAGTTCAATGCCATTCTGGCATTGATGCCGTTCGATCTCTTCTTCGGATTTGGCCTGGCTGTCATGATCGGATTCATGATGCGTCTGCCATTCTTCAAAGAGCGCGTGCATCACACGATCATCGCTGTGAAGAAGCGTCTGATGATGCAGCTCTCTTCGACAGCGGAAGAGGTTGAGTCGATCATCCGTAACGATCCTGAGAACAATGCGCGTCTTCTCGCACGTCGCGAGGATATCAATCTCGAGTCGGTTCAGACCGAGATCGAGGCGATCACCAAGGCTCAGCGCTACCTCGATGGTAAGGGCGGCTGGATGAATGGCCTCGGTATGTACATGAAGTACCACTTCGTTGAAGAATATGCGAACAAGGTCCAGGGTGGTGCTTACGCAGGTGCTGCATTCCTGATCGTAGTTATCGGTATTCGCGGTCTGAAGTTTATCCCTGCAGAGCGCCCTTCTCCGATCCTCTTCGCACTTGGTATCGAGTTCGTGCTCCTTCTCCTGTTGGCGATCACCATGATCTACACTGAGGATGAAGAGCGTACGGATCGTATCCTCAAGCAGATGGTTGACGCGGTCAAGGGTGGCAAGGGCACAAAGGCAGCAGCTGGTTATGACGAGCAGGCCGAGCTTCAGCTTACCCGTGGCGATTACGAGCGTATCGTCCGTGAGCAGATGGATAAGAAGATCCTCGAGGTCATGTCCGACAAGGATGATGACGCGCTTCGCCGCATCGCTCTCGATCTGGTAGCGAAGGGATAAAGCAGATCTCGTTTTCTTCCCAAGCCAGAAGTTTCTTTGTAGTTAGCTCGGGTGGTCCTTCAGAGCTAGATATTCAAGGGAAAGAAAACAACAAGGTGCAGAGCCTCTGGGGAAACCCAGAGGTTTTGCTCGTTTCTGGAAATAGCTCTTGCCCGAACGGACTGAAACCGGCACCTGTTTCGGACGTACTTTGCCACAATCCGGTACGTAAGCTAAAGGTATGGTCATCATTATGCAGAAGGGCGCTACGGAAGCGCAGATCAGTTCGGTCCAGAAGTTCTTGTCATCACGAGGTATTCGGGTCGAGCGAATGGATGGCCAGCAGCAGACCGTCTTCGGGATCATCGGCGGAAGCCAGGGGGTAGATATTTCATCGCTATCGAGCAAGGACGGCGTCCAGGATGTCATTAAGGTCAGCTCGCCATATAAGCACACCTCCCGCATTGTCCACCCCGAGGACACCGTGATCACCTTCCCTGATGGGATCAAGATCGGCGGGAATAATCCGAGCGTCGTTATCGCCGGACCGTGTTCCGTTGAGAGTGAGGACCAGCTTCGTCGCACCGCCGAGCAGGTCCGCAAGAATGGTGTCCGTTTCATGCGCGGTGGAGCCTTCAAGCCACGTACTTCACCTTACAGCTTTCAGGGACTCGGCTTCGATGCACTCGATCTGCTCCGGAAGGTATCTGAGGAATTCGGCCTCTATATTGTGACCGAGGTCATGGAGCCGGCTCACGTTCCTGCCATCGCAGAATTCGCCGACATCATTCAGGTCGGAGCCCGCCACATGCAGAACTTCCCGCTGCTGCGTCAGCTGGGCAACATCCGCAAGCCAGTGCTTCTAAAGCGCGGTCCAGCGGCTACGATCGAGGAATGGCTGATGGCTGCCGAATATATCCTTGCCGGCGGCAACGAGAAGGTGATCCTTTGCGAGCGTGGTATCCGTACGTTCGAGACTGCCTGCCGTTACACGACCGATATCTCGGCTGTGCCTGTCGTCAAGCGGTTGTCGCATTTGCCGATCATCGTCGATCCATCTCACGGCACTGGCAAACGCGAATACATCAATGCCATGGCACGTGCTTCGATTGCTGTTGGTGCTGATGGAATTATGGTCGAAGTCCATCCTGATCCGGACCGTGCGCTATCCGATGGCGCACAATCCCTGACATTCGAGCTCTTCGAAGAGATGATGGGCGAGCTGGTCAGGATCGGCGACGCGATCGACCGTCCGTTACTCGTCGAGCCATACTCACCAAAGGGTTCGCCGCAGCAAGTACCACAGAAGACGACCTAAAACATCATGGCCCCGAAAGACATCCTCCGTTCAGCAAAGACGATCGCCGTTGTTGGATTGAGCGATGATCCTTCGCGCGCTAGCTTCGGTGTTGCAGATCTGCTGCATCGATTGGGCTACAAGATCATCCCAGTGAACCCACGTATCAAGGACTGGCAAGGAATACCAGCGTATCCTTATGTCTCGTCGATACCGGAAGACGTCGAGATCGATATTGTGAACGTGTTTCGCAAGTCGGATGACACGGTCGATGTCGTTAAGGATGTGCTAAAGCGAGAGAACAAGCCGAAGTGCATTTGGCTCCAGCTCGGCATAGCCCACGAAGAATCAAAGCGCCTAACCGAAGAAGCCGGCATCCACTATGCCGAAGACTTCTGCACTGCTATTGAAGCGAGGTTTATGTGACGGATTTTCTTTCTTGCTTGATCTGTGCCAACTCCTCTTCGAACCGCGAGCGCGGTCTGTGGAAGTTTAGGTCATCATCACTCTTGAAGTTAGTCTGCTTTGGATCAGGGCCGAATTTATTTGGACCGATGTCACCGCTCTTAAATAGCAGCACCAGACCGAAAAGTGGTATCAACTGAAACCACCCGCTGAGCCCGAGGTCATGGCAGCGCTTTGTATTCTCAGCGACTTCATGCACGATCAGCATAATCATGAGGACCACCGCGATCAGGATCGCAAGGACCTTCGACAGGACCTGAGCAACTCCCGCAATGAGCACTATCAAGATCACCGCAACGATAGGCGTGATTACCGCAGAGAGCCAGTAATCCTTTCGACGCATACGGCCTTCAAAAGCCAGCAGATTGTCCATGGGAGCTCAGAATATTTAGAAAAGATCGGTGCGAATATACGAAGAGCTGTGATCAGCCGTAACTTTGCGCAATGGAATGTCTGATCGTCGAAACAGCTGATGTAGATCTTGCCGGGCAATTGCTTGTTGTGCGGGGAGAGGAAGCGCATCATGCCGCACGGGTCCTCCGACTACGAAGCGGCGAGCAATTTATTGCTTCGGACCTGAGCGGGACAGCGTATCGCGCTGAGTTTCTGGGATCGCGGCAAGTCGGCAAGAATGATCTTGAGGTCGAGGCAAGGATCCTTGAAGTGCTCCCTGGATATGGCGAGCCGGGGCATGAACTTGAACTCGTCATCGGATTCCTCAGCCAACCCGCCCGGTGGGAATTCCTGCTGGAGAAGGCGGTGGAGCTAGGGGTGACATCGATCCAGCCGATCGTCACGGAGCGGACCGAAAAGCGCAGCCCAAAACTTGAGCGTTCGGAGCGGGTCTTGAAGGCTGCTTTGAAGCAGACAAAGCGCTCCAAACTGCCCGATCTCGGCGAACTCTCTACACTTTCGGAGGCGTTAAGTCAAGCTGTCAAGAAAGGACGGGACGTCTATATCCTTCATGAAGCGGCTGATCCGGAGCAAGCTTTGCTCAGTCAAATTCAAAGAGGATCCGGGAAGGCGATCGCTCTGGTCGTAGGACCTGAGGGAGGATTCTCTGATGAGGAAGTGCGTCTCGCCGTTCAACTTGGGGCAAAGGTAGCATCGCTTGGGACGCGTCGTCTTAGGACCGAAACTGCCGCCATTGCCGCCCTTTCGATAGCACAGTCCGTTGTCTAGTCATCTTGGCGCCAGGGTTTTCGCGCTAGAGTTTTCCGCCGTTCGTCGTATCTCAGAAATTCTACATGTCTGATATCCTCTTAGAGGTCAAGGGTCTTAAGAAGTATTTCCCGATCAAAAAGGGCATCTTCTCGCGTACGGTTGGCTATGTCAAAGCTGTCGATGACGTAAGCTTTACGATCCGCCGCGGGGAGACGCTCGGTCTCGTAGGCGAGTCCGGTTGCGGAAAGACGACTGCAGGTCGCTCGATCCTTCGGTTGATCGAGCCAACTGCTGGCTCCGTAAAGTTCGAAGGCGAAGAGGTGACGAACATGTCCTCCAACCGTCTTCGCGAGATGCGCCGCAAGATGCAGATCATCTTCCAAGATCCGTATTCATCTCTTAATCCGCGTATCACCGTTGGTGGCATGCTTACCGAGATCCTGAAGGTGCACGGGCTTCGCAAGACCGAAGCCGAATCCAAGGACCGCGTTGAAGAACTGCTGCAACTCGTTGGACTTAATCCGCTTCACGCACGCCGTTATCCTCATGAGTTCTCGGGTGGACAGCGTCAGCGTATCGGTATCGCGCGCGCGCTTTCTGTAGAGCCGTCGTTCATTGTGTGCGATGAGCCAGTATCGGCGCTGGACGTATCGATCCAGTCACAGGTCCTGAATCTGTTAATGGACTTGCAGGAGCGTTTTGGCCTCACGTATCTTTTCATTGCTCACGATCTTAGTGTCGTTAAGCATATCTCCGATCGCGTTGCCGTTATGTATCTCGGCGAGGTCGTTGAGATCACCGATTACAAGGCATTGTACGCCGATCCTAAGGCTCCGTATACTCAAGCGCTGCTTTCCGCAGTGCCTGTTGCCAACCCGCGTGGTAAGCGCCAGCGTATCGTGTTGACAGGCGACGTTCCGAGCCCTGCGAACGTACCTCCCGGCTGTTATTTCCATCCACGCTGCCCGAAGGTGATGCCCGAGTGCTCGCAGACACATCCTCAGCTATGCAACGACGCACCTGGCCATGAGGTCCGCTGCCTGATCTATCCGGAGAGCTGGCCGAAGGGTGCGAACATACCAGACCGCATTAAGTCTGGCGCGCAGAGGCAGGTCGCCGAGACGATCTAGCGAACGCTCCACACCATGGCACAAGCGCCGGAGACGGACGTTCTGAAGGCGTACCGCGCCAAGAACGAACTCTGGACGCCATCTAACCTTATCAGTGCACTGCGTGCGCTGATGACGATCCCAGCAGGCATCTGCATAAGCAATGGCTATCATGTCACTGCAGCGGTCATTTGCTTTCTAGCTTTCGTTACCGACCTGCTCGACGGATACGTTGCTCGCAAGACCAATGATGTTACCGAGCTTGGTAAGGTCATCGATCCGGTAGCAGACAAGATCTTTGTCGGCGTGGTCGTACTGGTGATGCTGCTCAATGGTTTGCTACCGCTGTGGTTCGTATTAGCAGTATTATTGCGTGATGTCCTGATCCTCGTCGTTGGCATCTGGGCGACGCGAAAATTCAAAGTTGTTCTTCCCTCAAATTACCCTGGCAAGGGCGCAGTACTTGTCATTGCCCTGACCGTTTTCATGACCTTGCTCGGAGCCGAGAGCGGCCTTTTAGGGTTTATGCATGGCTTCAGTTCAGTGCTGATGCTCCTGTCGCTTTTCGTTTACGGCCAGCGCCTTCTTGCAATTATGCAGCAAACTTCGAAGCAAGCCTCCTCAGGGCATTCTGTTTCGGCGTAAGCTGCATCTCACTATCCGATCCCACTAAGTAAGTCCAATGGGCTTTTTCGATAAATTCAAGATCTCCCGTCTTCGCGAAGGACTGATCAAGACGCACGATGAATTCGTACGTAAGATCAATCGCGTATTTTATCAGGCACGCGAGATCGATGACACGTTGCTCGGTGAGATCGAAGAGACGCTATTGCTATCGGATGTTGGCGTAAAGACCACCGAGCAGATCATGGAGCGCATGCTCAACAAGATGTCGCTCTTGAAGTGGTCGAAGGCTGAAGAACTTCGCGACGAACTTCGCAAGGAGATCATGGGTGCGCTCTCGAAGCACTCGGACAAGTTGCCGGAAGATCCGTTCTCATCACCTGCCGGGAAAAAGCCATATGTGATGATGATCGTAGGCGTCAATGGCGTCGGCAAGACGACGACCATCGGTAAGCTTGCGTATAACTATCGTCAGGCAGGAAAGAAAGTCGTGATCGGTGCTGCGGATACATTCCGTGCGGCAGCGAACACACAGCTTGAAGTATGGGCCGATCGGGCAGGAGTCGAGATCGTGCAGCAGCATCATGGTGCCGATCCATCTGCTGTTGCCTATGATACGCTAAGCAGCGCAGTCTCTAAAGATGCAGACATCGTATTGATCGACACAGCAGGCCGCTTGCATAACAAGCAGAACCTGATGGCCGAACTCGAGAAGATGTCGCGAGTGATGCAGAAGATCATCCCTGATGCACCGCATGAGACATTCCTTGTACTCGATGCAACGACGGGACAGAACGCGTTGAATCAAGCGAAAGAATTTTCTAAGGTTGCACCGCTGACCGGCTTGATACTAACCAAGCTTGATGGTACAGCCAAGGGCGGTGTTGTGATCGCGCTCTCGAATGAGATGCCGATCCCGGTTCGCTTCATAGGTGTCGGTGAGAAGATCGACGACCTTCAGCCGTTCGAGCCGTTCCAGTTTGCAAAGGCGCTCTTTGGTGACGAGATGTTCCAGGGCGAGTCCTACACGGTTGAAGAAGAAGTGAAGGAGTAAGACAGATGTCAATCATACAACGCCTGTCCCCTCAGCTTGCGCAGAAGATCGCCGCAGGCGAGGTCGTTACACGACCTGAATCTGTCGTGAAGGAGTTGCTCGAGAACTCGCTTGATGCAAAGGCGCAGTCTATCACCATCGTTTTGAAAGATGCGGGCAAGACGCTCATCCAGATCATCGACGATGGCACCGGTATGACGCGCGAAGATGCGAAGCTTTCCATCGAGCGTCACGCAACAAGTAAACTCACGTCGCTCGAAGATCTCGAACGCATGCGTACATTTGGCTTCCGTGGTGAAGCGCTATCTGCGATCGCTTCTGTCTCGCAATTCGAATTGCGTACGAGAAGGAGAGAGGATGAACTCGGAACGCTCATCGAGCTTGAAGGCGGCATCCTTCGCAAGTGCGAGTCTACCGCATGTGACGAAGGTACTGCGATCAGCATTCGCAACATCTTCTTTAACGTGCCGGCCCGCCGCAAGTTTATGAAAAGCGAGGCGACGGAGTTCAAGCACATCGTCGATGCCGTTACGAAGGCCGCGCTTTCGCATCCGGAAGTTCGCTTTATTCTGATCTCCGATGCTGATTGCATCTTTGACCTCCCGGCGTTTCGTCCGCTGCCAGAGCGGATCGAGCAGATCTTTGGTGGCAGACTTCGCAACGCATTGATCCCTGTTGAGCAGGTCTCGCCGCTCGTTCACATTCATGGTTTTGTGTCGGCCCCTAGTTTTGTAAAGCGTGTCCGAACGGAGCAGTACTTTTTCGTGAACAACCGCCCTGTTACTTCGAAGGGATTGTCCTATGCAGTTGCTAGCTCCTACGAGCATTTGATCGAGAAGGGTGCATTCCCATCGAGCTTTATCTTTGTCGATATCGATCCATCACGTATCGATATCAATGTTCATCCGCAGAAGCTCGAAGTGAAGTTTGACGACGAGAAGTCGGTGATCGACGAAGTCCGTCATGCACTTCAGGATGCGCTGCAAAAAGCGACGCAGCTTACGATGAGCACCGGCGCACTGGCGCCTGAGATGACGATGCCCGAAGGCATTAACTCGAACTCGGACATTGCACGCATGCGATTCCCCGAACACGCCGATGCTTCAGCGATGCCTCGTGGCGATGGTGGCGTCTCCAGATTCGCAGTCGATATGCCGCCGATGCCATCGCCCCGCAGTTCGCTTAGCGGCAGTGCAACTCCTCGGCAAGGCGACGGTAAAGTGCCGACGATGAATACACTCGAGCGTCTCTTCGGTGCGAAGGCACCGGATCTGTTCCGCGGCAATGAGGCCGATGTTCCAACGACGCTGCCTCAGCGAGCAATGCCCGCAACGGAGCGCGTAACCGGTGATCAGCCTTCATTAGCGAATGAAGTGCTGAGGGATAAGCCCGTGCTCTGGCAGCTACACAACAAGTATATCTTCTCTCAGATCAAGAGCGGTTTGATGATCGTCGATCAGCATGTCGCGCATGAACGCATATTGTACGAGCGTGTACTGAAGTCGATCGAAGAGAATTCGCCGTACTCGCAGCAGCTTCTCTTTCCGCAAGCGATCGACTTGTTGCCGCGCGAGATGGCGATCGTTCGTGAGATCTTTGAGGAGCTAGAGCGGATGGGATTCCAGCTTCGCTTCTTTGGTGGACAGACTATCGTTGTGGAAGGTATTCCTGCTGACGTTCGCAGCGGAAGGGAGGACTCGATCCTTCGTGAAGTGATCGAAGCGTATGAGGAGTTTGGGGAGACGAAGTTGCTATCCGGCCGCGATGCGCTTGCAGCAAGCTTCGCTTGTCGCGCGGCGATCAAGTCGGGGGATAAACTGCACCAGGAAGAAATGCATGTTTTGATCGAGCAGCTCTTCCAGACGAAGATGCCATACGTCTGCCCGCATGGCAGGCCGATCGTGATCAAGCTTGCGATCGATGAACTCGATCGACGTTTCGGAAGATCGCCTGTCGAGAACCTACCGAAAGATCAATAAGCAAAAGAGGCGTGCATTGCACGCCTCTTTTGATAGTGCACATCTCAAAGCCTACTTGACGTAAGTCATCAACTGAAGGTCGGTGCCAATCGCACGTGACTTCGGCTGTCCAGGAAGAGTGTAGGTTGCAGCCTTCCGGACCTGGCGCACAATGCCGCCATATTCGGCTGCTACATAGACTTCGATCTCTGCACTCGCGAGCTCTCCGAAAAGAGGTGCGGTGGCAGTCACGACGTGAGTAAATTTCTTTGTCGCTACCGTATTGCCGGCCACAACGAGATTAGTCGTGCCATTGGCTGTAACGACATCTTTGACCGTAACTGTAATACCAAGGTTCACTAACGTTACTGGCTTATCAACTGCGGTCCATGTGGCATTCGCACTTGCCTTCATGTTGGCGGCCAGCACCCAGCCTGCGTCGATGCGCTGGTTGAGAATGGCCTGAGCTGTTGGGCCATTTACGAGATCGAGCCCAAAGTTGTAGATGTAAAGGTTGTCGTCAGCATCCTGCCAGTAGTACGCGGTATCGCGCTCATTCTTGGCGAGATAGTGATTGGCCTTCATCGTTACTCCGGTCTTCTCACTATAGGTAAGATTTGTGACAAGCGTTGTTTGAACCAGCGTGTCTCGGCCCTCTGACATTGATTTGTTCAAATTGCTTTCAGCCGTGTCCAGTTGTGTCGAGCTATACTCCGCTGTGGCCCCTTGCGTGAAGGTGATCTTGGTCGCACCGCCACTAGGCGGATTGACAGTGTCTTCGGAGCAGCTCTGAAGCGTAAAGGCGCCGAGCAGTGCTGCCAGGGCTAAGATATAGATATTCTTCATAGGTCTTAAGATATGTATTCTACTTGTATTAAAGTATTAAAGACGATCAGGCGACGTGCGGGCTGACATCGTCTCTATTCTAACCAATCCTGGGGCCTGGAGTTACAGCCGGAGTGGTAAACACGTTCTGGGAGAAGGTTAATTCTAGCTAACCAAAAACCTGATTGGGCCATTGCGTCCCCAAAACAAAGTAGACCGGAGCGAGCTCCAGTCTACAGGTCAATTCTTCCGGGGAAGTAATTAGAACTTCACCTTGTCCATATTCAGCTTGACGTCTTCAGCGCTCTTCTTGAGCTCTGCTGCTTCTGAGTCGAGCAACTTGATCTCGATGATCTGCTCGACGCCATTGCGGCCAAGCTTGACCGGTACGCCGACAACGATGTTGTCCATGCCGTACTCACCCTGAAGCATCACAGCGCAAGGAAGAATGCGACGCTTGTTCTTGACGATCGACTCGACCATCTGTACTGTCGATGCTGAAGGAGCATAGTAGGCCGAACCGGTCTTCAGGAAGTTGACGATCTCGAGACCGCCATTACGTGTGCGGGTGATGATCTCTTCAAGGCGTGCTGCCGGAATAAGATCTGGGATCGGAATACCTGCAACAGTGGAGAAGCGTGCAAGCGGCACCATCGTGTCGCCGTGTCCACCGAGTACGAATGCTGTAACATCTTCAACTGATACGTTCAGCTCCATCGCGATGAACGAGCGGAAGCGTGCACTATCGAGTACGCCAGCCATACCGATCACGCGCTCGCGCGGAAGACCTGTACGCTTGAGAGCGACGTAGGTCATGACATCAAGCGGATTCGATACGATGATGAAGATCGCGTTCGGGCTCTTCTCGTAAGCAGCTGCCGCGCAATTGCCAACGATCTCTGCATTCTTTGCGAGAAGATCATCGCGCGACATGCCGGGCTTGCGTGCAAGCCCTGCAGTAATTACAACGATGTCCGAATTCGCGGTCTCTTCGTAGCCGTTGGTGCCGATGACCATCGTGTCGGTCATTTCGACCGGAGCCGATTCCCACATATCGAGGGCCTTGCCCTGTGGGATGCCTTCAACGACGTCGACCAGTACGACCTCTTGTGCTAGCTCTTTATCAGCGATTCGCTGTGCAGTAGTTGCGCCGACATTTCCGGCGCCAATAACGGTGATCTTCATTCGTGAGATGAGTGTGTCATGATGCGCAGTGCCCAAATCCTGAGAGAGGGATCGTTGCGCTTGATGGCGGTGAACGTTAAAAACCCCCGGCAAAACGGGGGCTTGGGAAAAAACGTGTCGCCTTCTTTATAGAGCGCGAGGGTTTTTCACTGGCCGTCCGGAGGCTAGAGCATCAGCGGTCGCCTGGGATCTGCTGCCCGGTCATGTCCGTCGTGTCCATATCATCAGTCAGGTCATCGTCTGTCGTGTTGACGAGCTCGGAGGCCCGACCAAGATCGGCTGGGTTGATGTAGACATTGACGCCATTAGAATAGTCCAGCGAAGGGAGGACGTTCGATAGGTCCTCGGCCTGCACCATGGCAACGATGCCTTCGCGCTCGAGCTTTGTGCGGACGAGCTCTGCTTCGAACTCGGTTGGATAACTCTTGAGAAGTACGAGGTCTTTCATGGTAGTATAGTAAGTGAGATCTCCTAACGTGTAAGGGAGAACAGTGAGGGAATGTGAATAATCTTAGTGCAAAAATCGGGCAGCTGTAGGATTTTTGAAAAACTAAGCGGATTATGGCAGTGTTAGTGGCCGCAATAGAAAAAAGTAGTACGGTTCGAACGTCTCGTCCGACGTTTTGCAAAGGGTCCGATCGACACTTTGCGTACGCTCCAAAAATTTCTGATCAATGGTGCGTATATTTGTACTGCTAAGTTCACTAGCCGCCTGATCGTACCCACCCAGCAAGGGTGTACACACCCAGCACGGGGCCATTCACCCCGCTCGCTTTTGCGACAATCGGCAAGTGCACAGAAGTAGGATCGTAAATTTCGGCTGCAAGGCGTTCCTTCGGGCCGCCTGTCCCCATGTCAGCAGTGGAACTGTGTCCAAGTGCCACAACTCCAGTGCCGACAATCGCAGAAGTTGTTATTGATCTGCAATTGCTCGCAGGAGAACATCACCCTTCTCGCGGGTTCGTCCCAAAGTCACGGCCCACATCGTTGTCCGGGTCAATTGAGTTGAAATAAAAATAGGCCAATGGCCCAGATATTTCACCGCAGCACAAACTACCTCGCCAAGGCTAGTCTTTTCGGCGCCCTGCTCCTCGTCGGTTTCATTGTCTACCTGTTGCTCGAAGTTAACCGCTCCGACTACGTCACAGGTGCGTTCAGCGCGAAGGAGCAGCCGGTACAATTTAGCCACAAGCATCACGTCGGCGATGCCGGGATCGATTGCCGTTACTGCCATACAGCGGTCGAGAAATCGAGTTCTGCAGGTATTCCTCCGAGCCAGACCTGCATGAACTGCCATTCGCAGTTATGGGCTGAAAGCCCATATCTCGAGCCAGTTCGCGCCAGCTTTAAGAATAATAAGCCGATCCGCTGGACGCGTGTCCACGATCTCCCCGATTTCGTCTATTTCAATCATAGCATTCACGTTAACAAGGGCGTAGGCTGCGAAAGCTGTCACGGCCGCGTTGACCGTATGCCGTTGATGATGCAGGTTTCTTCACTGAATATGGAGTGGTGTCTCGATTGCCACCGCAATCCGGAGAAGAACCTTCGCCCATTGTCTGAGATCTACACGATGGGCTACAAGCCTACCGGAGATCAAGAGGAGCAAGGTAAGCAATTGGCAAAGCTCTATAATATCAAGTCAACAGAGTTGTTGACCAGCTGCTCAACCTGCCATCGTTGATGGTATTGGTTAGGGCCTGTTCGATCGTCGTTCGAGATTTTGTTGAGAAGAGATAACTTACATGCGTAGTACTCACGAAGAAGGGATGCCGGTGCAACAGCCGCAGACAGTGATCAGCACGATCTCGGTCCCCGTATTCCCCGATCCGAATTCGAGTGTCGCCGCTACGAGCGGTGAGGTCGGTGTCCTCAGCCGCGCAGAGAATTCATATCCTGCGCTGGAAGAGAAGCTCGCAACGGTCAACGCATCAAGCGGTAAGCAGTACTGGCGCAGTCTTGAAGAGTTAGCGGATACAAAGGAGTTTGAGGATTATCTCCATCGCGAATTCCCAGAGCAGGCTTCTGAGTGGTACGATCCTGTAAGCCGTAGAAATTTCATGAAGGTTATGGGCGCATCGTTCGCGCTCATGGGGCTCAATGCTTGTACGCGTCAGCCTCGCGAAGAGATCGTCCCGTATGTTTCGCAGCCTGAAGAGATCGTCCCAAATCGTCCGCTGTATTACGCGACGTCGATGCCGATGCACGGCGTTGGTCTCGGACTCTTGGTTCGCAGCAACGAAGGCCGTCCGACGAAGATCGAGGGGAATCCGATGCATCCGAGCAGCCTCGGCGGCACCGATGTGTTCTCGCAGGCTTCTGTTCTCGGTTTGTACGACCCTGATCGCTCACGCACAGTAACCTACCTCGGCGAGATCCGCTCGTGGGGTGGATATGCAACCGAGTTCAAGTCACAGGTCGCAGCTCAGGATGCTAAGCAGGGTGCAGGACTTCGTATCCTGACGGAGAACATCACTTCTCCGACGCTTGCAAACCAGATCCTCCAGATCATTGCGAAGTACCCGCAAGCGAAGTGGCACCAGTATGAGCCTGCTTTCAATAGCGGCGCTGTTGGAGCTGGCGGCGGAAACGCAGTCTATCATTTCGATAAGGCCGACCGTATTCTTTCTCTCGATGCCGATTTCCTCGGCACGGGTGCAGCGGCCGTTCGATATACAAAAGATTTTTCAAAGACCCGTAAGGTAGAGGATACCGGCAACAAGATGAGCCGCCTCTATGTCGTTGAGTCTACGCCATCGATCACGGGCTCCACAGCCGACCACCGCTTGCCTGCAAAGCCAAGTGAGATCGATGCGATCACCCGGGCTATCGCGCAGGGACTTGGTGTCGCGAACGCGAATGCTGGCAGCCTGAAGGCCGATCATGCGAAGTTCGTCAATGCAGTTGTAGCGGACCTCAAGGAGAATGCTGGCCGTTCGATCGTCGTCGCTGGTGAGTACCAGCCGTGGCACGTCCACA
The DNA here is from genome assembly GCA_046590195.1 of Kapaibacterium sp. (SeqCode). Lineage (GTDB taxonomy): Bacteria > Bacteroidota > Ignavibacteria > Palsa-1295 > Palsa-1295 > JBKJTP01. The sequence goes on along the minus strand of JBKJTP010000012.1, from coordinate 14,735 downwards.
CGATGGCCAATGCGATGAACCAGGCGCTGGGTAATGTCGGCACTACTGTCACAATGACGGCACCGCTCTACGCTTATCCTGTCGATAACAACGCATCGCTTGCAGATCTCGTAAAGGATCTGAATGCGGGCACTGTGGATACGCTTCTGGTCATGGGTTCAAATCCCGTCTACAGTGCACCTGCAGATCTGAATTTTAAGGAGGCGATCAAGAAGGCTAAGTGGCGCGCACATTACGGCTTGTACCGTGATGAAACCTCTGAGTATTGCCATTGGCATATCCCAGCGACGCATTACCTCGAAGCATGGGGCGATATAAAGTCGCACGACGGCACGGTCTCGCTGATCCAGCCGCTCATCGCTCCTCTCTATAATAGCAAGTCCGAGTACGAGTTCATCGGTGCATTCGCTGAAGATGCGAATGCTACCGGTTACGATATCGTCCGTGGCTTCTGGCAGAGCAAGGTCTCCGGCAACTTCGATCAGGCTTGGCGTAAGGCAGTGCATGATGGTGTGCTAGCGGGAGTCATATTGCCTGCAACAGCGACATCGGCTGCTGTAGGGTCGTCTCAGCTTCCAGCTCCACAGGCCGCTGTTGAAGGGCTCGAGCTTGTTTTCCGTCCTGATCCAACGATCCACGACGGCCGCTACGCGAACAACGGCTGGTTGCAGGAGCTACCAAAGCCGCTGACAAAGCTGACTTGGGATAACGCGATCCTCATTAGTCCGAACACTGCAAAGCGTCTTGGTCTGAGTAACCAAATGGGCGCAAAGGGTGGTAACTATGGCGCCGATATCGTCGAGCTCACCTATCAGGACCGCAAGCTCACAGCTCCTGTATGGATCATGCCAGGTCAGGCTGACGATGTATTGACATTGCACATGGGATATGGCCGCCATCGCGCTGGCCGTGTTGCCGAAGGTGCAGGCTTCAATGCGAATGTGATCCGCACAGTCGGTAGCCCATTCTCGGGTTCTGGCGTGCAGGTTCGTAAGACAGGTGAGTCATTCCAACTCGCTGTCACACAGACGCACAGCAATATGGAAGGCCGCGACATCGTTCGTTCGGCAACGCTCGCTGATTACATCAAGAATCAGAACGTTCACTCAGAAGGCGTGCACAAGTTTTCGAAGGAGATCTCATTGTATCCTGAGTTCGATTACTCAAAGGGTCACAAGTGGGGTATGGCGATCGATCTCAATAGCTGCACAGGCTGCAGCGCTTGCGTCGTCGCTTGCGTGTCCGAGAATAATATTCCGGTTGTCGGTCGCGAGCAGGTGCAGCGTTCACGCGAGATGCATTGGCTGCGTATCGACCGTTACTTCGCTGGTGAAGTGGAGAATCCGGACACAGTATTCCAGCCATTGCTCTGTCAGCAGTGTGAGAAGGCTCCGTGTGAGGTCGTATGCCCAGTCGGTGCAACTGTCCATAGTGCAGAGGGCTTGAACGACATGGTGTATAACCGTTGCATCGGTACACGCTATTGCTCGCACAACTGCCCGTACAAGGTTCGCCGCTTCAACTTCCTGTTGTTCCAGGATTTCACAACGCCTGAGATGAAGATGGTCCGTAACCCTGAGGTTACCGTCCGTAGTCGAGGCATCATGGAGAAGTGTACGTATTGCGTACAGCGCATTCAGAACGGCAAGTACGAAGCTGAGAAGGAGAATCGTCCACTTGTCGATGGTGAGATCCAGACCGCATGTCAGTCGGCATGTCCTGCTGATGCGATCGTTTTCGGTGATCTCAACGATAAGAACAGCCGCGTTTCAAAGCTTAAGACGGATCCACGTAACTATGCTCTGCTTGCAGAGCTGAACACGCAGCCACGCACGACCTATCTTGCGGCGCTGAAGAATGTCAATCCTGAGTTGGCTGCCGCACCTGCGAATGCCGATGCTCATGGTGGACACTAAGTGACCTTGCAGATCCAGAACGATTAGAAGAGTTTAGTACGAAAGAGGTATCTAGGAATCAATGCAGAAATCACCGCATGAGGCAGTAGCTGAGGAAATCTCAGTACAGCCTCCACAGCAGAAGTGGACGAAGCGGAAGCACCCTCCGGTACTCGAGCCAGGACACACGTTCGCGTCTGTTACGGACAAGATCGCCGCTCTGGTCCTCTATAAGAAGACCCCACTCGGCTGGTTCGTTGGATTCTCGATCTCGTTCATGTTCCTCATGGTGCTTCTGTTCACCATGACGATGCTCGTCCTCAAAGGTACCGGTCTCTGGGGTCTTAACATCCCGGTGGGTTGGGCATTTGATATCGTTAACTTCGTATGGTGGGTCGGTATCGGTCACGCTGGTACACTGATCTCCGCTATTCTCTTGCTCCTCAGACAGGACTGGAGAACGTCGATCAACCGCTTCGCTGAAGCAATGACGCTCTTCGCGGTTCTTTGCGCATTGATTTTCCCGTTGATGCATACCGGCCGTCCATGGCTCGCATTCTGGATGTTCCCGTATCCGAACACGATGGGTATGTGGCCACAATTCAGAAGCCCGCTTCTCTGGGACGTATTCGCTGTTTCGACGTACGCGACCGTATCTCTGCTCTTCTGGTTCGTCGGTCTTATTCCCGATCTTGCAACACTTCGTGACAAGTCACCTTCGAAGATCGGACGTACGATCTTCGGTCTGTTGGCGCTCGGATGGCGCGGTTCAGCCCGCCACTGGCATCGCTATGAGACAGCTTATCTGCTGCTCGCCGGACTTGCAACCCCGCTGGTGCTCTCGGTTCACACGGTGGTTTCGTTCGACTTCGCGATCTCGATCCTGCCAGGTTGGCACGTGACGATGTTCCCGCCGTATTTCGTTGCCGGGGCTGTCTATTCAGGCTTTGCGATGGTGCTCACGCTCATGATCCCGCTTCGTAAGTTCTACGATCTCGAGGACATGATCACGATGCGCCACATCAACAACATGGCGAAGGTCATGCTGACGACCGGCCTTATCGTAGCGTATGGCTACGCGATGGAGGTGTTCTTCGGCTGGTACAGCGCGAATAAATTCGAATGGTACATGATCGTCAACCGCATGGTCGGTCCGTACGCATTCTTCTACTGGTCGCTGATTTTCTGTAATGTGCTCTTGATCCAGGTGCTCTGGTTCAAGAAGGTCCGTACGAATGTCTGGTTGTTGTTCGTGATCTCGATCATTGTCAACGTCGGTATGTGGCTCGAGCGATTTATCATTATCGTGACCAGCCTTCACAGAGATTTCTTGCCATCGTCGTGGGGTATGTTCTCACCGACTGGCTGGGATTGGTCGATGTATCTCGGTACGCTCGGTCTCTTCTTCACCTGTATCTTCCTGTTCGTACGCTTCCTGCCTGTGATCTCCATCTTCGAGATGCGGACCATGGTACCAGGCGGGCCGCACGCGGTGAAGGTAGAAGGGGACACTACGCACCCGGTTACAACACGCCATTAATTTTTCAGCTCGAACTCCAGCAGCTAACACGAAAGTCAGAAGCCTACAGCTTAAAGCTTACAGCTTAATACGGAGAAGATCTTAGTAACGCATGAAGCCTACACCAATGCCTCGCATGTACGGATTGCTGGCCGAGTTCGATAAGCCTGAAGAGCTTATCGAGGCGGCTCGTGCAACCTACGATGCTGGATTTCGGAAGATCGATGCCTATACGCCTTACCCGCTTGAAGAAGCAGCAGAGGTGATCGGCTTTCATAAGAATAACGTCGCACTCATTGTGCTCTGCGGCGGTCTGGCTGGTCTGATAGCAGGATACGGCCTTGAGTACTGGGTATCGGCAATCGCTTATCCACTGAACGTTGGTGGACGCCCGTATCACAGCGTTCCACAGTTCGTGCCTGTTGCATTCGAGACGACCGTTCTCGGTGCAGCGTTGTCCGCAGTGCTTGGTATGCTTGGTATGAACGGCTTGCCGCAGCCTTATCATCCTGTCTTCAACGTGCCGGCATTCAGCGCGGCATCGCGCGATAAGTTTTTCCTTCTCATTGAGTCCGAGGATCCAAAGTTCAATGAGACCGAGACACGCCAATTCCTCCAGCAATTCAATCCGCTTGGAATAAGCGATGTCGAACCGTAACTTTATGACAGTTTCAAGATCGATGAGGCAGCAACTCTCATTGTTCGCAATTGCAATGATCGGCCTGGTAGGACTTTCGTCCTGTCGTCAGGATATGCACGATCAGCCGAAGTACGAAGCATACGAAACCAGCGACTTCTTCGCAGATTCATCATCGAATCGCGTAGCTGTCGGTGGCACCGTCCCTCGCGGCTTCCTCAATGATGATGAAGCGCTGTATGGTGCACCTAGAGCGAAGGGTGGGGATTCGACGAAGGCGAAGGCCTATCTCGCAAGCTTCCCGTATCCGGTGAGTGCCAAGATGCTCGATCGCGGTGAAGAGCGTTTTAACATCTATTGCACTCCGTGCCATGCACAGACAGGCATGGGTGACGGAATGGTCGTGCGACGCGGATACAAGAAGCCTCCATCTTTCCATCAGGATCGCCTGCGTACCGCAGAAGTTGGCTATTTTTACGATGTGATCACGAACGGATTTGGCGTCATGCCAGCGTACGCCGATCAGATCCCTGTTCGCGATCGCTGGGCGATCGTATCCTATATCAGAGCTTTGCAACTGAGCCAGAACGCCAGCATCGCAGAACTGCCAGCAGATCAACGAGCAAAGGTCGATGGCGGCGCGGCGGCTGTTGTAGCCCCGGTTGCGACGACGGGCTCGGCAGCTCCAACAAATTCTAATACTCAATCAGGAGGTCACAGCAAGTAATGACGACCAATTTTGCTGCTCCACGAGAAGTAGGTCAGTATCAGACCAGGGCATTTATCCTGGCCGCGATCTTACTTGGCGTCGGCACGATCGGACTTTTTACCGGCGATGTCGCCGGCTTCTATCAGTCCTATCTCGTCGGCTACTTCTTCGCAATTCTGTTCGCACTCGGATGTCTCGGTCTTCTGATGGTTCAGCATCTCTCTGGCGGTGGCTGGGGCGTTGCGATCCGCCGTATGCTCGAAGCTGGTGCAAAGACGATCCCGTATTTCGCGATCCTTTTCATCCCGATCATCTTAGGCGCCCATCATATCTATGAATGGACGCATGAAGAGGCTGTGCATAACAATCACATCCTGCACCAGAAGGCGCCGTATCTCAATATGAGCTTCTGGCTCATTCGCTCGGTCTTCTATTTTGTGTTCTGGACGGCGCTTGCCTACGGACTCTCAAGGATCTCATTGCGTCAGGATAAGATCGGGGATCCTAATCTCTCCGATCGCATGATGTACATCTCAGGGCCAGGGCTCTTGTTCTTCATCCTGTTCTGCACATTCGCTTCTGTTGACTGGTTCATGTCGACTGAGCCAGAGTGGTACTCGACGATCTATGGAATGCTCTTTATCGCCCAGCAGGCGCTATCGGTGATGGCCTTCATGATCGCTATGGGTGTTCTGCTGAGCAAGACGGCACCAATGAACGGTGTCATTACGCCAAAGCATCTTCACGATCTCGGCAAGTTCTTGCTTGCATTCACGATGCTCTGGGCGTACTTCAGCTTTTCGCAGTATATCATCGTTTGGGCCGGTAATCTGCCGGAAGAGACGACATGGTATCTCAAGCGCATACGCGGCTTTAGCGAATACATGGCTTGGTTCATAGTGCTTTGCCACTTTGCACTGCCATTTATCATCCTGCTTTCTCGCGACATCAAGAAGCGCGCAGGTTCGATCGCAAAGCTCGCAATGTTCGTCATCTTTATGCGTCTTGTTGACGCGATCTGGTTCCTCGCTCCTGGTTTCACGAAGATCGATGGACCGACGGGCGCAGGTATCGGAAGTTGGGAATTGAGTTGGATGAATGTTGTCATGCCGCTCGGTATGTTCGCATTGTTTATCGGCCTCTTCATGATGAATTTGAAGAAGCACCCGATGGTACCGATCTACGAGCCACATCTGGCAGATGCACTCGCACCTGCAGCGCATCACTGATCAAGAGCTGTTATAGGCAATGATAAAGAGAGAAAAAAGCCACAGCGCACCGCACACCCAGGGAGATGAACTCCCGGACATGACACATATCCGGAATCCGGATGTGTCGCATGAGCTTAGCGATGTCAATACGAAGCCGATCTACAAGTTCGGTTTCTGGATGATCGTGATCGTCATCGGTACAGCCATATTGATGTGGCTGTTCTATGACATGCTGGCAGCGCGCGAAGCGAAGACCGATCCTCCAGCGTCACCGATACCGAACACACTAAGCAAACTCCCACCAGAGCCACGCTTGCAGCTCGCACCTGGGCATCAAGTTCATCCGTTGACCGAGATGGCAGAGATGCGCGCTCAGGAAAGAGCATGGCTCACTGGCTACGGCTGGATGGACAAGGGAAGCGGCACCGCACGTATCCCTATCGCGGAAGCGAAGAAATTACTCCTTGCAAAAGGTCTCCCTGTTGGACGTCAGATGAGCCGTCAGTTGGATTCATCCGGAATGGCTGCGTCAAACGACAGCACTGCAGCTACAACGCAGCACGCAGGTACGTCGAACGATGACATGAAGTATGGCCGCGCAGTACCGAGCGGACAAAGCGGCGGACGCAGCAACGAGTGGCATCGATAAGCATTTAATCATAAAGTGAAGAAGCTCAGCTCTCTATCGTCAATTCTGGCACTGTTCGCGATCCTATCGATCATGAGCACGTCGGCGCTTGCGCAGAACATGCGTCAGCCAGTCGTCTCGCGTGCACCTGTTCAGGAAACGAGCTACGAAGCTGGGTTGCCGAGGCAGTTAAAGAATGTTGGTATCGAGCAGAAGCTCAATGGGCAGTTGCCGCTTGATGCGCCGTTCTTCGACGCTGATGGAAATAAGATAAGTCTTGGCGATTGCTTCCGAGGCAAGCCGGTCGTATTCGCTTTCGCTTATTATACGTGCCCAATGCTCTGCGGTCAGGTATTGCAGGGTATCACTGGAAGTCTCGAGGGTCTGAGCTTTGATGTCGGAAATGAATTCGATGTCGTGGTCATCAGCTTCAATCCTTCAGATAGCCAGAAGCACGCGAAGAAATCGAAGAATACATACGTTCAGCGTTACAATCGCAAAGGTTCAGAGCAGGGTTGGAATTTCCTATATGGCGATTCTGCATCGATCCAGCGTGTAACTCAGGCCGCAGGCTTTACCTATGAGTGGGATCCGGCATCGCGCCAGTATGCACATGCTGCTGCGATGATGATCGTGACGCCAGAGGGCAAGCTCTCGAAGTATTTCATGGGCATTGAGTTCGCCCCGAAGGATGTGAAGTTCGCGTTGATGGAAGCGACGGAAAGCAAGATCGGTACGGTCGTCGATCAGATCATGCTGTATTGCTTCCACTACGATCCGACGGTTGGTAAGTACGGACCGTATATCGTTAGTCTTTTACGTATTGGTGCAGGTGCTACGATCTTCGCGTTCGGCGCATTCTACATCGGCATGCGCAAGCGCGCATCCAAAAGGAAGAAGCTCGATCTGACTGCGCAAGCAGATGCTGAAGTGATCGACGTTCGTCCGGAGCAGAAAAATTAAGGTTTAGAGAAATTAGAGATTCAGAGATTAGTCGTCCTGTATCAAGGCCTGCTGCGTCACGTGGACGCAACCAAGCCGCAAGGATCATTGAAGGAGTTACGCAATAGCAGATGAAAGACTGGTTTTCGTTACAACCTGAACAAGCATCGACATTCGCTGCGGATGTCGACGCGCTGTATTGGTACCTGTGGGCGTTAACGGCCTTCTTCTTCGTGCTGCTCGTTACGCTCTTGATCGTATTCACGGTCAAGTATCGTCGCAGAACGGATCAGGATGTACCGCGCCCGATCGCCGGCTCGATCAAACTCGAGACCGTGTGGACTGTCATACCGTTCATCATCTCGCTCAGCGTCTTCGCCTGGGCATCTAGCATCTATGTCCAGATGGTCCGGCATCCTGCCGATTCGATGGATATCTACGTCGTTGGTAAGCAGTGGATGTGGAAATTCCAGCATCCGGAAGGACAACGCGAGATCAATGAGCTTCACGTTCCGGTAGGCAAGAAAGTACGCCTTGTAATGGCTACGGAGGATGTGCTTCACAGCATGTTCATCCCAGCATTCCGAGTAAAGCAGGATGTGGTACCGGGAGCCAACCGTTTCTCCACCCTCTGGTTCGAAGCAACGAAACCAGGTAAGTATCATATCTTTTGTGCAGAATATTGCGGTACGCAGCATTCAGGCATGATCGGATCGGTCTATGTGATGAATCCGGTTGATTACCAACAGTGGCTCTCAGGCGGAGCAAGCGCTGGCACAATGGCCGAGCAGGGGCAGAAACTTTACACGACGCTCGGTTGCGTGACGTGTCACCAGGCTGGCGGTCTCGGACCTCAGCTTGATGGTGTCTTCGGCAAGAAGCGCACTTTTACAGATGGCACTTCCATGGTCGCCGACGAGAGCTATCTTCGCGAGTCGATCTTGAATTCGCAGTCACATATCGTTGCTGGTTATCAGCCGGTGATGCCGACGTTCCAGGGTCAGGTTACCGAAGAAGAGTTGATGAAGCTCATTGCCTATATCAAGGGCGATGCTAGTACCGCGCAGTCGGGTGATGGTGCGGGAACAACCAGCATCGCATTGCCGGGCACTGTAGGCAACTCGGGAAAGACGATCGCTCCGGGCCAGGCAGCAGAAGGTGCTAATCCGGTCGACGTCAAGACCGGCCTAGAGACGAGCAGAACCACAGAGCAGACACCGGCACCGGCTAGGACTCCGGGACGATAAAGCTCCGACGCGACAACGAGTAAGCGATAAGATCGGTAAGAGATAGCGAAGATCGCACAAGTTTAAGATCAGATATTTGAGATGAGTGTAGTACCAATTCCACCGATGGCCCGCGTTCGTCAGCGGCCCAATTACTTGAATGCCACCTATGGCATCAAGTCATGGCTGTTGACTAAAGATCACAAGCGTATCGCGCTGCTGTATCTTATTACGGTCAGCATGGCGTTCATGCTTGGAGGTCTCTATGCGCTGACGTTGCGCCTGGAGCTTCTGACGCCTGCCGGCGACTTGATGAGCGCCGACGATTACAACCGCACCTTCACAGGTCACGGCGTTGTGATGGTCTTCCTCTTTATGATCCCCGCGATCCCGGCTATCCTGGGTAACTTCCTGGTGCCTCTGATGATAGGTGCAAAGGATCTTGCTTTCCCGAAGATCAACCTTCTCAGCTGGTATCTGTACTGCGCTGGTGCTGGCTGCGCTGCATACGCGCTGTTTACTGGTGGTGTTGATACAGGCTGGACGTTCTATACTCCGTATAGCACAGGTTACGCGAACGGCAATGTGATCATGACAGGCCTCGGTGCATTCATCGTGGGGATGTCATCGATCCTGACAGGGTTGAACTTCATCGTCACCATCCACACGATGCGTGCGCCGGGGATGACGTGGTTCAGGCTTCCGCTCTTCATCTGGTCGCACTACGCAACAAGCCTTGTCATGGTGCTCGGTACTCCGGTCATCGCGATGGCTGTTGTGCTCATCGCAGTAGAGCGCTGGTTCGGTGTAGGTGTCTTCGATCCGGCATTGGGCGGCGATCCGGTTCTCTTCCAGCATTTGTTCTGGTTCTATTCGCATCCTGCTGTGTACATCATGATCCTGCCCGGAATGGGTGTGATCTCGGAGCTCATCGCGAACATGAGCCGTAAGAATGTATTCGGTTATCGTCTGGTGGCAATGGCATCGCTCGCGATCGCAGTGTTCGGCTTCCTGGTGTGGGGCCATCACATGTTCGTCAGCACACAGGCGCCATTCGCAGGACTGATCTTCTCATTCCTCAGCTATGCGGTCGCAGTACCATCTGCTATCAAGGTCTTTAACTGGACCGCAACGATGTATCGTGGATCGGTATCAACCGAAACTCCGATGCTCTACGCGCTCGGCTTCATGGGTCTGTTCATTATCGGTGGTATGACCGGCCTGTTCTGCGCCGCACTCGGACTCGACGTTCACCTGCACGACACCTACTTTATCGTTGCCCACTTCCATTACGTCATGGTAGGTGGAACAGTGATGGCATATCTCGGAGGTCTGCACTTCTGGTGGCCGAAGATCACGGGCAGAATGTATCCAGAGTGGTGGGGTAAGATTTCGGCGATCATGGTGTTCTTCGGATTCAACCTGACCTTCTTCCCGCAGTTCGTGATGGGTTACATCGGTATGCCGCGCCGCTACCATGCGTATCCGCCGGAATTCCAAATGATGCATATCTTCTCCACAGCAGGCGCATTCCTGCTCGCGGCCGGTATTATCATCTCGATGATCTATCTCGGATGGTCATGGCGCTACGGCCGCAAGGCTCCGCCAAATCCATGGGGCGCACCGGGACTCGAGTGGCGTACGGCATCGCCGCCGCCAACAGAGAATTTCTATGCAACTCCGATCGTGACATGGGAAGCGTATGAGTTTGCGCCTCGTGAAGAGATGCTTGTGATCGGTGGAGGTGGTGAGCCTGCGGACGAACCGCCGCATGATGCAGCTGGCAATGAAAAGCCTCTGCTGCACGCCAACGATGACAGAGGATATTAAGCTGGTAGACTCACAACATTGATTACTGGCAATTTCGCTAAGAGTTTTAGTTACTATGGCTCAAGATAGCACATTAGCTGCACACGCACCGGGCGATCATATCGCACACGGTGCTCTGCACGGCGATCATGGCGTTCACGGACACCCACGTCTGGAGCACCATTTCGAGAACATGGAGCAGCAGAAGGATGCGACCACATTAGGCATGTGGGCATTCCTCATGCAGGAGATCATGTTCTTCGGCGGTCTCTTCATGTGTTACATCCTGTATCGCATGATGTATCCTGCTGCGTGGGCAGAAGGTAGCAATCATCTCGATGTGATGCTCGGCGGCATCAATACTGCAGTGCTGATCGGTAGCTCGCTGTCAATGGCGATGGCGGTGTACGCCTCGCAGACGGGCAAGCAACGCATGCTGATGGGCATGCTTACTCTGACACTGATACTCGGTCTTGCCTTCATGGGGATCAAGTATGTCGAGTATTCACATAAGATCCATGACGGCCTCTTCCCAGGCTTCGGCTTGTGGCACTATAACGGTGCTAATCCGGCTGAGGGCCCCCACGTGCAGATGTTCTTCGTGGTCTACTTCCTGATGACGGGAATGCACGCGTTGCACATGATCGTGGGTGTCGGTCTCTTGCTTTGGCTGATGAAGCGTGCGAAGAACGGCGAGTTTGGTCCTGAGTACCACGGTCCGATCGAACTCTTCGGTCTCTACTGGCACTTTGTCGATATCATCTGGATCTTCCTCTTTCCGCTGCTCTATCTGGTCAACCGACATCTACCTGGACACTAAGAGACCGGGAACAGTATACTCGAGCTTCATTAAGATTTTCAGTCAGAATCACGTTCAAGTTACATGAGCGAACATATAGTAAGTAAGAATATCTACTTCACCATCTTTGGCGCTCTGATGGTGCTGACAGCGCTGACGGTGTTCGTAGCATTCGTGGATCTTGGCGCGATGAACCTGCCTGTTGCGATCGCGATCGCTGTCGTGAAGGCAACGCTCGTGTTCCTCTACTTCATGCATGTGAAGTATGGCTCGAGACTAGTAAAGATCGGCATCGTTGCAGCTCTTTTTACGCTGATGATCATGTTCAGCATCATTCTGTCGGATTACCTGACCCGCTACTGGACCAACTACGTTCAGTAAGCTCATCAGTCGGTATCTCTCATGCGGGAGTCGGAAATGATTCGTATTTTTGAGGCAGCCTTTCATCGAAAGGCTGCCTCATTTGCATTTGTGCCCCCCTTGGAAATTGTACGCGATCCCCATTTTGATGCGGTAGAACTGCCCGCCTCCGCAGCGAGCATGGGTTTTATGGCCCTGAGCAAGTTCACTGTTGATGTTGGCCAGGATGCATCGGGAGCAACGCACATCGCTCGAGTCAAGCAGGCCTTTCGTGATCGGCCGCATCTCGTCGAAGATGCTCCGGGCTTCCGTAAGTTGGAGGTACTCACGCCGCGCAACTCTCCGAACGAGATCTGGCTTCTGACCTTCTGGGATGATGAGACGAGCTACGCTACGTGGCACAAGAGCCATCTCTATCGCGAGAGTCACAAAGGCATTCCAAAAGGCATTCGTCTTGTGCCGCGCTCGACATCGATCGAGTTCTTCGATCACATCGCCAGCTGATAGCAGCCAGCCATGCCACAGGAAATGAGAGCAGAGCTCGATGCGAAGAAACATGATCTTGCAAGACAGATCACCGATCTACATTTTGAGCGGAATCCTGAGCTTGACGCGAAGTATGGGCCGATCGGCCGCGTGAAGTGCCATGAGGATGCACAATATCATCTTAGCTATCTCGCTGAAGCCATTGGCAGCGCGCAACCCGAGCTTTTCGCAGACTATGTCCTCTGGGCGAAGTTCATGCTACAAGGCAGAGGTGTGCCCGCTTCCGATCTCTTCGAGAATCTCAAGATCATCCGCGAGATAACTGTGGCAGAACTCAGCAAGGCAACATCCGATATTGCTGTAAATTGCATTGATGCGGCTATCGACCAGTTGGAGGTCGCAAGCCGAGGTAATATCAAGACCAATATAGCGGTCGATCTGCCGTCTCGCATCACACAAGACAATCCACTGTATGAACTTGCAACCGCTTATCTCAGCGCATTACTGCGGGGCGATCGGCACGCAGCGAGCACGATGATACTGGGTGCCGTAACGAGTGGTATTGCTATCAAAGAACTCTATCTTCACGTCTTTCAACCATCGCAGCATGAGGTAGGAAGGCTATGGCAGATCAACGAGCTTTCCGTTGCGCAGGAGCACTACTGCACCGCGGCGACGCAGTTGATCATGTCACAGCTCTATCCCTACATCTTTTCGACAGCGAAAAGCGGGAAGACGATGATCGCAACATGTGTCTCGGGTGACCTGCATGAGATCGGCATTCGAATGATCTCCGACTTCTTTGAGATGGAGGGCTGGGACACATTCTATCTAGGCGCGAATGTACCTGTCGATTCGGTCATCAGAACGATCAAAGAGCGGAATGCACAGTTGCTGGCGATCTCTGCAACGATGACGTTTCATATCAACGCGGTGTGCAGGATGATCGATGCTATCCGTGCCGATGAAGCGATCAAGCATACGATCGTGATCGTAGGAGGTTATCCGTTCAATATTGCACCGACGCTTTGGCAGGAGATCGGCGCAGATGGACACGCTCCCGATGCCGAGGCAGCGTTGCTCATTGGTCACGAACTTGTCCCAGGCTAATGAAAGGGCTCGTCTTCATTTGCGACATCGATAGCACGATCAAGGATCGGTGTTGCGACACGCTTGGGATTCCTGATGGGGAGATGTTATTCGATCTTGTCCCTGCTTCATCACTCGATCATGCAAAGCGGTTCTTCGTGACCGTACGCACCAACAAGGCGGCGTTCAATTGGAAGTTCGATCTGCATACGCAGGAGGGTACCCGGCTCTGTTACTTCGCAGGCGTATTCGATGGCAATGAGATCACCGTCGTTGCATCCGAATCCCGTGCTGGCGTTTCGCAGATCTATCGCGATCTCATCGAGATCAATAACGAGCAGACCAATACACTCCGCTCTCTGCTGAAGGACCAGTCACTCGAGACGCGGCAAACGCAAGAAGGGGATCGGCATCTGTATGAAGAGCTTGCGCAGGTCAATAATGAGTTGGCAACGCTTCAGCGCGAGCTGCACAAAAAGAACGCAGAGCTTGCGCGGCTCAATGAGGTGAAGAATCAGTTCATTGGCATCCTTGCGCACGATCTTCGAAATCCGCTTAGCCTCATTATGGGGTACGCTGATTTCCTCGAGACGGATATGGCCGAGAAGCTCGATGATGATGCCCGCGAGTATCTCTCTGTGATACTAAGGTCGAGCAAGTTCATGCTAAGCCTTGTCAATGATCTGCTTGATCTCTCGGTGATCGAGACGGGCAAACTCGTGCTGAATCGGTCAGAATTCAACATTCATGATCTGGTGCTTGAGTCTGCCGCGCTGTACAAGCCGATGGCATCTAAGAAGCAGATCAAGATGGAGTGCCAGGTGCCGGATCAGACCATCATGATCGAAGCAGATCGGCTGAAGATCTATCAGGTGTTGAACAACATCATCTCGAACGCGATCAAGTACTCGCCCCTGGGCTCCACAGTCCGAGTGAGCCTCCAGGCGGATGACCAGCAGATCAAAGTCTCTATCCAGGATGAAGGCGCTGGCATTGAAACTGCTGAGCTCTCCCGCATCTTTGACCCGTATCAGCGTGGCAGCACGCGACCGACGGCCGGAGAAAGCAGTACGGGACTCGGATTGGCTATCGTTAAGCGCATTATCGAAGGTCATGGCGGGAAGCTTTCGGTCGATAGCTCCTTGAATGTTGGCACTGTGTTCGCTTTCTCTCTGCTAAAGTCAGCCCCTGCGCACTAGCGGCTCGTTGTGATCGGCCCGTACCGATCCCACAACGATGTTACTGTGGGTTCTTATGTGAGCGACTTTTCTATTCATGACATTAAGAATACTCATCCTCGAGGACAACCCTCTTGACGCGGAGCTTGCGATAGCTGCGCTGAAAGATGGCGGCTTGGACTTCGAAGCCACGGTCGTGGGTTCGCGGGAGAGCTACGCCCTTGCGCTTAGCCAGACGGAGTTCGAT
>JBKJTP010000009.1:0-4637 GCA_046590195.1 Kapaibacterium sp. (SeqCode) | reverse complement strand
CCGCCGTCATCCGATCATACGAATGTTCAGCCTGCAGAAGCAGGACTGACTGGCGCTGAGAAGGAAGAGAAGAAGACGTTCTGGAATTTCATGCTCATCGCCATCCTTTCTGGTCTTGGTGCGCTGCTTACGCCGTGCGTCTATCCGATGGTGCCGATCACTGTGTCGTTCTTCACCAAGCGTAATGCTGGCTCGCGTCAGGAAGCTGTTAAGGATGCTTCGCTCTATGGCTTTGGTATCATCTTCACGTTCGTTGCGTTGGGCCTCTTGCTCACGACGTTCCTTGGCCGCACAGCCCTTGCTGACTTTGCATCGAATGCTGCGGTGAATCTCGTCGTCGCAGGTATCTTCATCATGTTCGCGCTGAATCTCTTTGGTCTCTTCGAGATCGGCTTGCCGAGTGGCTTGCTCACGAAGCTGAACAAGACAGCGCAGGGCTCGAAGAACAAGTCGATGTCGGTGCTGCTCATGGGCTTTGTGTTCTCGCTTACGAGCTTCACGTGCACGGTGCCGTTCTTTAGCAATCTCGTATTCGCATTCCACAAGGGTGAGACCTCTATGGCGCTTGCGGGTATGACCGCCTACGCCACGGTCTTCGCGCTCCCCTTCTTCCTGCTCGCACTCTTCCCGAGCTTGCTCAAGGCAATGCCGCGTTCAGGTGGATGGATGAACTCGGTGAAGGTTGTGATGGGATTCCTCGAACTCGGTGCAGCGCTGAAGTTCATCTCGAACGCCGACCTTGTGCTGGCGTGGGAGTTTTTCAACCGCGATCTCATACTCGCGGCATGGATCGCCATCGCGATCCTGATCACGGTTTATCTGCTTGGCCGCTTCCAGCTTTCTCACGATTCACCCGTGGTGAGCATTGGTGCAGGGCGTGTGATGCTTGCGACGTTCTTCCTGTCTTCCGGCATTTATCTTTATACCGGACTCCATGGCCGACCGCTCGGCAAGCTGGATGCATTCCTTCCACCGATGGATTATGCGACCGCATCGTTCGCACCGGGCACTGGCAATAGTGCTGGCGGGCCACCTCTGCATACCGCGAACGCCGAAGCCAAGTGGCATGAGAGATACAACGAGGCACTCGCTGAAGCAAAGCTGACGAAGAAGAATATCTTTGTCGACTTCACCGGCTACACGTGCACGAACTGCCGCGCGATGGAATCGACAGTATTCCAGCGCCGTGAAGTCAAAGAGCTCTTTGGCGACTTCGTACTCGCAAGACTCTACACGGATAACGGTTCACCGCTTAACGACTCGAACCGCACGATGGAAGAAGAGCGATTCAACACGATCGCACTTCCCTACTACGTGATAATCTCGCCAGACGACAAGACGCTCGGCGAATTCCCTGGCTACACCGACGATCATGCATCGTTCACTGCATTCCTCGCGAAGCATCGCAAGGCCGGTGAGCAGCAGGTCGCGATCGCAGCAGTAGAATAAGAAGCATCCGTCGTTCGTTTCGCCCCACAAATTTGCAGACCATTCAAGCCCCGGAAATTCTTACGTCCGCTAGTCCAACACATTTGGATAGGTTCTCACTGCGCTTGCACAACCAGGCGGCCGGCGCGATCCTGACCGATGGATCCATGGAAGTTGCACTGCGTTCGCGTGGACTCACCGAGCCAGGCATCGAGCTGTATAACCTCTCAATGCCGATCGCTGTCGAGCAGGTTCATCGTGATTTCGCCGAGGCGGGTGCAGAACTTCTGACCACAAACACTGAGGCCGCGAACCCGATCACACTCAAGAAGTACAAGCTTCAGTCGAAGACTTACGAGATCAACCGTAAAGGCGTCTGGCTTGCCCGTGCAGTCGCGAATGATCTTGGGTTGTTCGTAGCAGCAGTCGTTGGTCCGATCGGCAAGTTCATGTCCCCTATCGGCCCACTAGAGCAGAGCGATGTACGCGCGGCATTCCGCGAGCAGATCCTCGCGCTCGTCGATGGGCATCCCGACGTGCTGATGCTTCGCAGCTTCATCGATCTTAAGGAGCTTGAGATCGCGATCGAAGAAGCGAAGTCGATCGCGCCGCATTTGCCGATCATCGCGCAGAAGACCTTTCCCGAAGATGGAGCATTGCTTGCGACTGACTTTGCGCGCAATGTTGCTGAGAAGCTGATCACGCATGGCGTCGCAGCGATCGGCACCAACGGCACTGTCGGCCCGAACCGCATGCTCTCGATCATTAAGGCATTCGCCGTGCCGGGTATTCCGATCTCTGCACAGCCTGACATCGGAATCCCTACGCTCGTCGAAGGCCGCGCGATCTATAACGCAACGCCTGAATATGTTGCTGAGTCAGCTCGCCGTCTCGTCGAGGCTGGTGTTTCGATCATCGGTGCATGTGGCGGAGCGACGCCTGAGCACATGAAGGCCATTCACACTGCCATTCAGGGCGCAAAGATCGGCGAGATCCAGATGCCTGTGATCAAGGTGAAGCCCGAGCAAAAGAACGGCAAGCACCACGAGGAGCGGCTCTCGAAATTCAAGCGCTCGTTAGGGAAGAAATTTTTGACCACAGTGGAGCTCGATATTCCGAGAGGTTTGGATATGTCGAGCGTTATAGAAGGTGCAGATTACCTTGCGAAGGCAGGGCTTGATGCGGTGAATATTTCCGATGGTGCGCGTGCGCGACTCCGGATGTCGTCGATCACCATCAGTAAGATCGTACAGGAGACGTGTGGGATCGAAGCGATCACACATATCGCTTGCCGTGATAAGAACATGGTCGGTCTGCAATCGGAGCTTCTCGGTGCAGAAGCAATGGGCGTGAAGAATATGCTTGCTGTGACCGGCGATCCGGCGCAGATCGGCGATTATCCTTACGCGACCAGCGTGTATGACATCGATGCGATCGGGCTCGTCCGTGCGCTGAAGTCAATGAACGGTGGATGCGATCTCATGGGTAACCCGGTCTCAGGCGGCGATCACAACTGCACGCACTTCATGATCTCCTGCGCGGCGAATCCTGTGGCAGATGACATGGAGCGTGAGTTGAAGAGATTGAAGCGCAAGATCGAAGAAGGTGCAGAGGTGATCTTCACGCAGCCGATCTTCGAGATGAGCGCATTGCGTTCGTTCGTCGATAACATTGCAGCGTTCAAGGGCGATACGAAGCTGATGCTCGGTATTCTCCCATTACGCAGCGTTCGACACGCAGAGTTCTTGCACTACGAAGTGCCGGGCATGACGATCCCGCAGTGGATCCATGACCGATTAGAGAAACAAACGAGTGTTGAGGCGCAGAGCGAGGAAGGCATCGCGATCTGCGTAGAGTTCTTGAAAGAAGCAAAGTCGATCATCGATGGTGTCTACCTGATGCCTCCATTCAAGAAGTATCACATGGCCGTCGAGATATTAGATAAAGTTGGTTGATAGCCTGTCATTGCGAGGAGGCATCGATCGCCAAAGCGATCGAGCCGACGAAGCAATCTCCTTCGGTATTCCGCGAGAGTTGTAAAAGAGATTTAATTGAACTTGTTGTCCCAGCCAAAGATCGGAATCGTCCTCGTTAACCTGAACACGTATCAGGATACAGCCGTGTGCTTGCGTAGCTTGCAAGGAGGTACATACAAGAATACGACGATCATCGTGGTGGATAATGGCTCGAGCGATGGCTCCGGCACAAAGCTTCGAGAAGAATTCGCTGAGGTCGTACACTTGCGCAGTGAGCGCAACATGGGCTTCACCGGCGG
The DNA here is from genome assembly GCA_046590195.1 of Kapaibacterium sp. (SeqCode). Taxonomy (GTDB): domain Bacteria; phylum Bacteroidota; class Ignavibacteria; order Palsa-1295; family Palsa-1295; genus JBKJTP01. Next base: position 934 of record JBKJTP010000009.1, on the reverse strand, counting down.
CAACAACCTTGGCATCGCATACGCCCTCGGCGATAAGTGCGACCACATCTTGCTGCTCAACAACGACACGATCATCACGCCTGGCTTTCTGGAGCCACTCGTCGCACGCCTCACCGTCAACGACAAGACCGCGGCAGTTAGCGGCAAGATCTATTACTGGCCAGAATCATATCAAGGTCAGGATAACGTTATCTGGTACGCAGGCTGCTATCAGAAGTGGCATACAGGCTATCATCACACTGGCGTGATGGAGGTCGATCGCGGACAATATGATAAGGCGGTAGAAGTGCCTTATGCATCTGGCTGCATGATGCTGATGCGCGGCGATCTGGTGCGGAATCATGGTATGCTCTCGGATGACTACTTCATCTATTGGGAAGAGGCCGACTGGTGCCATCGCATGCGCGATCTCGGCTATGTTTGTTACTACGAGCCGAAGAGCCTGATCTATCACAATTTTAAGTCAGCACCGCTGGGCCGCGAGACTCCGTTCTATATGTACATGCAGACTCGCAACGCATTCGTATATGCGAAGCAGCATTACACCGGCCTCACGAAGCTGCGATACTGGACGTTCTATCCGCTCTATCTCGGTTATCGCTTGCTCTTTCAGGTGAAGGCCGGCAACACGAAGAGCGCAAAGGCGATGCTGCTCGGTATCGTCGATTATTTCAAAGGCTTTTCGGGCATGCGCGGCCTCAAGGAGCGCGGTTATGTGAAAGCTTGATATGTCCGGCGACGCAGTCTGCGTTTATGAACATAAGTGGATGAATCTGCTGCTGCTGGCGCTGCTTTTGGTCCCGTTGGCCATTTGGATGCTCTTACCTCAAGAATCGCCTGAGGAGTCGCACACCTTACCTTTCGTGTTTTGGGTATTTGTTGCAGTTTACTTTACTTTCCTAATCAAGACTGTAAAAGATCTCTTGACTACGAA
>JBKJTP010000315.1:0-9406 GCA_046590195.1 Kapaibacterium sp. (SeqCode) | reverse complement strand
CCCGGATCCCGGATAAGACCCTGGTCAAAGGCAACTGGCGGCCGACCAACGACGAGATCCTGAGCGACTACCGCATCGCGCATCAGAGCCGACTCGCTTCTGTGCTTGGACGTAAAGAAGTACTGACCGGCAAGGCGAAGTTCGGTATCTTCGGCGATGGCAAGGAGATCCCGCAACTCGCGATGGCAAAGGCTTTCAGGAACGGCGACTGGCGCTCAGGTTATTACCGCGATCAGACGTTCATGTTCGCAACGGGGATGTCAAACGTCCAGGAGTTCTTCGCGCAGCTCTATGCACATGTATCCGTCGAAGCAGAGCCCGCATCTGCTGGACGTATGATGAACGGCCACTTCGCATCGCGCTCGTTGAACGCTGATGGTTCGTGGAAGAACCTGATGGATCAGCCAAATTCCTCTGCAGATATTTCTCCGACCGGTGGACAGATGCCTCGCTTGCTAGGACTTGCGTATGCATCAAAGCTTTATCGCGAGCTGCCTGATCTCAAGTCAATGACGAACTTCTCTCGCAACGGCGATGAGGTTGCGTTCGGTACGATCGGTAATGCGTCGACATCCGAAGGCTTGTTCTTCGAGGCGTTCAATGCGGCAGGTGTGTTGCAGGTGCCGATGGTGATCAGTGTGTGGGACGATGGCTATGGCATCTCGGTCCCGGCAAAATATCAGACGACGAAGGAGAGTATCTCCGACATCCTTCGCGGCTTCGAGCTTGATGAGCGTGGCGGCTACCTGATCTACACGTTGAAGGGCTGGGACTACGCAGATCTTTGCAAGAATTATCTCGAAGGTGTCGAGCGCGTTCGCCGCGAGCACGTGCCTGCGCTGTTCCACATCACTGAGATGACGCAGCCGCAGGGCCACTCTACTTCGGGCTCGCATGAGCGCTATAAGTCGAAGGAGCGTCTGCAGTGGGAAGAGGAGAATGACGGCATCAAAAAGATGCGCGCGTGGATCATCGATCGAGGAATTGCATCTAGTGAGCAGATGGACGCGATCGACAAGGAGAACAAGGAGTACGTCGATCAGGCGCAGAAGAAAGCCTGGGAAGCGTATCTCGCTCCCATCAAGAATGAGATCACGCAGGTCGTAGGTCTCTTCGATAAAGTTGCTGCTGCATCTTCGAATGGCAATGAGATCACGGCGCTGAAGAATGAGCTGCTTGGTATTCGCGAGCCGTTACGCCGCGATACTCATGTTGCAGTCAACAAAGTTATTCGTCTTGCCCGCAATAGCAGCGTTGCGAAAGAGCTGATCGATTGGCGTCATGCACGTCTCGGCGAGAGCTGGGATGCGTATAACTCCTTGCTGTATTCTGAGTCGCCTGAGTCTGCTTTGAAGGTCAAGGAGATCAAGGCTGTCATCAATGCGGATTCTCCGAAGGTCGATGGTCGTCAGGTATTGCAAGCATGCTTTGATGCCGCATTGACGCGTGATCCAAGGGTCTTCGCAATCGGTGAAGACATCGGTTCGATCGGCGACGTGAACAAGGCGTTCGAGGATATGCAAGGTAAGCACGGACAATGGCGCGTGACCGATACCGGCATTCGCGAAGCAACGATCATCGGTCAGGCGATCGGCTCTGCGATGCGCGGTTTGCGTCCGATCGCTGAGATCCAGTATCTCGATTACTTGCTCTTCGCATTGCAGACATTGTCTGATGATCTCGCGACAGTGCAATACCGCACAAAGGGCGGACAGAAGGCTCCGGTCATTGTGCGTACGCGCGGGCATCGTCTCGAAGGCGTCTGGCATTCGGGATCGCCGATGGGTATGATCCTGCATTCGCTTCGTGGGATGTACGTGCTCGTGCCTCGCAACATGACGCAGGCCGCTGGCTTCTACAACACGATGCTAAAGTCTGATGACACCGCGCTGATCGTCGAAGTGCTGAATGGCTATCGCTTGAAGGAGACGCTTCCGGCGAACATCGCGGAGTTCACGCTTCCACTTGGAATTCCAGAGACGCTTCGTGAAGGCACGGATGTCACGGTCGTCACCTACGGTGCTTGCTGCCGCGTCGCGATGGATGCTGCTGATGAGCTTACGAAGCATGGTATCTCGATCGAGATCATCGACGTGCAGTCACTTCTGCCATTCGATATTAACCACAAGATCCTCGAGTCGATCAAGAAGACGAACCGGGTTGCATTCCTTGATGAGGATGTGCAGGGCGGAGCGACCGGCTTCATGATGCAGCAGGTGATGGAAGTGCAAGGCGCCTTCAAATTTCTCGACTCAGCTCCGATCACGATCACCGCGATGGACCACCGCCCGGCGTATGGCTCGGATGGCGATTATTTCTCGAAGTCGACGCCCGATGACGTCTTTGAGCGCATTTATGACATGATGAACGAGAGTGATCCTCAGAAGTACCCGATCTTTTATCGGTAACTTTGCAGAGAGATTCACAGACTGCTTTCTAACTACTTCCCTAATAATGAGCACTACACAACAGATGCCGGACATCGCGTCGCTATCGACGGAGCAGATCCAGGCGATCGCGGCCAATCTCGCACATCCGCAAGGCGAGATGGGCAATCTCGTTGCCGAAAGGATGAACGAGAACAATGCAGGCATCACAAGCCTGATGTACGATCATCTTAATGTCAGGCCGACCTCTCGTGTGCTTGAGATCGGCTTCGGGAATGGCAAGCTCTTGACACATCTTCTCGGCATGGTAGCTCGTGTTGATGGCATCGACATTTCGAATGACATGATCGAGGCAGGTAAAGCGCTTCAAGCTGACGCCATCAATGATGGACGATTGACGCTGAGCTTCGGGAGTACAGCATCTATCCCTTTTGCAGACGATACATTCGATGCGATCTGCACGGCGAATACGCTCTACTTCTGGAAGGATGTACCGGTTGATCTTCAGGAGATCAAGCGTGTACTGAAGCCGGGTGGAAGACTTGCCATCGCGATCCGTTCTCGTTCGAAGATGGAGCAGATGCCGTTCACGGCTTACGGCTTCACGATGTATGAGAAGGAAGAAGTGGAGACGCTTCTTGAAACAGCAGGCTTCGTTAATGCCGACCACATTCAAGTGGATGAAGAGCTTCCTGCGGATTCCGTAGTGATCTGGGCTCAGAAGCCTTGGTGAATTTTCAATGAGCGTTAAGTGCAGAAGGCCTGCATCGCGGGCCTTCTCGATCGAGAGGGATATCCTCCAGAGAATACGAGCAACCAATTTCGGTTAAGATCCGCATAAATACAAACTGCTAAGTGTCCCATCTCTTTACTCGCTGATGTAATTAGATGTCGGTTGACTTCGAGGCCTGGCGAGTTCTGATCGGATGAGTCAAGAATCTTCCGGCTCGATAAGGATACTTACTGCACCCGCTTCTCCCCGCAGCGTGAAATCTGCATATATCAACTGATTCGCCGCATTATATCTCGCTGGATGTAATGGCATGGTTCTGCACCATTTGCGATGCGCTCCTACGCATACTTGCGAAGATCTTTTCAGTTGAAGGCTGCTACAATCTCCCGTTGCACCGCCTCGCATCTCTCATCAGTTGGATAACATCTCTTCTATCTCGGTCGAAGCATCCCCAGTGCAGTACGATCATCCCCGCATCATCCAGGGCGGCATGGGCATCGCCATCTCTTCATGGCGATTGGCGAAAGCGGTTGCTCTTGCAGGACAACTCGGTGTTGTATCCGGTACAGGTCTCAATCTGGTCTTTGCTCTTCGGCTCCATGAAGGAGATATCGGGGGACACTTACGCCGCGCCGCTGCGACCTTCCCCGTACCGTCGATCGCAGAGAGGATCATTCGGACCTATTACAGCAGCGATCCCGATAGATCTCCGATGAAGACTGTGCCGATGTTCACTTATCGGCCAAGTCGCGAACTGTTGCAACTGACCGTACTCGCAAACTATTGCGAAGTCTATCTTGCAAAAGAGGGACATGATCATCCAGTCGGCATCAACCTATTGGAAAAAGTCCAACTACCAAACTTGCCATCTCTGTATGGTGCGATGCTGGCTGGAGTGGATGTGGTCCTCATGGGAGCAGGGATACCGCGTGAGATACCGCTTGCTCTCGACAGATTAGCAAATCATGATAATGCTCGTATAAGGCTCGCCGTTGAAGGTTCGTCTCCATCTGATGATTTCCACTTTGAGTTCGATCCGAGGAAGACACTCGGTGCTGACCTCCCTCCTGTCAAGAGGCCAAAGTTCTTCGCTATCGTTGCGTCTGATATCCTCGCAAGATCACTCACCACCCGCAGCACTGGAAGCATCGAAGGATTTGTCATTGAAGGGCCAACTGCTGGTGGCCATAACGCTCCGCCACGAGGCGGCACCAAGCTCGATGAGAAGGGCGAGCCCATCTATGGTTTGCGCGACGAGGCCGATCTGGATAAGATCAGAGAGTTGGGTCTGCCATTTTGGTTGGCTGGTGGGAGATCTGGTCCTGAGCATCTGGAGTATGCGCTATCGGTTGGTGCAGAAGGAGTACAAGTCGGCACCGATTTCGCGTTTGCAGAAGAATCGGGATTCGATCCGGCGATCAAAGCTCGCGTGCTGGAAAATGTCTATGCAGGGACTGTCGAAATCTTTACCGATCCGCTTGCATCGCCAACCGGATTTCCGTTCAAAGTTGTCCAACTCGATGGTACGATGTCCGATCAGTCGGTCTACGAACTTCGTCCAAAGCTTTGCCAGTTGGGATTTCTCCGCCGCTTGTATAAGAAGCCTGATGGCACCATTGGTTATCGCTGTCCAGGTGAACCGATCAAAGATTTTCTCCGCAAAGGTGGGACGATCGAAGAGACGGAAGGCAAGAAGTGTCTTTGCAATTCGCTCGTCGCCAATATAGGACTCCCGCAAACCCATAAAGGCGGATATGTCGAGAAGCCGCTGGTAACCGCTGGCGAAAGCCTGCCGACTCTTCAGCGATACATTTCCTTCAATCGTCAGGAGTATAGTGCGCTTGATGTGATCAATTACATCCTTGAACCAGCGACCGATCTCGAGTTCGAGCCATCTGATCATAACCTTTGACTGACATACGTATGAAACATGATCTGCTCTCAGGCAAAAAGGGTATCGTCTTCGGTCCGCACGATGCGTCGAGTCTTGGATGGCAGATAGCGCTTGCAGCGTACGGCGAAGGAGCGGAGATCGCGATCAGTAATGCACCGATCGCTATTCGCATGGGGAATCCTCAGGAGCTCGCCGCGCTCTGCGGCAATGCTCTCTTGATACCATGCGACGCCACTGACCAGGGTGATGTCGATCAGTCCTTCACCGCGGTACTCGAACACTTCGGGAAGATCGATTTTATTGTCCACGCTATCGGGATGTCGCCTAATATTCGTAGGGGGATATCGTATCAGGATCTGAATTACGAGTGGTATCACAAGACGCTCGATGTTTCTGGACTCAGCTTTCATCGCATCATTGCCTCAGCACTATCTCATGACGCGCTGAACAATGGTGCTTCGATCCTTGCCTTAAGCTATCTCGCAGCGCAACGATCGTTTTCAACATACACTGATATGGCCGAAGCGAAAGCATTGCTGGAATCTGTTGCGAGAAATTTCGGCAGCCGACTTGGTTCGCGAGGCATTCGCGTCAATACCGTCTCGCAATCGCCGACGAAAACAAAGGCCGGCAGCGGGATCGAAGATTTCGACAAGCTATATCGCTTCACTGATATGCTTGCTCCACTCGGCAACGCCACGGCCGAAGAATGCGGCAAATACTGCGTTACGTTATTATCGGATCTTACGAAAAAGGTCACGATGCAGAATCTGATGCACGACGGCGGCTTCTCTAATATGGGAATGACGCAGCCGATGCTTCGGATCTTCGATGCCCAGCTCAACGAGGAAGCTCTCAGACAAGCGGGGTTCGATGAAGCCGTTATCGAAAGAACGATCAGCGAGCTTAGAGCGAGAGAGGTGAAGCTGCTTCTCGACCCGGAAGCGCAGACGACTCTTTCTTAGAAATACTGACATCAAACACACTTGCGAAGGCCTCTTCGTATCGTGATTTAACTTCATCGAGATCAACCTCGCGTCCAAGAAGCTTGGATAGGCTGGTCACATTCTTATCCGCGATGCCGCAGGGCACGATGTGCTCGAAGTACCTGAGATCGGTATTGACATTCAATGCAAAGCCATGCATCGTACACCAGCGGGATGCCTTGATGCCGATAGCACAGATCTTTTCTTCGGTGTTGCCAGCCTTCACCCATACGCCTGTGCGACCTTGCACACGGAAGGCTTCGATCGAATAACTTGCGAGTAGCAAGATGATCGATTCCTCCAGCGCTCTCAAATACCAACCGAGATCTTCTTTGAAGTGCGAGAGCTTCAGGATCGGATAGCCGACGAGTTGTCCTGGGCCATGATACGTCACATCGCCGCCGCGATCGATCTCAAACATCTCTGCGTCGAGCTCCTTCAACCTAGCGTCGTTAAAAAGGATGCTGGCTTGCTGCGTGACGCGCCCGAGTGTAAAGACGTGGGGATGCTCCAGGAGCAGCAGCGTATCATTCCGCACTTCAGTACATACTTCATCGAAGATCGCGCGCTGCAGATCCCACGCTTCCGCAAAGCGCATCAGGCCGAGATCGTATGCATCAACAGGTCGGATCATCTAAGAAAACGCTTTCAACATATTACACTAACTATAACACCTCTGCGAAAAATACTCGACATTGATACGGCACGGCGATTGTGTTTCTATAACGAGAAAGTTTTGCAATGCTGTGGGCTCCACACCTTTGGCTTGGGCAGGACAAGTTTTTACAGCTAGGAAAGGACAAGAAGATGGCAGACGACAAGAAGAGAACAGGGTCACCGGATAGTAAGCGCATCAATGTGAACGAGCCTTACGAGCTTCGGGATTGGAGCAAGAAACTGGGCGTGTCACCGGACAAGCTCCGTGAGACGGTCCAGCGAGTTGGTACGTCAGCAGAGGCTGTCAAAGAACGACTCGGAAAAGGTAGGTCGTAACTACCTGCTTGCTTGCCTCTCCTCAGATATTTGGATATCGAAGGATGATGTAACGGATAATGTGAATGAAGCCCCGCGAAGGCGGGGCTTCTCTATTCAATCAATACATATTGAACATTCGCTGCACCGCGCCGATCGATGCTCCGACTACGATCGCTACGCCAATGAATTTCGCTCGATCCATTCTCGTGAGTGTATCACGCTTGATCACATCCGTTGCTCTAAACATTTGAAGCATACCCATCCACGTTACAGCAGCGAATGCGATACCAAATCCCTGTGGACTGCCAATCGGATCCAACTGCAATAAATGGAATGTCGCTACCATCGCGATCGCTGAAGCGGCTGTCGACCAAACGAAGATCAGAGGTGTCTTAAGTGTCATGAGGTCAATATAGACTCACTGATTCTACCGACTCCGGATTGTGTCTCTCTGAACCCTAGTGGAATGGACCATACACCGGCGTGCGCAAATTGTCAATGATCAAAAATGTATCGCTTCACCCTCGGCCATTGCTGCTGCTTCCATGATCGCTTCCGAGAGTGTCGGATGCGGATGGATCGTCTTCAGCAATGACTGCGCTGTTGCGCCGTGTGAGCGTGCGATGACGAGCTCTTCGAGTAGCTCGGTGACTTCCGGTCCGATGAGATGTGCGCCGAGCAGCTCGCCATACTTCGCATCGAATATCAGCTTAACGAAGCCATCGGTCTCGCCGATCGCCTTCGCCTTGCCCAGTGCGGTGAATGGGAATTTACCGACCTTGTACTCAATGCCCTTCTCCTTGAGTGCGCGCTCGGTCTGTCCGACGGACGCGACCTGCGGCTGGCAATATGTACAGCCAGGAATGTTATCGTAATCGACAGGTGTCGCGTGACCCTCTGCGATGAACTCCGCGCAGACAATTCCCTCGTGCGTTGCAACGTGCGCGAGTAGCGGTGGACCGCCGACGTCGCCTACAGCATAGATGCCTTCGACGTTCGTGCGCATATATTCATCGACGTTGATGAAGCCGCGATCTGTTGTGATGCCAAGCTGCTCGAGACCGATGTTCTCGGTGTTCGCCTGAACGCCGATCGCAACGAGTACGCACTCAGCTTCGATCGTCTGCTTGTCGCCGCCAGCCATAGGCTCGACATCGACCGATACCTTGCCGCCTTCAACGCGTGTAGCAGAGACCTTCGACTTGGTCATGATCGTCATGCCCTTCTTCTTGTAGATCTTCTCGAGCTCTTTCGAGACCTCGGTGTCTTCTACTGGCAGGATATTATCCATCGTCTCGACGATCGTGATCTTCGTGCCGAAGACATGATAGAAGTATGCGAACTCGATACCGATCGCACCGGCGCCGATAACGATCATCGACTCAGGAATGTGATCCATGATCATCGCTTCGGTCGAAGAGAGAACCTGCTTGCCTTCTGGCTTGAGATTCGGAAGCTGGCGTGCACGTCCACCAGTAGCGATGACGATGTTCTTCGCAGTGATCGTCTTCTTCTGACCGTCCTTGTCGGTCACTTCGATCGCGTTCTTGCTCGTCAGCACACCATTACCGCGGATATGATCGACCTTGTTCTTGCGGAAGAGGAATTCGATACCCTTAACGACCTTGCTCGATACATCGCGGGAGCGGCCGATGACCTTCGAGAAATCGACTTTCAGGTTATCATAGCTGATACCCCATTCCTTCTCGGCAACGAGGAAGTTGTGATAGATCTCTGCGTTCTTCAGCAGCGCCTTCGTCGGGATACATCCCCAGTTGAGGCATACGCCGCCCAGGTTATCGCGCTCGATACAGCCGACCTTCATGCCGAGTTGCGCCGAACGGATCGCGGCAGGATAGCCGCCAGGTCCGCCGCCGAGCACGAGTACGTCATAGTCAAAATTGTGTCCGCCGGCGCCATGCGCCTTCGGCGCGCCGTTAGATGGATTTGCGGCTGCTGGAGTGGCAGGGGCGGCATTTGCCGCAGGACGAGCCTGATTGATGAGATTTGCCATGCTAAAATTGGATACCGTGCTGGAGATTATACGGTCTGATCGGCGAGTCGTTTCCTAATCTACCTCGCCTTTTCGCCGCGCATAACAGCGATCCGACTGTTAGGGTTTGGGGCGACCTAGCGCCTCTCAAACAGCATCAAGTGTAACGCGAGCTTCAGCCTGCGCAGAGGATCTGGCAGGGACGATGCTTTCGTCGTTTAGTTGGACTAGGGTTGATGCGACGGAAAGCCTCTATTGATTGCTATCGGAGGCTCTTGCCTACGGCGTGGTAACCGACGTACTTTGTGCTCTTTGGAAAACTTGCTGCGTAAGCTGAAGCTTGCGCTACACTTTGCGGAATCAACTCGCGACATTTGGGACCTCTAACTCCTTTGTTTTCAACGTTTCGTTTTCCTGCCCTGCTTGCGAAGCTAGCGC
>JBKJTP010000203.1:0-9998 GCA_046590195.1 Kapaibacterium sp. (SeqCode) | reverse complement strand
ATCGTTGAGAACAAGAGTCTTTCCGAGTTGATCGATCGGTTGTAAGTAAGGGTGTCAGTGCCTGGAAGTTCGCGCAAAAAAAGAGGGCGGATATTCCGCCCTCTTTGAACTCCCAGCTCAACGTGAGAAAAGTTATCCGACAACTCTCCAGCCGCCACCTACATAGATGAAGACTTCTGTGGCTGAAGAATCAACGTTCCTCAGCCCGTTGTTAGCTCGCTTCGTAGAAGCGTTGTAAATATAGAGCACTTGACCCTCTGAGCCAGATGGCAGAGTATAGTTAAAGTTAGCTGAAGCGCCCGCCGTGATCCTAACGATCCCATAGTCTGAAGGAATGGAAATTCCTGCATTGGCCGACGTGATCGAGCCTGTGGAGAGTTGCAATGCTCCTGCGGTGATCTCGACACCATCAGATGCGATCACGCTTCCCAATGAGACGTCGCCGCTCGCATCGCGGCGGACAAGCGTGCTTGCTGTGTTGCTGCTCGTTGCAGCGGCTACAGTGGATACAGTCGACGCTACATTCGCTGCGGATGCTCCGCCGACAAACGAGACTACAGTCGCTGTCTGAATGCCGGTGACATCACCTTCAAGGTCGCCGGTGAACGACGAATTGTCGATCGTGAGTCCAGTGAGCTTTGAGGCATCTAGCGAAGTGATCCAGCTCGGATTCGAATAGCTTCCAGTACTATAGACCCCATTTGTCACAGTGCCTGCGTTGCCGCTGACATTACCCGTGACGTTACCTGTTACATTACCGAGCAAAGTTCCGGTGACATTACCGATCAGGTTACCGGCTACGTTACCCAAAAGACTTCCGGTGACATTACCTGAGAGGTTGCCTGTAACGTTTCCATTGAGCGCAGCCGTGATCACATTAGCAGCGAAGTTGCCACTCGGATCGCGCTTGACGATTGTTGATGGTGTGTTCAACGCTGTAGCCGCATTTGCACTGACGGCAGCAGTAGCGATATTCGCTGCGGATTGGCCTCCAATGGAATTGACCGTACTAGATCCAAGCGGTCCGGACACATCTCCGCTAAGCGTGAGCACTTGCCATGACAATGCACCTGCGCCATTATTGCTTAAGACGCTTGCAGCGGCCCCCTGGCTTGCAGGCAAAGTGTACTCTATATTCGCGCCTAAAGCTGGAGCCTTAAACGATGTGTAGAATGCTCCCGATATATCAAGCGACGTATTCGGAGCATAGAGTCGGATCGCACGTGCTTCGCCGTCAACATTTCCAACGAGCAGATCTGCGTTTCCAAAGTAAGCAATGCCTGACATCGACATGAGATCGGTCTGCTGGTCGTTCATGTCGGCATTGAAGCCAAAGCTATAAGTGCCAAGTGAGAGGTACCTTCCACCAGCGATAGCAGAGTAGTGGCCCCATGCTGTATTGTGATCGCCACCTGCTATGACCGAACGAAGGCCCGATGCCCAGTTGTATTCACCTCCACCGATCGTTGAACCAAAGCCATCGGCACTGTTATTACTACCGCCAGAAATGGTTGCGTTGGTACTCTCCGTGAGATTCCACTCACCACCGCCGATGGTCGATCCACCAGAACGTGCTTTGTTGTTGTATCCACCGGCAATGACCGATAGGTTGCCTCGCGCTTCATTCTCTTCACCTCCACCAACCGCTGAACTGCCGCCTCGAGCCCAGTTCATGTTTCCGCCGGCCGCAGTACTGTAAGCATTGCTCGCACGATTGCTGTAGCCGCCACCAACGGATGCGTAGGAGTTTGTAGCTTCGTTGTACTCGCCACCTGCGATCGTTGCCATTTGACCTGCGATATTGGCTTTGCCGCCTCCGATCGTTCCGAAATCACGGATGACATTATTCGGGTATCCAAGCTCACCACCGCCTGCAATCGTGCCTCCATAGTATCCTCCATCGACAGAGTTGTTATTATGACCAAGGATAATGTTTGCGCTAACATTATTCGGCTCAAATCGGAGAACTCGCTGGCGGCCCTGATCAGCATCTCCATCGTGGTCGACATGGATCTCAAATGCTTGGTCATCGGCGGTTCCAAGATAGTCGGTGCCCGCTGTTGTTCCGCTAGAGCCTCCTGTGCCCCACGCGGTCGGAAGAGTCGTCCAACTCGGTGTGGTGTTCGAGCCCTGACTTGTGAGCACCTGTCCGGATGTTCCTGCATCGCCATCGAGCGAGATCTCACTGTTTGAGTTTGCGAGGCTCAGTCCGCCAGCATTCTGCAGCGCATTACCATCCATATCGAGCGCGCTTGCAGCTTTCGCTGTAAACGTGATCGTCGGGTCTGTTGCCGAGCCGCCAAGATCTGTGTTGCCGTTGACGGTCAAGTCGCCGTCAATGACCTCACTTGACAATGTACCTGAGCCTTTTGCACCTGTTGACGCGGATGCAAGCAGGATCGTGTTGCTGCTTTCATCATACCCTGCCGTGATGCCTTTACCTGTGGCAATTTTGAGCGAAGCCCCTGATCCTTCAATCCTTCGACCGTTGATCGTTACCGACTCGATGTAGCTTGCAGAGATCTTCGACTTCGAGATCGCTCCATCCGGCACGGTCAGCGCAACCGGTGTTGCAGTGAGCCTTGTCAGCGGACGAAGCTCTGCGGAGTTGTTGATGCTGATACCCAGGAACAGGCCTTTGTCCATCTCGGATGCTGGCAACGTAGTGCTTGCGCCGAGCTCGAGATTGAGCACGCCGCTCGTCACGGTTGTTGAAATATTCTCTTCCCACGCAAGTTGCAAGCCTGCTGCGTCGAAATAGAGACGCGCGGTTACTTCGAGCGGTCCATTCTGATCGATGGAAGCTTGATAGGTGAGAGTTGGTGTTGTTGATCGTGCAGATTGCTGTGCGTTTGCTTGGCCAGTGAGTATCAGAGATGATCCGAAGTAAAAGGCAAGCAAGGACAGCGAGAAGCGCTTTGGCAGCGAACGCATCAATTCAGATGTATTCGAGCCATGACGGGCAATGTGTGTCATGGTCAGTATGATTAATGGCAAACCTACCTGATCCCAGCAGACCGACCTGCAGGTGCATCGTAGCTCGTCACATCGTAGATGTTCTGAGCCGGTAGAAATTAAGAATGAGGTCTGGAAAGGGAAGCGAGGGATCTTGGCCGCGGCAAAACGGACAAAGATTGGAGCAAAGAGCAAAGCTCGCCGGACTCCCAGGGCAAATTAACTTCCGCAATATACGCAACTGCCTCGGCGAAAGCAAGTGCTTCAGCCAATTTAGTTGAGAATTCTTTAGAGGTATTCCGTGCGCTGAGTATTAGTCTCCTAGCGGTGCTTTCCTTCGGGATAGGGCAGATTCGACAATACTGCCCAAAAGCTGGCTAAATTTGATCTTTGCTGCCTCGGCACTCCGAGCGATACCCGTACCCTCAGACAAGTTCGGGTTTGGATTGACTTCGAGGATGAAAAGCTCTCCCTTTTTATTTAATCTCATATCGACGCGGGCGTAATCACGGGTGCCAAGGGCGGCAGTCGCCTTCATCGCGATCTCCTGCGCCCGAAGCGTCACAGCTTTTGGCAGATCCGCAGGGCAGGATGGGATGGTGGTATGGTACGCCTCGTGCAGAGGCTCCCACTTTGCCTGGTAGCTGACGATCTTGTGCAGATGATCTGGCATCCCACTGAAGTCGATCTCCGAGATCGGGAGCGCACGGCGCTGGTCGCCATTGCCGATCACAGAGACGTTTAGCTCGCGGCCATCGATGTATTCTTCGACCAGAGCATCCATTTTGAAGTAATCGAGCACGTAAGCCACTCGCTTCCGAAGGTCTTTCAGGTTGTGCACGATACTCGTCTCTTCGATGCCACCCGAGCCATCTTCGCAGGCGGGCTTTACGATGATCGGATAGCGCAGCCCATGCCGCGACGGCAGCTCTTCCATCTTGTGAATAGTGAGAAAACGGGCAGTAGGAAGCCCATTCGCCTTCAAGATCTGCTTTGCTAACGGCTTATTCTGACAGATCGCGAGCGCCATTGGCGGCGCGCCTGTATAGGGCATCTCGAGCAATTCGAAGAAGGCGGCGACGTTCATTTCCTGCTCAGGCCGATTATGGAAGTACTCCACCAGATTGAAGACCACATCGATCTTTCTCCTTGCCATGAACTTGAACAATCGCTCGAACCGGTCCTTTACGTTGAAGCTCGCGACGCGGTAGCCAGCCTCCGTCAGTGCGTTCTCAATGTTCGCATACTCCTCTTCAGCGGCTGTTTCCTCCACATCGAAGTAGGGCGTAAAGCCCAGAGCTTCTGGTGAAAGATCGACGGGCGCCTCGTCAGGCGTATAAGGAATATCGTTATAAAGAAGCGCTACTGTTATCTGGCGAGACATGAACTACTGCTTATGGAGAAGATCGAGCATCAAAAACAATGACCGGATTAGTTAAAACACCTTCTTAGGAGAGATGCTATGACACGGGCACAGTACAAAAATAACATCTAAATCGGAGATTGATACGCTTCGAAGTAAATGGGACTGAGATTTTTATTGTAAATTCGTAGCGGGATCACCCGATCTCGACTCTCGATACCCCAGTTTTTCGTCGCACCAGTTCAAAATTCTACTCTGACCGTGGGCAAAAAAATGAAGATTACGGAAGTGATCGAAGATGCAGTAAGCCATCGACCGCTACCATTGGTCATTGGGATCACCGGACATCGTGATCTGCGCGAGCATGATAAGCCGCTGTTAGCAGAGAGCTTGAGAAAGATCTTCATCGAGCTTCGGCAACAGTATCCCCACACTCCATTTCTGCTGATCACGGCGCTCGCCGAAGGTGCAGATCGCTTTGCCGCAGAGATCGCGATGGAGTTCGATTCAGAGTTGATCTGTCCACTGCCATTTCGTCGTGAGCTCTACGAGGATGACTTTGAGGCTCAGGCATCGCGAGATGAGTTTCAATTCCTCCTCGACAGGTCGAATCATTGGTTCGAGTTGCCATTAATGGAGGGTGTAGTTGAAGAGGATATCCGCGAGTACGGCAGCCCACGCGATATGCATTACGCTCAATGCGGTGCGTACATCGCCTTAAGGTCACAGATCCTGATCGCACTATGGAACGGGGAGTTCAGCAAACTAGTAGGCGGTACGGCGCACGTTGTGCAGTTCAAGCTTGAAGGAGTTGGTGCTCCCTATGCGCGTTCGCATAGTCCGCTCGACGTCGTTGATAGCGGTCCGGTCTATCATATCGTCACCCCTCGTCAATCCCAGTTCAATACGCCTGACGATGCGTATACCTTGAAGAAACTCTATCCCGAGAATCCGGATCATACGGCGGGAAACAACGTGGAGTTTGACATGATCTACTCAAGTATCGATGAATTCAATCGTGATGCGATCGAAACGAGTGAACTCTTGAAAGATCAGCGGGAGGCAAGCCGCGGCTATCTCCTTGCGGATGATCTCCGAGTTCGGTTGTCTCCGAAAGGGATCGCAATGCTCGATCTGTATTCCGTGGCAGATACTTTATCCATCTACTACCAGAAGTCCACATTAAAGACACTTAAGGTCTTGCTAACCTTCGTCTTTCTCGCAGCTAGTTTCTTTCACGTCTACACGCATATCTATAACAAGAGCGATATCTTCCTATATATCTATCTTGGCGTTTTCGCAATTGCCTATCTCTGGCATTTTCAGGCAGCACGCAAGAAGCTACAGTCCAAGTATCTAGACTATCGTGCGCTCGCCGAAGGTCTCCGGATCCAATTCTTCTGGCAGATCGCGGGCTTTCATGACTCAGTTGCTTTCTATTATCTTCGCAAGCAAAAGAGCGCCCTCGATTGGGTTCGACATGCCGTTCGATCGAGCCTTATGTCCGTCATCGCGCTGCAGAACCCTGATCCATTAAAGCCTAAGCATCGCACGGATGACATGCACTTCCTGGAAGCTTCGGAAGAAGAACGGATGGACAGGGTGAAAATGCATTGGGTAAAAGATCAGGCTACTTACTTTACGAAAGCTGCACACCGAGAACATCATCGATTGCACAATTTCGAAAAGCTGATCAACGGTACACTTGGCCTCGGCTTCTTGCTCTCAGTGGTTCAGCTGTTCATTGCACCCAATCATGCGATCTGGCTTGTCATCGGTCTTGCAGCCATCGCCGCGGGTATGCTGCACACGTACACAGAGAAGCGTGCATTCACCCAACACTCTAAGCAGTACGAGCGAATGGGCAATCTCTTTAATAGAGCCGATGCACATTTAGGCTCGCTCCTAGCCGCCAAGAATTATTCAGAAGCCAAAGAGTTCGTCGGTGAAATAGGCCGTGAAGCCTTGATCGAGAATGGCGACTGGATCCACACGCATCGCGATAGACCGATCGAGGTACCGAAGGGAGCTTAACTGCAGACCTGAAATCCAAGTCTTTGAGTTTGGTGCGCAATGCGATGCTCGCCATGTGACGATACATCCGTCGCTTGCTAAACAGTCGAGCAGCAACGAACGGGTAGTGTCAGCTGATCAATAAGTATGTGGGTGCCACCCATCTCGTCAAGGCATGATCCCGTTGTGCCCCGCTTGCGCTGAGCAGTATTCTCAGGCATACGATTTGCCCAAACTGTCGGAGAGAAGCCATCCCATTTCACTGACAGTACTTGCTATTTACTCAGCCGTTTGCGAGACTTCCAAGACTAGTCAACATCCAATCTTTACTTATGTCAGAATATGATCGCACAAATCGCTCACACGGAGATCATGAGCGCAATCGTGAGTCAGGAGATCGCAACCGAGCGAACATGTCGTCAAGTAACCGTCACGATGATCGTAACCGTTACGACAATCGCAATCCCAATGATCGCAATGTCTGGTCGCGCTCTGTCGATGAAGTGCGATCATGGTTTGGCGACGATGAAGCAGAACACCGCAGATTGCGTGACGAGGAAGAGCGCATGAGACAGGATCAGATCGGGGCTTATCACAATCATACATACTTGAATGAGCGTGATGATCGCCGATCCACTGATAGCTCTCGCGACGCGCAACGCTCGAACGAACAGCGCGGATGGGATGGCAGCCGTGGTTACGGCAGCAACATCGAGCGTGACTATGGACGCAACGATCAGCGCACATCACGTACCGATCGAGACCGATCCGATTCGAGACACTTCGGATCATCAAACAACTACGGCGGTCCGAGAGAGCGAGATAACTCTCGCGATTACCCGACAAACAACTCTGGTCGCTCATCACAGAATAACGAGGACGATCAGATGAAGCATGGCTATGAGAGTCAATCCGACTATCATCGATCGAACAGTTCAGAAAGCGCTCGTTTGTTCGGTGGACGTGATTTCGAGCGTAACTATCCAACTCGCGCAGAGCGCAATCATGATCCTCACCGCCACGACCACTCCGAAGGAGGGCAGAGTCATGACAGCGATCGCGGATATCGGTCATTGAACAACACAGGCCGCACGGGCATCGGGCAAGACATTCATCTTGGCAAGGAACGCGATAGCAACCCGAAACCGCAAGACAAGAATTACAGTCACGGCGATTATACACCTAACCTGAACGCTGGTGGCCAGGAGTATTACAGCCGTCACTATGAGCAGAGAGGCCGTCTCGGCTCGGCGATCAACGAGTACGCGCAGCAGGGTTATAGTCAGGGATATGGCCGCTCAGGCTACTCGCTGGACCAATCAGGAAATGCCGCCCAAGCCGAGGGCGCTTCAACGAAGCACCCTAAGAACTATAAGGGCGCTGACGACAGGATCTATGTCGAAGTGTGTGAAGCTCTGGGACGTGAACTCGATGCCAGCGGTATCGAGGTAACTTCCGCTGGAAATGAGATCACGCTGACGGGGAGCGTGCGAAGCCGCGATGAAAAGCGTCGCGCAGCGCGCATCGCAGAAGGTGTGCGCGGTGTTGAGGACGTTCACAATCAGCTTATTGTTAAGGCAGATGCTACTGCATCGAACTCATCTATTGATTCGTCGCCGTCGCCGAGCCGCTCCAACGAGGGTAATTCAGCCGATGGGGCAAATGGGTCAGGGCACTCGGCCTCGTCAAACGGATCGGGCAGAGCTTCTTCTAGACAGTAAGCAGACCTCGTCAAGCAGCCTGCGTTCAGCAACCTGCGTTCCCGCGAAAGAATCGTTATTCATCAAACCCCGGCTGATTTATCTGCCGGGGTTTTGTTAGTGAGGGTTCTAAATCTCGAAAATATCCCGATACAATGCGTTTCGCCAAGCTCTCGCTACTAATAGTAGCTATCACTCTTTCAACCGTAGCCTCAGATTCTCAAGCTCAGCTCAAGTCCAAGATGCTTGGGTACCGCGTCGAGCAGGTACAGGTTGGGGACCAGTTCGTGTACTCGATCGCTGAGACAACGCCTGGA
Organism: Kapaibacterium sp. (SeqCode); assembly: GCA_046590195.1. Taxonomy (GTDB): domain Bacteria; phylum Bacteroidota; class Ignavibacteria; order Palsa-1295; family Palsa-1295; genus JBKJTP01. The sequence goes on along the minus strand of JBKJTP010000203.1, from coordinate 1,650 downwards.
CGGAAGAAGCCCGTCACGAAGCGTTCGACTTTGGTTGAGAGGGTAGTCGCGACAGATGCAACGTACGAGTTGAAGAGCGGTGCGCGCAAGATGATCCGCGATACTACTACTGGCGAGAGCGTCTATACTCTCGAGACGCCCGGTGTTGGGTTCTCCATCAATGAGCCTTCAGCGTTGTCCCCCTTAAGAGGTGCAGGGCAGTGGAAGACGTATCCGTTGGTGATCGCGAAAGGCAAGTCCATTAAGCTTTCGGAAAGCGAGCAGTTGATCGATCTCGGATCTTCGAAGTCGAGCACGAAGACCTCAGGATCACTGACCATACTCGGCAAAGAGAAGGTCAAGGTGGGGAGGACGACCTACAATTGCGTGAAGATACGAGAGACGATCATCACAGAATCCAAGTCGATTGCGGTCCCCGACGCGAATGGGACGGTCAAGAAAGTAGCGCCGATCGTATCCGATCGCCCGAGATCGAGCAAGCAAACCCGCATCGCAACCTTATGGTACTCGCCAGAACTTCAGACGATGGTCAAGTACACAACGACTCAAGGCAAGCACAGCTTCACGCAGACGTTGACCAAGTACGTCAAAGCACCAGCGCAAACAGCAATGCTTCAGAAATAACGGCTCACGACGTAACCCGTTACTTCGTAACCCGTTACTTCGTAACTCGTTACTTCGTGCTCATCGATCGCATGAATGCGATCAGGTGTTTGATCTCTTCATCCGATAGATTTGGGAAGGGCGGCATGGCGGGCCTTCCAACATCTTTACCGCCGCGCTGCACCACCGCAAAGAGGTGCCGATCGCTTAACCCAGCCATGTACTGCGCGTTTGTGTGATCGATAGGTTTAGGGTTAATGTTCTTTGCGCCTGGCCCATCACCTTTGCCACTCTCACCGTGGCACCCTGAGCAATGCTGCTGATAGAGCACTCTGCCCTTGACGCTATCACCATCCGCTAGCGATCCCTGAGGGATCTCTCCTGATCGTACGTCGCAGCCCGTGGCGAGTAGCGCAAAAGTCAATACAGAGAGAACTCGAGTAAACATTCTGGATGAGAAGTCGATGAGTTTGCTGATTTGAAACAACTTCAGCTGCACCCTGCTGGCAAGCTGTATGTTTGGAAGATAGTAACACCAAAGTTCGCTATGCGACTTCCTTCTCTCGATCATTTATCTGTCCGCGCCTTTGCGACCTTCAGGCGCTTTCCTGCCACGATACTCGATGCCATTCTCGGGGCTGTCGCTCTGATCATCGAGCTCGAATCGCAAAAAGGGGGACATTACGATCCAGCGATCTCCGCATACGTCAGGTTCGGACTAACCTGCCTGCTCGGATTGCCTACATTCTTCGCGATAGAGCTATGGCTCGAGCGAAGAGAGGAGAGACTGCTTAATGGGCAGGATCCACCGCGACGAAGCACGGGGATTCGGATCTCGCTCTGTCTAGCAGTTGTGTCCTTGCTGGCGCTATTCTTTTACAACTACTCCGCAGTCGAGACGGATGGGATCCAGTTGTTCATCTTTTTGCTTGCCGCTCATCTGGCAGTGTCATTCGTTGCCTATCTCAAACCTAATGAGACGAATAGATTCTGGCGGTTCAATAAGATGCTGCTCTTGCGCATCCTGACAGCATTCTTGTATAGCGC
>JBKJTP010000191.1:0-15949 GCA_046590195.1 Kapaibacterium sp. (SeqCode) | reverse complement strand
CTTGATGTAAAGACATGCCTTGCTGATGGCATGTGTACCCAACTCTTCATGCATACTCGCGTATTCGGGATACTCTTGCAAGTACAGAGTCAGGTTGGCGGTGAGAATCCGATCATTGGCCAATCAAGCTCACTTCCGTTAGCGTACTTGATGGGTGTTGAACCAAACCCTATGATAGCGGATCCCCACATGACCGGTTCCATTTTCGATGCAGCTTGCATCATAGCGAGTACTTCAAAACTATCGAGACGTTTCTGTTCGTCCTTGATCTCGTTCAGGAAATCTTCAGCGCGAACGTCAGTCGGTCTTGTCTTGGGTTCAGGCTTCTTTGCCATCTTACACGCAGCCCAGTGACTTGTACGCCTGTGGAAGGTAACGATTGACATCCATGGCAGTCATCGCGATCTGAGTCAGATCCTTCGATGCGAGATCACCAGCGAGGCCATGGACATACGTCCCAACGATCGCTGCGTCGAACGCGAAGTCCGCGCCCTGAGCCAACGTGCCGGCGATGATCCCCGCAAGGACATCACCTGAGCCTGCGGTCGCAAGTCCCGCGTTGCCTGTAGGATTTATGTATGCGGTGCCATCACGATCGATGATGTAGGTCGGGGCGCCCTTGCTGACGACCACGATACCAAACTCCTGCGCGAATTCTCTCGCGTATTCGAGTCGTCGTAGTTCTACCTTCTGCCACTCGACTCCGTTGAGTCGTGAAAGCTCCCCACTATGCGGAGTGATGATCGTTGGTGCTTTGCGCTGCTTCAGCGCAGAGGTATCACCCTGCAATGCTGCAATTCCTCCAGCGTCGATAACCATCGGCTTTTGCACCTCGGTCATGATCTTCAGCATCAGTTCTGTCGCACCCTTCGCCTTGCGCAGTCCTGGTCCGATGAGTATAACATCCGCGTGCTCAATATGCGCCTTGAGTGCGTCATAACCATCGATGCTCGGGTAACCCTCTTCTGTCTCAGCGCAACCAACGGTTAGCAGTTCAGGCATTGCCTGCGCAACGAGCGATCGCTCAGAATTGGGAACAGCGACGTTGACGAGACCGCATCCAGCACGTAATGCAGATGATGCACACATGATCGCCGCACCCGTCATGCCGCGAGAACCTGCTAATGCGAAGACTCGACCATTGGTAAATTTCGATGCCTGAAAATTGCGGCTCGGGAGGGCCTCAATAATGTCTGCTCGCTCAAGGAGGTACGATCGATACTCAGCATGTCTCTTGCTAAGCGGATATCCGAATCGAGCGAGGCGAAGTTCGCCTGTTACGCTCTTAGCTTTATTCTGGAAGAATCCGGTCTTGTAAGCACCGATCGCGACGGTTCGATCAGCTTTGACACAGTTCTTATCGTCGAACTCGCCGGTATCTGAATTCAGGCCTGTCGGTAGATCAACAGCAACGACCTTCGCACCACGCGATCGCGCAGCATTGATCTGCTTGATAGCTTCCGCTAGCTCTTTGTCCACGATCGCACGTGACCCTGTGCCGAGCAGCGCATCAATAACGACCTTGGGAGTGCCGGTTGCAGCGTCCCCTAAAGTGACGATGCGATGCGCACCAAGTTGCTTTAGCACTTTCAACTGAAGCTTTCCCTCTTCAGTGAGGCTACCCTCGCCGAGCGGAAGGCACACAAGCGGGCGCAAGCCAACGTCATACAACTGCCTTGCGATCGCGAGTCCATCAGCGCCGTTGTTGCCTGGGCCGCAATAGATCAGCGCATACGTATCTTCGTCGATCCAGTCTGTGATATGATCGATCACTCCCCTGGCCGCGTTCTCCATCAGCACGAGCGACGGCAGACCGATCTCCTGGATGATCTTCTGATCCGCTGCTCGCATCTCGGCGGCTGTAAGGACGGGAAGCATGTAGACTTAGTGACTGATGGCTCTAAATCAAAAGCGCCAGTCGAGGCTGGCGCTTGTCGTCAGTTATTGACCTGGAAAAAATCGCTGCGAAAAATCGGTTAGAATCTTCGGCAAAATACCAAGCACGAGCAGGAGTGCTGATGCGATGATCAGCGCTGTCCATGCGCTGCCTGTGCCCGCTACGCGAAGCGCACCTGCGCCGCCGCCACTAACTTGCACATCGTAGCCTTGTCCCTCTTCTGCTTCTCGGAAGTACATCAGTACGATCAAGCGCAAGTAGAAGAATACGGAGATCAAGCTTGCGATAACAGCAAGCACAGCGTAGATCGTGAGACCTGAGCGGACCGCAGATGTAAAGAGATAGTATTTTCCGAAGAAACCAACAAATGGCGGGATACCTGCGAGCGACAGCATCATGATCGTCATGATGAACGCCAGCCATGGATTACGCTTTGCGAGGCCCTGGTAGTCAGAGAGGGTCAGTCCGCCGCCACTCTGCTTCTCAAGCAAGCCAACGACACCGAATGCGCCAACCTGCATCAGCGTGTAAGCAGTGAGATAGATCGCAATTGCATTGGCACCTTCGACCGACATTGCTGCGATACCAAGCAACAGATAACCTGCATGCGCAATGCTCGAGTAAGCTAGCATACGCTTGACGTGCGTCTGCGAAAGTGCTGTGATGTTGCCATAGAACATCGAAGCTACAGCGATCACCGCGAGTGCGACCGTGATCTTATCTGAGCCACCCACCGCTGTTGCGATCGGAGCTAGTGAAATGTTGAAGAGCAATGCCATTGCGCTGAATGCTGCTGCCTTGCCGGCGGTCGACATGTAGCCCGACACAACTGTTGGCGCGCCCTCGTATACATCAGGTGCCCACTGATGGAATGGGAACGCGGCGACCTTGAAGCAGAAGCCTACGATCATCATTGCGATTCCGAGCCAGATCATCGGGCTGCTAGCGATCGAGTTGGCGTTCATGGTCAGCGCTGCACTCATGGCGTCCATGTTCGTGGTGCCGAATGAACCGTAGAGCAATGCAATGCCATACAAGAAGAAGCCTGTCGAGAATGATCCAAGCAGGAAATACTTCAACGCCGCTTCATTCGATTCAACACGACGGCGGAAGAGACCCGACATCACGTAGAACGAGATCGACATCGTCTCAAGGCCGAGGAATGTGACGATGAGATCTGTGCCGGAGGCCATCATGACCATACCGCACGCACTGAAGAGAGTCAGCGCGCTGAACTCACCGATGAGCACTTCTTCTTCCTTGAGGTAACGCTCCGCAAGCAGTACCGCGAGGATCGCACCGAGCGAGAAGAGGATCGAGTAATAATGGGAGTAGCCATTATTCAGGAGCATGCCGCCGAAGACGCGACCAGTGTTATCGACGCTGAGGAATGCGCTGATCGCTGCGGCGGATGCACCGATCACTGTCAGGAACAGCGGTGTGCGTGACGGGCGCTTTTCAAACGCGTCGACCATAAGGACGACCAAGCCCGTTGCTGCAAGTATCAGCAACGGCAGTACGCCGTAAATGTCGTTAGCTGTTACCAGCGATGGTATTGCCTGTGGCTCCATGTTGAACAGTTCGAAGCGGTAATACTAAACTCTTATAATTACTTTGCAGCGCGCTCGAGCGGCGCTGTGTTAAAGCCGGTCTTGCTGCCCTGGATCAACTCACCCGAGAGCTTATCCATCGAGGCCTTGCTCGTCTTCATAAAATGCATAGGCTGAATACCGATCCAGACCATAAAGATCACTAGCGGGATGCAAGCGATAAGTTCGCGGCCGTTGAGATCGGAAACATGATGATGGTCGTCGTGCCCATGACCGTGATGCGAGCCATGCGTAACATGCGCAGCATGAGCGTCATGGCCGTGTGCATCGTGCCCATGACCAGCGACGGCCATGCCTGGTGCTGGACCAAATGCGAAGCGCTGATACATCCATAGCAGGTAGACCGCAGCGAGGATAACGCCCGATGTGCTGAAGATCGCATACGCCCAGTTGTCGAGGATCGGCGATGTGAATGCGCCCATGATCGTGAGGTACTCACCAACGAAGCCGTTCAGTCCGGGAAGTCCTACCGATGAGAGAAGTGCAATGCCGAACAAAACGGTGAAGACCGGGACAGTGCGAGCTAAGCCGCCGTAATCCTTGATCTCGCGTGTGTGACGGCGCTCGTACATCATACCGAACATCATGAAGAGCATGCCTGTCGAAAGACCGTGATTGATCATTTGGATCAACGCACCCTGAAGTCCCTCTTGCGTCATCGAGAAGATGCCGAGGACGATAAAGCCCATGTGCGATACGGACGAATAAGCGATGAGCTTCTTGATGTCGGTCTGTACGATCGAGACAAGGGCGCCATAGATGATACCGATGACAGCGAGGATACACATGAAGCTCGCGTAATCGATCGAAGCCTGCGGGAAGAGCGGTAGGTTGAAGCGCATCAAGCCATACGTACCCATCTTGAGGAGCACACCAGCCAGGATGACCGAGCCAGCGGTCGGGGCCTCAACGTGCGCGTCCGGCAACCAGGTGTGAAGCGGGAACAGCGGCACCTTGATCGCGAATGACAACGCGAATCCCCAGAAGAGCAAGTGCTGAACGTCTATCGGCAGTGCGCGTGAGACTGCGTAAAGCTCTGTCAGATCAGTCGTGAAGTATCCCAGAACTTTCGACGCCTCAACACCGAGCCAGATGATGGCGACGAGCATCAGCAGCGAGCCTGCCATCGTATAGATGAAGAACTTGACTGCTGCATAAATGCGGCGAGGTCCGCCCCACATACCGATGATGAAGTACATCGGGATCAGGATCAACTCCCAGAAGATGTAGAACAGGAAGAGATCGAGCGAGCAGAACACACCGAGCATTCCGCCAAGCAGCACCATCATGAGCGACATGAAGCCGGAGACGTTCTTCTGAATGCCATTCCATGTGCCGATGATCGTGATGATCATCAGGAATGTCGTCAGCAGCACGAGCAGCATCGACATACCATCGAGCGCAACATGATAGCTCAGGTTGAGCCCAGGTGTCACGACCCAAGGCATCTTCTCGATCCACTGGAAGCCAGCGATCATCGGATCGAAGCGCGCGTAAATGCCAAGCGAGATTGCGAACGTCACCACAGACGTAGCAAGCCCGACGATCTTCGCCGCTTTTGCATCCTTCATCAGCAGCACCAGCAAGGCACCTACGAAGGGTATAAAGATCAGAACTGATAAGAGACCCATTGTCTAATTTCTTACGCTTTGTTTGCTTAGCTCTGGAGCTTACATCAGGAAATAGGAGACCAGGACCAGTGTGCCCACTGCGATCATGATCGCATAGTTCTGCACGATACCAGTCTGGATCTTCCGTAGCCACTGTCCGCTGTACGCTGTCGTATACGCCATGCCGTTGACAATTCCGTCGATCACTTTCACATCGATGATCTTCCAGAGGAACTTACGACTGATCTTGTACGTCGGCTGCACGATGCCGCCGTCATAGATCTCGTCGACATAGAACTTGTTGTAGGCCAGCTTGTAAGGCGTGCCGAGCGCAGCTTCGTTTGCCGCGAGCGTCGTTTTCTTCTTATAGATACGAGTCGCGAGGAAGATACCGATAAGTGCGATCGCAACGGACACGACCATCAGCACCAATTCGACCGTACTGTGATCGCCGCCCATGTGCTTAAGCGCTATACCCTCTCCCCTGCCCAGGACTGGCTCGAGCCAATGATGCAACGCTGTGCCTCCGCCGATAACATGCGGAACATTGAGGAATCCACCGCCGAGTGAAAGTGCTGCAAGCACTACGAGCGGAACATACATGTGCCAGCTTACTTCATGTGGCGGATGGTGATGGGCATCGAAGCGCTCCTTTCCGTAGAAGGTTAGGAACACTGCGCGGAACATGTAGAATGCGGTCATGCAGGCAACGATCAATCCCATGACCCATAGGACCATGTTACCCTCGTTGAACGTCATGAATAGGATCTCGTCCTTCGAGAAGAATCCAGCAAACGGCGGGATGCCTGCGATAGCCAGTGTAGCGATGAGGAATGTCGCAAAGGTAATGGGGAGATACTTCTTCAGACCGCCCATTTTCTGCATGTCCTGCTCGTGGTGCATCGCGTGAATGACCGCGCCAGACCCGAGGAACAAGCAAGCCTTGAAAAACGCGTGTGTCACAACGTGGAAGACACCTGCGGTAAACGATCCTACACCAAGCGCGAGGAACATGTAGCCGAGCTGCGAGACAGTAGAATAGGCAAGCACCTTCTTGATGTCGTTCTGGAAGATACCGATCGTCGCGGCAAAGAGAGCTGTGATCGCGCCGATCGTCGCAACGACGATCATTGTGTCTGGCGACATCGCGAACATCACGTTCGTACGCGCAATGAGGAAAATACCACTTGTTACCATCGTCGCTGCATGGATCAGTGCCGATACGGGTGTCGGACCGGCCATAGCATCTGGCAACCATGTATAGAGAGGTATCTGCGCGCTCTTACCACAGCAACCAAGAAAGAGCATCAGCGTAATGATCGTCAGGATCGACTCACCGCTCATTAAGGCTGTTACCGCGCCCGCATGCGTTACGCCATCAACGACATTGCCACCCGAGCCGAGGACGTCGAGATAATTCAGCGAGCCGAACTGGAACAGCATCGCGCCCATAGCGACGAGAAATCCAAAATCGCCGATACGATTGACGATGAATGCCTTCTTCGCTGCATCGCCATTCTTCTTCTCTTCATACCAGAATCCGATGAGGAGATAGCTTGCGAGTCCTACACCTTCCCAGCCGAGGAACGTCAGGAGGAAGTTATCCGCCATGACGAGCTGGAGCATCATCACGATGAAGAGATTCAGATAGGTAAAGAATCTCCAGAAGCTGCGGTCGCCCTTCATGTAGCCGACCGAATAGAGATGGATCAGCGTGCCGACACCAGTGATGACGAGCATGAAGATGATCGAGAGCTGGTCGATCAGATAGCTGATGCCAACGTTGACCGAGCCGACGTTCATCCAATCCAGCAGATGGTAATGGATGGCGCGCTGGTCATGCGGCCTGCCGAGCATCTCCACGAAGACACCTGCAGAAACGACAAAGCTCACGAGCACTGCGAGTGTCGCGATCCAGCCAGGGAGTTCGCCTTTCATCTTCGAGCCAAAGAGGCCGTTGATGATGAATCCGGCGAGCGGGGCGAGGACGATTAGAGGTATTAGATCCGTCACGCTATTTCTTAATTTCGCTGATCAGAAGATCGTATTACAGGACTGAAGATCACTTCCCTTACCACTTCAATAGATTCATATTGTCGACTTCGATGACTTCCTTATTACGGAACATCGCGATGACAATAGCGAGACCGACGGCAGCTTCGGCCGCCGCAACGGTCATAACAAAGAACACGAGGATCTGCCCGTTCTGATTACCCAGAAACTGTGAGAATGCAATAAGCGTCAGGTTCACCGAATTGAGCATGAGCTCAACACACATGAAGATGACGATGGCATTGCGGCGAAAAAGCACCCCGGCTGCACCGATCGTAAAGAGCAGTGCGGAGAGTGCGAGATAGTGAGTTAATGAGACCATGATCGGCCGATAAGAACGTAAACTTGAATGAACGTCTGGTACTACTCTTAAGCGTATCGCTTAAGCGATACGCTTTTTGGCAAGGATGATCGAGCCGACTGCGGCAGCGATCAGAATGATACTTGCCATTTCGAAGACAAAACTGTAATTCGTGTAGAGAAGCGTACCGATGGACTCCGTAGTACCGAGTAGGTCGGCCTGCGGCGAGATCGTCTGCGGAAGCGACTTGTTTGAATAGATCACGGCAAGGATCTCAGCAAGCACACCAGCGGAAGCGAGCACTCCAACGATCGACCGCCAATTGCCCTTAAGCCTGATCTCTTCGTTCTGCAAGTTAAGCAACATGATCACGAAGACCACAAGCACCATGATGGCACCGGCATATACAGCAACCTGCACGACAGCCAGGAATTGTGCGCTAAGCGTGAGATAAATGCCGCCAAGGCAGACGAATGTCATGATCAGCATCAATGCGCTGACGAGAGCGCTCTTTCGAGTGACGCAGAGTAGCGCGAACATCACTGCACCACCGCCAAGAATCCAAAAAGCTAATTGTCCCCAGTCCATTTAGTAGAACGACTTAGTAACGACTTGAAGAGAACGAACACCCTTGTGCGCAGAGAACCCTGCAACCAAGATCAAAAGTAGATAAATGCACCTACGCCAGGCAACGGCAGCAGGTCGCCAGATGGCTGAAAGGATGTCAGCAAGAGGCTTAACGCCAACCCAAATTTATCTGACATCGCGAGTTCGAATCCCACACCTATGCCCAAGCGATTCGGATCGTTCAGCGAAGAGGTACCATCTTTTGATGCGTAGCCATATCGCGATGCTCCCGCAACTGCATACAATCTTCCTTCAGGCTGAACAAAGAGATCGTACTGGATCTCAGCGCCGATAGACCATGCAGTAAAGCCGCTCTTCCACCCATAGCCCGTGATCTGGTAGGCCAGAGGAAGGTTTGGCAGGTGATGCTTGAAAGCGAAGCCCGAACCGGTAGCGAGATTAAAACTCAATCCGAGTCCGAACACATGGTCAGTGATGACCGCGTTGTTCGGCATATCCGACCGAGTCGAACCCGTTTGCGCACGAGAGCTACTCGCGCTAAAAAGCAAGACGCAAACGAGGCAAACCTGAAGTAGTTTATTCACAGTTATGGCCAGATCCTGTTTAATGTGCGTGGGAAAGGGATGGTCTCTCTAACGTGCTCGATGCCGCAGATCCATGCGACGGTGCGCTCAACACCAAGCCCAAAACCTGCGTGCGGCACAGAGCCATATCTTCTAAGATCGAGATACCATTCGAAAGCGTCTACCGGAAGCTTATGCTCCTCGATCCTGCCAAGCAGCGTCTCATAATCATCCTCACGCTGAGAACCACCTATGATCTCGCCGTATCCTTCCGGTGCAAGCACATCCATCGCGAGCGCCTTATCAGGCTCATTTGGGTCACGCTTCATGTAGAAGGCTTTGATCTCTGCTGGGTAGTGATGCACGATCACTGGCCTGTCGTAGCGACTCGAGATAACTGTTTCATCTGGCGCGCCAAAGTCATCACCAAAAACGAATTCCTTGTGGCCAGAGGCAAGGCGAGTTGCCTTCTCATCGGGGTCCATCGAATCCCAGAATTCCTTCAGTATCTGCGCGGCTTCATCATAGTGCAGTTTCGGGAATGGGGCCTTGATGTTCTCGAGCTTTGATAGATCGCGCTCTAAGGTCTTAAGCTCAGACAGGCGATTCTTCAACACGCGTTGCACGATGTACTCGAGGAATTGCTCCGCCAATTCCATGTCCCCTTCGAGATCCATGAATGCGACCTCAGGCTCGACCATCCAAAATTCTGTCAGATGGCGACGCGTCTTTGATTTCTCTGCGCGGAATGTCGGTCCGAAGACGTACACCTTACCAAGCGCCATCGCGCCGGCTTCACCATACAGCTGTCCTGACTGCGTCAAATACGCCTTGCCCTCATCGAAGTACTCGAGTTCGAAGAGTGTGCTCGTTCCTTCAGCAGCATTTGGTGTGAGGATCGGTGCATCGAGAAGAGTGAATCCACGTTCGTCGAAGAAGTCGCGAATGGCATGCACAACCTCGTGACGTACACGTTGGATCGCATGCTGTCGCGTTGAGCGGAGCCACAGATGGCGGACGCTCATCAAATATTCTACCCCGTGTTCCTTTGGCGAAATCGGATATTCTTCAGCGATCGAGATGATCTCGATGTTCGAGACAAAGAGCTCGTAGCCGCCTGGTGCTTTCTCTGAAGCTTGTACTTTGCCGGTTGCTGCGAATGCCGATTCCTGAGTGAGTTGGTCAATCGAGGCAAAGACCTCGTCGCCAACGACATTCTTCATTGCAACGCACTGGCAAGTGCCCGTGCCGTCGCGAAGGAGGAGAAACTGGATCTTACCGCTGGAGCGCTTATTATAGAGCCAGCCGCGCAGGGTGATCTCCTGATCGAGGTACTGGGAGAGGTCTTCTATATAATGGCGCTGCAACATGCGATAACGATGCGGTGTCGGGGTACTCGGACGTGACGGAAGGGGGATCATGAATTCAGCGGCCTGCTGAGCACGCCTGTTGACCCCAATTGATACAAGTTCTGCAAATATACGGCGATATGGCCTCTATTCCATGAAGTCGTAATGCGAAGTTGCCGAGAACTTTCGTGAGATACCCAGAGAAAAAACGTGGCACCGAGCACAGGATTTGAGGGTTTTATGCCCGGCTCGTAAAAACCGGAGGCGAAGAGCTTCCTGTCTAACGTAGTCTGGAAAGAGCCCGTAGCTCAGTGGTAGAGCATCTGACTTTTAATCAGAGGGTCGTCGGTTCGATACCGCCCGGGCTCACTTTTTGCTCAACAGTTTCCCTTTTATAAGTTGTCTACGGAGAGACTCACTTAACTGGCGGGCAAGTATTGCTTCTCGCCTCAATCGTAAGTCCCCTCCTGTAGTTCTCACGTTTATCCACCAACAGGTTCACGAACCTAGGCTTTAACCTTTATGCTTAATCTGAAGAAGTACTCACACTTTTTCCTCTTAGCGGTACTCGCTGTCTTCGTAGCAAGCTGCGAAAAGCGCGACGCGAATCTCACAACAGACTTTGAATCAAAGAAGGCATCTGCCGATAAGCTCGTGACCGAGGTCAACGAGGGTCTCGCACGCATGGATGGCGAGCACGCCAACATGATGAGCGATCTCGACTCTGCAGGCAAAGCCAGCAAGGACACCTCACGTGTCAATGGCGTCCGCGAAGACATGACTCGTCACATGGAGCAGGCTGCTCGCGTAAAGGCACTCGTCGATAGCGTATCTGTCTACAAGGCGATCACCGCAGAGAATGACGAGCAGATGAAGGCAGCGAACGATCGCCTCGGCACTCATTTCGATGATCTGAGCAGCGAGTGGAAGACGCTTCAGGATCAGCATGCAAAGCTGCAGCAGGATATCCAGGGCTTTGCAGTATCAGCAGCTGGTGTTGCAGTAGTCGATAGTGCAAATGCAGCTAACGGAACAGGCACCGCAGTTCGCCCAGCACCATCGAAGAACAGCGGCGGCGCTGATCGTAATCCAACAGGTACAGGTACCGGCACAGGTGTTGGCAAGCGTCCAGAGCCAGCGAAGAGCTCGGGTGGCGCACCACGTAACTCGACATCAACTTCTGGTGGGTCAACGACCACCACTACGACAACGACGACCAGTTCGGATCGCCCAGCTCCTGCAAAGAACTCAGGTGGCGAGACCCGCACAAGCACTTCTACTTCGACAACCAAGAAGTAAAGTCAGGTCGTAAGATCTTCTCAGCTTGAACAAAAAGCGGAGGCAGCAATGCCTCCGCTTTTTTTGTGCACTGTGCATAATTTATACTTAGGTCGCGAGTATGCTGCGCAGCATCCAGGTTGCTTTCTCGTGTACAACGAGGCGGCCCGTTAGCATATCAATTGTCGGCTCATCGCCGAGTTCTGCTGGGATGTCGAACATATCGCGGATCGTTGCTGCGACGGTCTCGTGACCTTCCGCGAGCAATCTCACCATCTCATGCGCGTTCGGGTTGTGGTCTTCTTCCGGGATGGAAGTAAGGATCTGGAATTCGCGGTAGGAGCCGGGTGCCAATACGCCGAGCGTTCTGATCCGCTCAGCGATCTCATCGACCGCCAAGGCCATCTCGTTGTACTGCGTTTCGAACATCAAGTGCAGCGAGCTGAACAGCGGGCCTTGCACATTCCAGTGAAACTTGTGCGTCTTGAGATAGAGCGTATACGTATCGGCCAGCACGCGGCAGAGTCCTTGTGCGATCGACTTCTTGTCCCGCATCTCGATGCCCATCTGGACTTCGGTCGGTGAGTGTTCCGGTCCGTCTGTAGAGCGAGTCTTCTTTGTTGCCATGGTAGAGTTTGTTATTCTTTTGCGGGACTGCGAAACGCAAAGCTCATGCCCGTAACCGACGAGCCCTCCCCGTAACCGACGAGCCCTCGAACGAGTCTTTGAATAGTGCATAACAAACAAAAGCCCCTGAAGAACAGAGGCTTTTGTAAAAAACTTCGAGAAGCTTTCTTACCTTGAGTGAGATAACTTTCCGGTGTAGATGAAGTTGCCGCCGCTTGTAACATTGACGAAGTAATCGCCAGTCGACAAATTCGTCAGATCGAGCATCACCTCTCCTCTGCCTATCGACAGTTCATTCTTCTGCTGCACATATATCTCGCGGCCCGACGCATCAACCAATGCAATGCGAAGATTGGCTGGCTTCTTCATCATGAAGAATAGCTTTGCCATGCCGCGCGCTGGATTAGGACCGATCGCAAAGGCTTCTGCGATATCAGTTCGTGGTGAGACGGAATTGGTAACGACATTGATAGGGAATTTGGCTGCGAGAGCCCATTCATCTCCTCCGTCGGCACTGCCATTTCGATTGACTGCGTTAGCAGTTGCGTAGAGTGTATCGAATGGCTTTGAAGCTGGTGGAGCAATGTAGTCAAACTCCCATGATACACTGCCATCGACAAAGTCCTTCGGTGTCTGATGTGTCATCTGCGCTGCGCCTTGCTTCTTTAATCCCTGCCCCGAAACTGCAAGCAGTGTGGAGGTCGTGTCTCCAGATCCCGACAAGAGCTTTGCGATATTCACGCCTGCCGCGACTTGTTCAGCATTCGTGACAGTAACCGTGAAGCGATAGGTCTGTCCAGGTTGGAATGATGTGGCGCCGGTAGTGATGGTGACCTGGGTTGCGTCAGACGCCACTGTCGTATGGCAGTTACATCCAGGAACAGAGCCCGGGCGCTCTGTTGCGCCTGTAATTCCGCTGGAGTTGGAGTGGCCATCATGCACAACATACGCTGTGCTCAATACAAGGAATCCACCGACGGCAACCAGATTGCGAAGGCCTGTTTTCGAGATCAATAACATAACAATGGGTTAGAGGAGAACCAGCAAAGAATAGCTTAAATAGAGACACAGGAAGCTGATGACCGGAGACAAGTGGGGTGAGCCGTCATGAGTCACCGAATCTACAATGCTCGGGGCAAGTATGTTTCCCAAAACCTCACAACGAGAAGAAGCATCTGCCGGATGTCTCCACGATATAACACGACAGAAGGGTGCGAGTAGCACCCTTCTTATCGATCATAGGAAATGGAAGCCCTACGAATTTACTGCTCTGCGTGCATTTCAAAAACGCCGGGCAGTAAGCTCAATGCTTATCGCTGGACGATGAGCTTTGCATCACCGGCGATCGTGCCTTCGCTCATCGCGACAAGGAAGTATTCGCCGCTCGAGAGGCCAAGTGTGCTGAGCGAGATCGCATGCTCGCCAACTGGCAAGTAACGTCCTCCGATCTGCGTGACAACGCGGCCTTGCATATCGTACACATTGAAAAGCACATCTGCGCCACGCTTCATTGAGAGCGAGATCATCGCAGTACCACTAACCGGATTCGGACTGATCTTCAGCGCGAAGTTCTCGATCGGTGAGTTAGATTTGACAGAACCTGTAACGTCCTTGCCCTTGCTGATTCCACTGATCGTGAGGTTGATCGTGTTGCCTTCCGATGTGGTGATCGATGCATTGCAGTTATCTACGCCACGGGCACCTGGATGATACGTTACGCCGATCTTTGCTGAATCGCCAGCAGCGATCGAGGTGATCGGCGAACCACTCGGTACGAACTTTGGCAAGCATGCGAAGTTCACATTTGTGATAGTGATCGCTGCTGAACCTGTGTTCTTCAGAGTGATGAACTGTGTTTGGCTAACAGTACCGCTATCAACAGTACCGAAGTTCAACGATGTTGGATTGACAGAGAGCTGACCTTGCACGCCAGTCCCAGCGAGTGCTACGCTGCGAGTTGGTGCGGTGTTGTCATCAACAGCGATGCTGAGCGTTGCTGCAAATGCTCCGGCCGCGGCAGGCTTGAAGCCTACCTTGATCGTTGCTGTGCCGTTCGCTGCGATCGTGTGTGCCACAGTATCGATCAAGCGATACGCTGCTGCGCCCGCGCCTGAGAGCTTGTAGCCAAAGATCGTTACTGGTGCAGAACCTTCGTTCGTCAGAACCAGATTCTGGACTACTTCTACGTTTGGTGCTGTGCTACCAAACTCGAGATTCGATGGGACGTTCAGTGCGCTGCTGACGCCCGTGCCAAGTACATAGACGGTATCCGATGTATTGTTCGGATCGTCGCCGGTAATGACGACCATGCCCGTGAATGTACCGGTTGTTGTTGGAGCGAACTTGATCGTTACCGCGGATTGTGTCTTTGGCTCGATCGACGATGGCTTTGCCTCAACGCTGAACGGTGCACCAACAGTGACCTTCGAGATATTGAGAATGTCAGTGCCTGTATTACGAACATTGAACGAGAGCGATTGCGTCTTGCCTGTCCTGACTGCAGCGAAGCGAACCGTATCCTGTCCATCGGTAAGCGCCATCGCTGGCATCGTACCTGTGCCATAGACCAACACGCTGAAAGCTGACTGACCCAATGCATTCGATGTGATCGTGAGCGTTGCCGTATCTGCTATGAGATCGTTCGGTGTGTAGTTAACATTGATCGCAATGCTCTGTCCTGGCAACACGTTCGTTGCGGAGAATCCGCTGATCGAGAAACGGCTCATTGCGCCTGCGGTGAATTGCGCGTTCGTGATGCGAAGTGTATCGTTGCCGTTGTTCGTAACGTTCACAGTACCTTGATTAACAAGCCCTACACGAATGCCGCCGAGATTCGTATTCTGCGCCTGAATGCCAGGTGCTACGCCATTACCTGCCAGGTTGACCGTCACATCGGTCAATCCGCCGCTCAGGTCAATTGTCAGTGAGCCGTTGTATGCCTGCTTCGCAGTGGCTGCAAGTTCGACCACGACAGAGTCCTTCTGGTTTGGAGCGAGGCTCAGATCTGTCGGCTGTGAGACGATCGAGTATCCAGAGCCTGAGATCGATGCATTGTTGAGGAAGAGCGTATCATCGCCCGTATTGGTGAATGTGAAGCCCAAACGCTTTGTACCGCCGACCTTTACATCACCAAATGTTGGGGTTGTGCCAGCAGTGAATACGCCCTGAATGCCTGTACCTGTTACGATCACCGTCTTGCGGGTATCGCTAGCTACCGTTGAATTATTGGCAATGATCAAAGTATCAACGAACGACCCCTTGGAGCTCGGAGCGAACGTGACCGTGTTTGTCTCCTTCGAGCCAGTGTTGATCGTTCGGTTCGTACCCGTCGGGCTCGACGAGAAATGCGTACCGAACTTCATTGTCGACGAGTTGATCGTCAGATTCTCATCGCCATAAGCCGCGATGCTGAGCGTATCCGACTTATTCGAGCCGACACGGACATTACCCATGTTCATCGTGCTCTTGCTGACGTAGATCAGCTTGGTTGGAGGAGCGACGACGTTGATCGCAAAGGTTGAACCGTGCTTCCAACCATCGCCAGAGTTGCCACCGTTATTGTCAACAGCATTACCGGTAGCGTAGATGTTATCCGAACCGGTGGTTGATGGAGCGGTGTAGGTGAACGTCCAGGTAACTGGCAGCCCGCCCTGCTTGGGATCGTGGGTCAACTCCGAGTTGACCTTTTTCATATTCGAGCCGGCGGTGAGAGTACCTCGGTCGACCGCAGCGTTGAACCCTGCTGCTGACTTATTGCTGTTTCCTACCGTTACGGTAAACGTGTAGGTCTGATTAGTATAAAAGGTTGTCGCTGTAGTGGCGATGGTGACCGAAGTCGCATTGTCCTGAGAGTGGCAGTTACACCCATTCCCATTTTTCTGCGTGGTCCCTGTGATGCCGCCTGAGTACGCGGAGACTTGAAGACTTGCGTAACCAGCTAATAGTAAGAAGCTTCCAACGACCGCGAGGGTGCGGCGCTTGGCCGAATTAGAGAAGAAACGTGTAACAAGATTCCGCATAAGAATTGGATGTTCCGGATGGAATAAGGGGACATTGTGCAGCCAACAACTTCGC
>JBKJTP010000019.1:0-4468 GCA_046590195.1 Kapaibacterium sp. (SeqCode) | reverse complement strand
CTGACGATCTCTCGGTGGTCATCGGCCATCAGCTGTGAGAAGCCCGCATGCCTGAGCTTCGGATGCGACTTGCGATGATAGCGAGCAACGTTTGCGATGATCTCGATCTCTTCGTCGGTGAAGCCAAGAAGCTCCGCATGACGAATCAGATAGTATGAATGCTTGTGATGCTCGGAGTGCGAGATGTAGTATCCGATATCATGGAGCAGCGCAGCATAATAGAGATAATCGCGCTCTTCCCTGCCAAGTCCGTGCAGCCGTTTTGTTTGATCGAAGAGATCGACGGACAGCCTGGCAACTTGCACGGAGTGAGGGCGCTCAAAGTTTGTGCGCTCCGCCAGCTTCCAGATGCTCGCCTCGCGAACATCCTTGACTTGCTCCGTATGCTCGATCTTTCTTGCCTTGCGCGCAGGCATATGATGACGCTGTATCTCATCGTAGATCACGCCTTCGCGCAATGCGTAATTGCTGACGGACATCTTATTGATATCCAGCAATCGCATCGATTCCTGCAGCACGATCGCGCCGCCAAGAATAATATCAGCACGCTTTGATTCAAGCCCAGGGATGCGTCTGCGCTGTTCGACCGTAGCGCAGCTAAGCAGTAACTCTACCACCGCCTGAACCTCGTGGTATGTAAACGAAAAATTGTTGAGTCTGTCTGATGGGCCTGTCGCACCTTGCCGCGTTGCCGAGATCATCGATGCAACGGACTCGATCGTGCCGCTGCAACCGATCGCAGCATCGTAACCGATCTGCCTAATCGAGCGCGAAGGTATCGCAAGCTCACCAGCGATCATCTTACGACACTCGATGACTTGCTTCATCGTCGGCTTGTCGGTTAGCTTGAACTTACGGGTCAGCCGGATCGCGCCGAGCTTCAAGCTATTGACGTACTTTACCTCACCCTTGAGGCCAACGACGTACTCCGCAGAGCCGCCGCCAATATCGAGCACGAGTGCGCGCTTATTGAATACAGAAGCTGCCTGCAAGGCGCCGAGATAAATGAGCCGCCCTTCCTCAAATCCACTGATGACCTCGACCTCGATGCCTGCTTCGGCCCGCGCGCGGCGGATCAGCTGATCGCGGTTCTCAGCTTCACGCAACGCCGAAGTGCCGACCACCTTGATCCTGTCAGTATTCCTTGCAGCGATGATCGCTCGAAATCTTCGAAGTGCAACAATGCCTCGATCGATCGCCTCGGGCGTGAGCAGCTTCATATCGTTGCCGCTTTCACCTAACCGGACCATCTCCTTCTCGCTCTCTACAATAGAGAACGTGCCGTCAGGCCTCGTATCGGCGATGACAAGATGAAATGAGTTGGTGCCGAGATCGATCGCCGCGAGTCGCATGGGGTTTTTGGAGTAGGCGCTTAACTGAGGTCCTCGAACTCGGCATCTTGCACATTCGACTTATCGATCGGGCGTTGCGGATTCGGATTGATCGTGCTCTGCTTTGGCTGTTGATCGACTGGTCTTCCCTGGCGTGGCGCCTGACCTACCCCGCTTCTGGCCGAACGCATTGCTTCACGAAACGGCTTAATGTACCGCTTGTAAAGGAGGCTCACGATCAGGATGACAAATGCTATCTCAATGAAGAGGACCAATCTTCTCAAAGCGGCTATGTGTATGCGAGGCAGTAAATCAAGGCTGCATGAATGCGATCACTGTAATGCAAACAGTTCGTCGCTCAGGGGGTTCAGATATTCAACCGGCGGATGCGGAGAGCGCTCGATGGTTTGGATCAGTTGATCTAGATGCTCCGGCCGGTTGAGAAAATCCATCGCTGCAGCATTGACCACGATCAACCGTGTCTCGCGGTGATGAAAAAAGAAATCGTTATAGGCATTGACTAGCGTCTCGAGATAATCGCGGGAGATCTTCTTCTCCATCTGCCTTCCTCGCAACCTGATATTCTCCTCCAGATGCGCTACGCTTGACTGCATGTAGATGATCACGTCCGGCGTTGGGATCGTCTTCGTCAGCGCGCGCTCGATCTGATCGTAAAGCTTCATCTCATCGTCCGACAAGTTGATACTGGCGAAGATCCTGTCCTTCTCGAACATATAGTCGCTGACGACGCTCGTGAAGAAAAGATTCGTTTGCATCAACTCCTGCTGCTGGCGGTACCGCGAGAGCAGAAAGAAGATCTGCGTCTGGAAGGCCATGCGCTTGCGATCTTCGTAGAACTTTGCGAGAAAGGGATTCTCTTCGTAGCGCTCGAGCACGAGTTCTCCGCGATATCGAAGCGATAGCAACTCCGACAGCGTGGTCTTGCCAGCACCGATCGGGCCTTCGACAGCGATGTAACGCGGCGCTGCACCCTCCTGCTTCAGCATCAATTCGGTTTCGCGTTCATCACGCTCTATCAGTAAAGATCGTTTGGTCACAAATACAACTTAGAGATACAGCTTAGAGGCGAGTGATCGATTGGGCAGGATCAGTCAATGAGTCGTTGAGCTCAGCGATCGTCTTTCCGAGTACAGGGTGAACAACATCTGGTGCGATCTCGGCCAAGGGTTCGAGCACAAACTTACGCTTGTGCATTTCGGGATGAGGTACCCGGAGATGGTCAAAATTTATGACCTCTCCTCCGTATAGCAAAATGTCAAAATCGATCTCACGCTCATGCCATCGCTCGCGATGCCGGCGACCAAGCTCCTGCTCCATCTCTCGGAGTTCAATCAACAATTCTTCTGGCCGAAGGTCGGTCTTCAGCATTACCACGGCGTTAAGAAAATTCGGTTGATCCAGATGCCCGACTGGTGCGGTCTCATAGATCCAGCTCTTTGCGATGAGGGGTGCCAAGGCATCGAGTTCGAGCAGCGCGTGCTCCATCCTGTCGAAGCGAGGTTCGATGTTCGTACCAATGCCGATGTAGACCTTGATCATCTACTCTTAACGCTTGTTTGTATATTGCACCTCGACAGATCCGATCGGGCCGCCTATCGGAACACCAGGCTTGCGGATCCAAAGCGTGACCTGCTCTGCAAGACTGTAATGCTCGAGGATCTGATTGACCAGGAATGCAGCCCAGGCCTCAAGCAGATTGAACTTCTGATGGGTCGAGACCTCGATCACCGTCTTATATAACGCCGTATAATCGAGGGTGCTTCCGAGCTGATCGTCGATCCCCGAGCTATCCGCAACTCTCACTTCGACATCGATCTCGAAGCGAGCGCCATGTTCTTTCTCGAAAGCGTGAACTCCGTGATGAGCGTAAAGCGGGATATCCTTGAGCCGAATGTACATGCTTCCTGTTAGTTTGTGCTACGAAGATACCGCTTGAACCAGGTCGACTGACGCTTCGCGTATTGACGGGTCGCAAAAATGATCTTTTCTCGCATTTCCTCTTCCGAAAGCTCTCCCTTGAGGAACATCGCTATCTCTTGATACCCGATCGCTCGCATCGCAGGCATATCAGTCGTCACACCACCAGAGATTAACTCTTTCACCTCATCGATCCAGCCATTAGCTAGAAGCTTGTCTGTTCTCTGCTCGATCCTCTCCCACAATTCTTCGCGTGGCAGATCGATCACGGTGAACTCAGGCTCAAACTCGAACGGATCTGTCTTCTTCTTTCTAGCTTCGCCTAAAGCTTCACCGTTTGCGTAATAATATTCCCAGGCACGTTGGAGACGGATGGGATTGCGTTCTCTCTGAATTTGAGTGAAGAGGTCCGGATCAATATCCCTCAGTCGTTCATGCATCGAATCGAATCCCTGCTCGATGATCTCAGCTTCTGCCTTGGCTCGCGCAGCGATCATCTCTTCCTCAGAAGCTGAATTTGGTACAAGCCCAAAGAATAGAGCATCAATGTAAAAGCCAGTACCGCCAACCACTATTGGTGTTCTACCTCGTTCAATAATATCTCGAATAGTGCTCCGTGCAAGCTCGGAATATTCAAATGCGCTAAACCGAACATCCGGCTTGAGAACATCGATGAGATGATGCGGCACTCGCGATCGAGCTTCTTCCGAAGGCTTCGCTGTACCGATATCGAAGCCGGTATACATCGCGCTTGCATCAGCATTGACGATCTCGATCATTGGATCAGCAGCAGCTCGTTGCATCGCGAGTGCGGATTTGCCGCTCGCTGTGGGTCCGGTGATGACCGCGACAAGTGCCACGATGAATTAGAGAGCCCAGCCCTCTTTGCCGATCAGCGGCACGAAGGCAAAGTCCTTCAGCTCTTCGCCCGAAAGCTCGCCCTTCACCTTCTTGATCAGGTACATCGTCTGCACTTCGAGCGGACCGATCGGAATGATCATTCGGCCGCCATCGGACTGCATCTGCTTGGTTAGCGATTCGGGCACATCGGGCGCGCCTGCAGTCACGATGATCGCATCGAATGGCGCGAAGTCGGGCCAGCCGCGCGTGCCATCTCCAGCACGCGAAACGACTCGGTCGCTGTAACCTAGAGTGTCAAGATTCTTCCTCGCAATTTCAAGTAGCTTCGGATGGCGCTC
>JBKJTP010000117.1:0-10658 GCA_046590195.1 Kapaibacterium sp. (SeqCode) | reverse complement strand
GATCGATCGCTTTTGCACACGAGCATCCGTGAGGATCGAGTTGCGTTGCTTGAGCGCTCGCTTATACTCGATCTCATCTTCGAGATAGGTGTGCAGCGCCTGCGAGAGCACGATGTTCAGGAAGCGTCGTCGCTCGGCAGGAGCGCCGCTGGTGATGATCTTATCATCAGGTGTAAGAACGATGACCGGTGCACGGCCTACAAGATCGGCTGACGAGCGAATGCGCTCGTTATTTGCGAAGAGCGTCTTCTTCAGCGGCGGACCGGATGCAATGCCAATGCGAACATTGTGCGGCACACCGAGATCGGAGTGCATGCCCGCACTGACATGAAGCTCCTTCTCGCCCTGTCGAATAAGCACAACATCAGACGATGTGCTGAAGCTCTTCGTGATCGTTGCAAGCGAGAGACTCTCTAATACCGAAGTCTTTCCAGCGCCATTCGGACCAGCAAGCACATTGATACGCTCTGAGAATCCTTCGATCTCGGTATCAATGTGATTACGGAAGTTGGTAAAGCGGAGTGATTCCGCGCGCAAGGGGAGGGGCCTTGATTAGACGTTCAATCGAACCGGCATCACGAGCATCATGATCTCTTCGCCATTCTGCTTGATCGGCTCCAGGATCGCTGCACGTGTTGGGGTTGAGAACTTCATCGTGATGTCCTCACCATCGAGATGGCTCAAAGCGTCCTCAACGAATCGGCCGTTGAAGCCGATCATGAGATCGTCGTTGCCATAGTCGCACCGGATCTGCTCTTTCGCCTCGTTGCCAGCATCAAAGTTCTCAGCGAGGATCGACATATTGTCTTTGCCGAGCTGGAATTTCAACTGCTTCGTGTTCGCATTCGCAAAGATCGATACGCGTTTGACTGAACGCAGCATCGCATCCTTCGAGATCGTCACCTGCTTGTCATTCTCGCGAGGGATAACAGCCTCGTAGTTCGGATAACGCTCATCGATCAATCGAGAGAGGATCGTTGTCGTCTCAGTCTTGAATTCGACATGCGTACCGCTGAATGCAAAGCGGATCGAATCGCCTTCACCGAAGGACTTCGCTACGAGATTGAGCGCCTTCGCAGGGATGATGATATCGAGCTCGTTCTCTGTCTTAAGATTTGTGTTGAAGATGCGCACGAGGCGGTGGCCATCAGTCGCGACTGCACGTGTGCCGTCTGGTGAGAACTGGAAGAGGACACCCATCATACTCGGACGCAACTCGTCGGTCGATACAGCGAAGAGCGTCTTCGAGATCATGCGGCGAAGCGTGAAGGCATCGAGATCGATGTTGCCCTCTGGCTTGAAGTCGGCTGCAGTGTTCGGTAGCGATGCGGTCTCATCAACAGTCAGTTGATAGTTACCTTGCTCGGTCTGAAGCTGTGCGCGGCGCGACTCTGGATCGAGCACGAACGTCACCTCGCCATCAGGCAATGCACGGATGATCTCGTTAAAGATCTTTGCTGGGATGTTGGCAGTGCCATCCTTCTTGCCGCTCACTTCAAGATTCACGACAACGGTGATCTCGAGATCAGTACCGGTGAAGCGAATATTATTTCCGTTCAACTCAGTGAGTACCGTCTCGAGCTGAGCGAGTGTCGACTTCGACGGGATGACAGCGATCACCTTAGCGAGCGCTTCCTGTAATGGCTTGATCTGAGCGGTGAACTTCATGGTCGGGACTACAGAAACTTGTTGAAACAGGGGTAAGAGACCCGGAGAGGGCGACTTGGAAACCCGTGGGATTGTTCAGCTAGACCAACACAAAGGGCGTCCGTAAGTGCGCCGGATGCCGATGGGTGGCCAAGAATTTTTATCCACAATTCATCAAAAATCGGCTAGATTGGGCAAATTCCGTTGTCTCGCATTCTTTTAGCCCACGATGCTTAATTTTGCAGCGAATCTCATCCATAATAACCCGGCCACAATGCAGCACACTGACCTCGAGACCCTCCGCGCCGTACTGAAAAGCCAGTATCACTCAGCCATTGAGATGCTTATCGATGCGGTCGAGAAGTATCCCGACGAGCACTGGCTTAGCACTGAGTACACGAACGCGGCCTGGCAGATTGCTTATCACACACTCTACTTTGCGGAGTATTACTCGCGTACAACGTGGGAGAACTTCACGCCGTGGCTCACGCATGGTGTCGAGACGCAGAACGACGATGGCATCCCGGGACCGCCGGATCCGAAGAGCTCGCTTCCGCTTTTCCCCGAGCCGTTCGCGAAAGAGCAAGTGCTAGCCTATGCGAAGTATTGCGATGAGACGATCGATCGAGCGGTCGACGAGATGGATATCACAAGTGCCGAGAGTGGCTTCTATTGGTACAAGGTCTCGAAGCTCGAGCATCAGCTCATCAATCTCCGGCACATGCAGCACGGCGCTGCACAGTTAGCCGATCGGCTGCGCCAGATCGCAGGCCTAGGGGTGAAGTGGGTCGGTGCAAGACATTCGAAGGTCGAAGCGGCAGCTTAGCGATTGAGCCACAGTAGCAGCCTGCCACCGGTCTTTCGCCACATCCAGCGCAGTAGATAGACAAGTGCATTGGCGCCTTGCTGTGCCCCTGACATCAATAGGAATTCGAGATCGCGGCGATCTTCTTCGTTCATCGGCATCGACATCGCTGAAGACATCGATTGCGCGTTGACGTCCCCCTCGGGCCTGTGGCCTAAGATCTCTTTCAGCAGATCTTTCATGCGTTTGTCCATTTCCTGGAGTCTTCGCATCAGATCCGGATCCTTCTCGTACTTGATGAGAAATTGCAGATGATCGTGCAAGACCGCCATCTTTTTCATCAGCTCCGGAGTGATGTAGTGCTTCGCGTCTTCTTCAAGTTGCAGGGCCAGCTCTTCGAGATCACGGATCGCTTCTTCGGTCGCGCCAAAGAGCTGTGACTCGTGCAGATCGTCGATCTCGATGAAGACAGAGGAGAGCCGTTGCAACTCATGGCCGTACTTCTCACGAAAGACCTGTTTGCGTTCTCCGATGGCTGTGTCGATCGAGCGTATCGTTGCTTGCAAGCCGAGTTGCCGATCACGTGCATGAGCACTGCGAAGGCTGTAATCCGCCTCATCTCGCTGCTTCAGGAGCTCGACAAGGATCTTATCGGAGCCAGCGGCATATTTATCAATGTATGCGTCGATGTCTTTGTCGGACGCATGGATCTGCGCATGCCCGATCTTGATAGTGTTGATCCAGATGTTCTCATCCATCTTCGAGCGGATCATCTCTTCATTCAAAACGACAGCGCCATCGGTAATGACGAGGATCTCCGCGCCTGCAAAGTGATCGCGTGTCTGAATGTCCTCCAGCGCTTCGATCAGTGCCTTTTGCAATACGGTGCCGTGGCCAAGGTGCGATAACCGTAGCACATACCGCATCAAAGCGTCATAGCTTGGCCTGTCGAGCGCGCTATGGACCTCGCCCACATGATCGTCGAACGTACGCAGCGAGATAAAGCCCAACTCCGCTTGATTGCGCTTTAAGAAATAGTAGAGGATCGCTTTCGCAACATGAATGCGATGATGTGCCTGCATCGAAGCTGAGGTATCGAACAGGATGTAGACCTTCTGCTTCTTGCTGTCGTACGTGAACTGATCGTTCAGCTCTTCGATCGGCAGAATCTTTGGCGATTTCGCGATCGGCATCAGGAGCGTACGTTCGGCGAGGCGCCGCATGAAGATCTCCTCGGGTAGGATGAACTGCGCCGGATAGATCCTCGCCACATCGCGGTGCGACTGGATCATCTCGGCTTCGTATTCCTCGCCAGTTGGGATGAGCACGTGGAAGTCCTCGACCTGACCCTGAAAGTTGGTCGGGTTTGGCGCCTTCATTCTGAGCGCAGGCTCAAGGATCTTGCGGAAATCTGAGCTCTCGTCTTCGAGTACGCGCGCGATCTCAAAGACCGCGGTAAAATCCTGCGGCAGGTTCTCATAGATATGCTGGAAGAATCCGAATTCCTCCATCACCTGGAAAAACGAGCGCTCTGAAGACAATGACGTGAGCGAATAGATGATTGATTGCTACGCGAATATAACAGTATATCAGTCGCTCCCGTGGAAAGTACAAAAGATCGCTCCCGTGGAAAGTACAAAAGTCAGGAGCGCAAAGAAGCCGGTAAGAAATCAGGCAGGAAAGAAATCTAACAGCTCACATTCAAATCATTTCCAGCGAATGAGTCTGAAATATTCGGAATGGCGAATATAACTCTGTTTGACGGCATGGACTAGTACGGCACTTGCTCTGCCATACTTCAGGTAAACCTTATCCTTATGGACGCCACGCACATTCATCTGCTCCTCAATCACGCACCAGTTGCGGGCGTCGCATTTGGCCTGTTCTTCCTGACGATCGGGCTTATCAAGCATTCTGAATCCATGCGGTTAAGCGCGATGACGCTCTTCACGCTTAGCGCACTGCTTGTGCTGCCAGTTTTTTTTACTGGTGAATCGGCAGAAGAGTCAGTTGAAGGGCTCCCCGGCGTTTCTGAGTCGATCATCGAAACGCATGAGGATTCAGCGGCGCTTGCGATCTGGGGGATGGGCGCACTTGGCGTAGTGAGCATCGTGGGGCTGTCATTTCCATCTCGGCGTCAGAGAGTCCCGATGAAGCTTGTGGGTGCGGTTGCTGTCGTTGCGGTCATGGCGATGGTGCTGATCGGACGCACTGCATATCTCGGTGGACAGATCCGGCACACGGAGATTCGCGGTACCGCTGCCGCAGGACAGACCAACCATGAGGCTCAGGGCGAAAAGGGTGGTGCTCAGGACTCGGAGGACTGACCAGTAGCGCGACGCGGAACACGGGTATCAGCTCGCGATCAACCGTAGGGCGGCCGCGAAACGACTTCTGACAAAATTAATTTGCCTACAAATTAAGAAAGCTATTGACTTTGGGTTGTTGATGAGCTATATTGTGTCATGAGCAACCCAATTTGCATCCTCCTAGTCGAAGACCATACCGACACCCGCGAGACGCTCCAGCGTTATCTCACGTCAAAGGGATATGAGGTACTGACAGCGTCCTCCATCGGCGAGGCGTTCACCGTTGCATCGACCATGCGGTTCGATGTTCTCGTCTCTGACATTGGATTGCCGGATGGTTCAGGCGTAGAATTGCTCATGGATCTCAAGCGTCGCAGTAATTTCCCGGCGATCGCGATCAGCGGGTTCTTTCAGCCGGAGAACGAGGAGGAATATTACCGAGCCGGTTTCGACCGCGCTTTGCGCAAGCCGTTCTATCCACATGATCTCAACCGGGCAATCCAGGAGGTGGTGGCGTCTCGCGCAGAATCAGTCGAGAACTAAAGCCTCTGATAACTACCGCTTGTTCGGAAAGCGCATTACGATGCGCATGATCTCCGGAGTTGAAGCGAGCCGGACAGGCGGGCCCCATGTGCCGGCACCGCACGTCACATACACGTGTGTGTTCTCCTTTTTCTTGTACCCCCAGCTTACTTCGTAGACGGCATCGGTGATGTGATTGATCGGCCACATCTGCCCATGATGACTATGGCCTGAGAGCTGGAAGTCGATCTTGTTCGTGTCAGCATCTTCGAGATTGTACGGCTGATGATCCATCATCAGTATCGGCTTCGTGAGATCGAGTCCTTGCTTAAGCTCTGTGATCGTCTTACGCTTGCGCCCCGTTCTGCGCTCGCCACTGCGGTCTTCACGTCCCATGATATAGAGCCCAGCAACCTCTACCACCGTGTCGCGCAGCATATAGATGCCGTGCTTGTGTAGATACTCCGCAGAGGGATCGCCGCCACCGAAGTACTCATGGTTACCCATGATGCCATAGACACCGTACTTGCTCTTGATCGTCTGAACGAGGGGACCGAGGTTCTGGCGTTCGACTGGCTCAATATCGCCATCGACAATGTCTCCTGCGATGATGACCAGATCGGCATTTTGCGAATTGATCTGGTCAACGTAATGCTGCGTGCGCTTGGCGCCTATGATGCTGCCCATGTGGAAGTCCGCCGCCGCAACAACGACCAGCGAGTCATACTCCATCGGCTTATCTAACGTGATCTCCATCGGACGAATGTGCACCAGGCGGGAGTTCATGTGACCAATGAACACAGCGATCATCACTCCCACAGCAACGAACCAAGCGACACTTCTGCGAAGCTTTGGATATTGCGGGGAGTCTTTTGGGGGTATGAACTTGCCAAGAAGGTTGATAAGCCGTATGATATCAAGAACAAACAGTGTCAGGAAGTAATAGAGTAGCAGTGCGATCCAGAAGGATCCGATCACGTCGAAGAACTCCGTGATGTAGTGCGGCGCATCATTACTCTGCAGCACTCTTCGAAGTACATAAGCGATCGAAACGAATACGAAGATCGCTGTAAAAATCCACTTGCGTTTGCCGCGCAACTTAAAGCCTTGCGTGGCTCTCCGCCAAATGTAGAATGAGCCGAGTGCATCGGCCGCAAGGATCATCAGAAAGAAAGATGAGAACATCTACAGGTTCTGTTTAGGAAGTGAAGCGCATCTCGAAGCGCATGATCTCTGGCGTCGAGCCAATGCGGACTGGCGGCCCCCATGTGCCTGTGCCGCAAGAGACATAGACGTGCGTGTTCGTCTTCTTCTTGTAGCCCCAGCTTACCTCATAGACTCGGTTGGTGATGAGATTGATCGGCCAGAACTGTCCATGATGAGTATGGCCAGAAAGCTGGAAGTCAACACCTGCTTCTTCTGCTTGCTCGAGATGGAATGGCTGATGATCCATCAGGATGATCGGTTTCATGTGGTCGGCATTCGCAAGCAACTCGGGAAGAGCTTTGCGTTGGCGTCCAGAAGCACGATTATAACTTAGGTCCTCGCGTCCCGCGATGTAAAGCCCCTCAACTTCGATCACTGAGTCTCGAAGCATTGTGATGCCGTGCTGCTCGAGATAATGCACCGACGCATCGACCGTGCCGATATACTCGTGATTTCCCGTGACAGCATAGACGCCATACTTGCTCTTGATCTGTGCGAGTATCTTGCCTAGCTCACGACGCGTGACCGGTGCAAGCGCACCATCGACTACATCGCCTGCGAGCAACACGATATCAGGCCTCTGCGCATTGATCGTGTCCACGTATATCTGTGTGCGACGTTTTGCATTGATCACACCCAAGTGCAGATCGCTCGCTGTTACAATGGTGAGCGAGACGTGAGCGGAGCGCTTCTTCACATCGAGCACCATTGGCTTGACGCGAATATGTCGCGCATTGAGATGCCCGAGGATAAACCCGCCGAAGACGACACCAACCGTGATCCAACCTGCACAAAGTTTGAGTTGCGCATAGGCCTCCGTTGAGCTATTCGGCAAGAAGCCGAAGGCGAGATCTGCGAGACGCATGAGATCGACCGATACAACTGCGAGGAAGAACCAGGTCAGCATGAAGATCCAGATCGAGCCGATCCAGGTCAAGGTATCGCTGAGCCAGTGCATCTCGGTATTGCGCTCAATGACCACCGCCAGGATGTACGAGACGAGCAGGAATCCAAGCACGGCGCCGAGTATCCATTCGGCCGAGCCGTTCAAGGAAAAGGCCTGGACCGCCCTGCGCCAGATGTAGTATGTCCCGGCTCCGGTGATGGAGAGGAAGACCGTGAGAAATCCGAGGATACCTTTCAAATCGGGGTGTGATGTACTTGGGGGCTGGGGCACTGACCGGGTGCCTACGCTTTGCGGATTGGGGAGTTTCAATCAAAAATCGCTCCTAATACTCAAATTGTAGCACTTTTGGCTAACTGCTGGCAAAGCATCAAATAATTGCTTATCTTTGTAGTCAGTTGTTGCACGGCCTTCCTACTCAGGCCGCTTGTTTCTCGTGTTTTAACTTCCTATTTTCTTACGACTGGATGTTGTCCCCAGACGAAAAACCGCTTATTCTCCTTACGGAGGATGATGAGTCCATTGCCTTCCTCGTACAGAAGCAGCTGGAAGATTGTGCACAGGTCCATGTTGCCAGCGCGGTCGATGAGGCGCTATGCAAAGCAGAGACTCAGCATTACGACGCGTTTCTCATCGATATTAATCTTGGTTACGGTCAGAGCGGTGTCGACTTGCTAAAGGCATTGCGTGAGGATCCAAAGTATAACAATGCACCGATCGCAACGCTGACAGCCTACTCGATGAATGGCGATCGCGAGCGATTCCTGAAGGAGGGATTCGACTATTATATTTCGAAGCCATTCACGAAGTCAGAGCTTCGCTTGCTTGTGACGTCGATGTTCCCAGCTTCCGGTAACTGATGGCGGACGTGATCGAAGTAGTCAATAATCCTGAGCGGCATCGCTTCGAAACTCGTCTCGATGGTGTGCTCGCTCAAGTAGCATACAGGATACATGGCAATGAGATCACCTTTACTCACACAGAAGTACCTGAATCTCTCTCAGGTAAAGGTATAGCGAATCAGTTAGCCGTCGTTGCCCTGAACTACGCGCGAGATAATGGCATGACCGTCGTGCCGCTCTGCCCGTTCATTGCTACGTACATCAAGCGGCATTCTGAATATCAGTCACTTGTACGGAGCGAGAGTTAACGTCTCCCTTGATCCAACTGGATCGAATCTGCTTCATGGTGACGCTTGTTCGCTGCTTGTGCAAGCTCAACGAAGCGCACTTTCAATTCCTCGAGCTCCTTGTTCGTCAGATCTTCAAGCGTGATCATCCGGTTATTCGCACCCTCAACCGCAGCGATCAATACATCGAGCTTCAATTGGATCGCAAGTCCATCTTTGTTCTGCGTTTGCTGCAAGAGGAATACCGTTAAGAATGTGGCGATCGTTGTACCCGTATTAATGACGAGTTGCCAGGTATCCGAGAAGTGAAAGATCGGCCCGCTTAACGCCCACGTCAGCACGATGATCAGCGCGATGCCGAAGGTCCAGGCGCTGCCGATCATCTTTGCTGTCCGAACCGCCAGGCGCTCAAACTTTTCCTCGACGTGCTCTTTTCGCGTAGCAGGTTCCTGCTGCATCCGCTCCTTGGCGTGCATCAGTGTATGCGAGGAGCTTATGAGGTGATTACGGTCTTTCATCGGTCGGCTATTGGTTGAGGAGAACAGGGTCGTGCTCTGTTGAACATCGCTCGCCCCAGTTGTATCATTCGAGATGACAAGTAACAATCTCGCTGCGAACCACTAGCCAGACCCATCCGTTATTCCCGCCGCACTCTTAAACGGGCACTTCCAGCCTCACCAGGCAACCACTATGGGTCTTTTCTCCAAGTCCTCCAAGCCAGCCAGCAATAGCGCAAGCTTCACCGAAGCCGACGTTCTCGCCGCGCTAAGTAATGTTATCGATCCCGATCTGAAGAAAGATGTCGTCACGCTCGGCATGATCAAGGATCTTCGCATCGATGGCGAACAGGTAAGCTTCACTTTCGAACTTACAACGCCTTCATGCCCAATCAAAGATCAATTCGAACGTGATGTTCGCAGCGCTGCTGAGACAGTTGCTGGCGTTGGCAATGTCAAAGTCAACATGACGGCTCGCGTGTCGCAAAAGGCAGGTGGTGGCAGCTCTGTGCTACCCGGTGTGAAGAACACGATCGCTGTTGCATCAGGAAAGGGCGGAGTCGGTAAGTCCACTGTCGCGGCTAATCTTGCTGTTGCACTCGCAATGGACGGCGCGCGCGTTGGCTTGCTCGATGCAGATATTTATGGACCGTCAGCGCCGATCATGTTCGGCCTAGTCGGTCAGCAGCCGATGATGCGCAAGGTCGGCGAGAAGGCGATCATGGAGCCGCTCGAAGCTGATGGCGTCAAGATCATGTCGATCGGATTTTTAGTAGAGCCGGACACCGCAGTGGTGTGGCGCGGGCCGATGGCGTCCGGCGCACTCAAGCAGTTCATGTCAGAGGTTGATTGGGGTGAACTCGATTATCTCATCTTCGACATGCCTCCAGGTACTGGAGATATTCAGTTGACACTTGTACAGAGTATACCGCTCACTGGAGCTCTCATCGTCACGACACCGCAGGATGTGGCACTCGCCGATGCACGCAAGGGTGTGCGCATGTTCGAGAAGGTGCATGTTCCGGTGCTTGGTGTTGTCGAGAATATGTCGTATTTCGAGTGCGGAAGCTGTGGTACACGCGAAGAGATCTTCTCGCATGGCGGCGGTGTGAAGGCGGCGAACGACTTCAACGTCCCGTTCCTCGGAGAACTTCCGCTGCAAACTTCCGTACGAGTGGGTGGAGATACCGGCCGACCGATCGTCGCGTACGAGCCTTCGACTCCGGCAGCCCAGTCTTTCCGTAAGATCGCTCGCGAGCTCGCCGCGCAGGTCAGCATCCGAAATATCGCACCAGAGCATCAGCCAGTCGAGATCGTGCTTGATGTGCAGCATTGAGTGTGGTTCGTGGCTGGTGGCTCGAACCGTTCGTCACATTCGAGTCACGAACCACGGATCACTAGCCACGAACCCTGCAACTTTCGACTTTTTCACGTTTTATAGCTACGTACCTTGAATACGGGTCAGACAAATACGGACGGCATTCACGATCAGCCGCTGGTCACCTCCAACGGTAGTCAGCATAAGGTGCTGCCGCAGTTGGCGGATCAATTCGACGATCCTGAGCTTGCGGGCCGAATCTTGAAGGCGTTGGAGCGCGTTCGTCCCTATCTTAAGATCGACGAGGGTGACGTGGAGCTT
>JBKJTP010000184.1:0-8634 GCA_046590195.1 Kapaibacterium sp. (SeqCode) | reverse complement strand
GGATTCTGTCGCGATCAAGAGCGACATCGAGCTTGGCGGCACCGATCAGAAATTCAACTTACTTGTTGGCCGCGAGTTGCAACGCTACTACGGACAAGAGCCGCAGTGCATCCTGACCATGCCGATCCTCGAAGGCACTGATGGCGTGCGTAAGATGAGCAAGTCCTACGGCAACTCGGTCAACTTCAATGATTCGCCGGACGAGATGTTCGGCAAGACGATGTCGATCCCGGACAACGTCATCTACCGATACTTCGAACTTGCAACCAGCGTAAGCGACCTCGCAGAGATCAAGTCGCAGCTTGCAGATCCCGCGACGAATCCACGCAATCTCAAAGTGCGTCTCGCGCAAGAGATCATCGCGCAGTTCTATGACACACAATCGGGCGATCAAGCGCTCGCACGCTTCGAGCAGCTCTTCATCAAGAAGGAAGTGCCGGACGATATTCCGGAAGTGACGATCTCGACGAGCGAGCCGCTAAGCCTCACGCAACTCATGGCCGATCATCAACTTGCACCGTCTAAAGGCGAGGCGAAGCGTTTGATCCAAGGCGGGGGAGTTTCGCTCGATGGTGAGAAGATCGAGGACATCAATCACGCGTTCATGCCCTCCGCAGATGGCATCGTGTTGAAAGTTGGGAAGCGCAAGTTCCTGCGAGTGAAGTCCTAACTCTCTGCGATCTCTGCGGTAAAAAAGGGCTCCTTAACCGCAGAGGTCGCAGAGGAAGAAAAGAGTTTGTCAGGTGCCGCCACACCTATTCGTCTCCCCGACAAATCCTGTAACCCAGAGCTATCTCTGGCGTAGACGCGGGCAATATTATCTGTTCTCTTATCTTCTTACTATTTTATGAAGAAGCTCCTTTTCTTTCCTCTATTCCTCGTACTATTCTGTACTAATACGCAAGCGCAGGACGCGCCCGAACTCGGTACGATCCGCGGCAAGATCGTCGATAAGGACACACGCCAGCCAGTGATCGGAGCGAGCGTTGTGGTCGTCGAGAACACAAAGCTCGGTGCGCGTACGAACTCCGAAGGCGTCTTCACGATCAAGAACGTACCAGAGGATCTTTACAAGCTGCGTATCTCTTCGATGGGATACCTCACATTCCTCAAGACCGACGTGCGCGTCATCCGCAACAAAATGACGCAAGTCGAGGACCTCTCGCTCACAGGCACGAAGATCCAGGGCGATACAGCGATCGTAACGACATCGCTTGAAGTCGATGATCCGATCCGCCCAGTCTCCAACTACCAATACTCAGCCGCAGAGATCCGTCGTTCGCCAGGTGCTGCGGGCGATATCTTCCGCGCGATCGAAACGCTGCCAGGCGTGAGTGGTTCGGGCGGTGAGTATAGCTCGTTCAGCGTGCGTGGTGGATCGCCGAGAGAAAATATTATTCTCGTCGATAACATCCCGGTCGATAAGACCAGCCACATGGAAGGCGGCAACGACGCGCAGGATGCACAAGGCGGACGCTTCAGCATCTTCTCACCAGTGTTGATCGATCAGGCAGATTTTCAGGGCGGTGGATTTGGCGCGCGTTACGGCGGCAAGAATGCATCGGTCATCGAGCTCAAGATCAAAGAGGGCAACCAGGATGACATCACTGCCGATGCGCGATATGATATCCTCGGTTGGGAAGTCAATTACAACGGCCCGTCCTATCTGCCGAAGACGAGCACGATGGTATCGCTGCGTCACAACGACTTCAAGAACGTGCTAAAGATGATCGATCAGGAAGAGCAGGGCCATCCCTGGTTCACCGATGTGATCATCAAGACCACGACCGAGATCAATGCCAGCAACAAAGTATCGCTGCTCGGCATCTATGCTGATGAGTGGTACAAGCGCGGCATCGAGCATGTATTGCTCTCAAAGAATTACTCAGGTACCGATCTCTATGGCGTCGATCGCACACAGACGATCGGTGGACTGAACTGGCGCACGCTCATTGGCGATGCAAGCTTCGGTAACGTAACCGCGTATTATCGTCAGAGCGATTGGGGTGCTGCTGCTGGCAAGGCTTTCTTCGATCAGCGCACTATGTCTGGTCGCGAGCTTAATGCTGGCGACTTTGCTACTCGTGACTCCATCTACATCTGGGATGACGTCGAGAAAGAACTCGGTCTCAAGACAGATTTCACGTTCGAGCTTGGCTCTTCAGCGCTGCTCAACACGGGTGCGCACATTGCGAATATCGATCTCGATGTCTATCGTGGACAGCGCGGCACGGATACGCTCTATACCTACGGCGCAATGGATCAGCGGCCGCAAGGCCAGAACTTCATCATTCGCGATGAGCGATACGGTAATTCTGCATTCAGCGACCAGGTGATCAATACGGCGTCTTATGCAGAACTCGCTCTCGAAGCGACAGATGCATTCACGGTCACGCCGGGTGCGCGTTGGGACTACAGCGATTTCAACAAGAAGCATTATGTCTCGCCACGCCTCTCGATGAACTATAAGTTCGATCAGGAGACGAGCCTGAGCTTCGGCAGCGGTATTTACTATCAGCTTCCAGAGCTCAAGGCGATGATCTCATCATGGAACAACAGCACTGTCGCGAACGAGCAGGCGATCCATGCGATCCTGAGTTTCAAGACCATCGTGACCGAAGGTTTGCGTTTGACGATCGAGCCGTACTACAAGAAGTATAACGATCTCATCGCTCGCAAGGACCGGATCAGCTGGGACTACGCGAACACAGGCGATGGATATGCGACCGGCATCGACTTTGGTCTGCTGAAGCGTCTTGACGATCAGTGGTACGGTCAGCTCAATTATTCGTACGCGATCAGCAAGCGACGCGACCGCGCAGGTGAAGAATTCTACGATAGCGATTTTAATCAGCCGCACGTCATCAACCTCCTCGTTGGCTTTGAGTACGATAAGAATTGGGCGTTCTCTGCAAAGTGGAAGTATGCGACCGGCCGTCCGACAGATTCATTTATCATTCACGACAACGTGCACGGCGCTCAAGGTCCTCTACGCTATTCGCAGGAGATCACGAGCGAGAACGGCGAGCGCCTCGATGATTTCCACACGCTGAACGTGCGCGTCGATCGTCGCATACAGTTGGGTAGCTTCGCACTTGTTGCATTCCTCGATGTGCTCAATGCCTATGGCCGCCTGAACGTCAACGAAGCTCGCTTCCTCGAGACTGACGGCACGATCGACAAGCGCGGCTTTAAGATCATCCCAACATTTGGTCTGAAGTTGGAGATCTAGTACAAAGTGAGAGGCCAGTGCGTGTCTCATGGAATAGCACCTTCTTACAAACAGCATGAGGCCTTTACTGGAAGCTGCGGGAGACTCATGCAAGCCCTGGCCACAAATTTTAGAACTACTTACTGTAGAAGCAAGTTATTCGCGAGCGTTCTGTACAGGACGCGAACATCCCCTGTGAGGGGGTGTTTACAGCCCTTGATCCGGTAAGGCGGGAGGTCCCGCCTGTAAATATCGCCGGCTCTCAGGAGAGCGGGGTCTTCTATCTAAGGAGATGGCTTCCCGTAGGTTAGCATGGCACCCTAAGTCCACTCGGCAGATCGTAAGAAATCACCGGTGGCTCATTCGAGATGAATGATCTGCCTTGCGCGCCTAGATCACCCAAAGTTTAGAATTTAGAAGATCATCATGGAACAGACTATTCGCGCGCTCGGCAGCGCCCAACTTCGTCAGGATATCCCGCAGTTTCGTGCCGGCGATACCGTCAGTGTAGCAGTACGAGTAGTCGAAGGTGACAAGGAGCGTATCCAGAACTTCGAAGGTATCGTGATCTCGCGCCGCGGCTCGAGCATCAACGAGACGTTCACCGTTCGTAAGATCTCGAACGGCGTAGGCGTCGAGCGTATCTTCCCGCTTCACTCACCTCGTATCGCATTGATCACCTTCGTCAAGGCTGGCGTCGTCCGCCGCGCGAAGCTGTATCATCTCCGCGGTCTCGGTGCGAAGGACGTCCGCCGCAAGACGACGTAAGCTTCGTAAAAGATTTCAAAGCAAAGGCTACTCAATTATTGAGTGGCCTTTGTTATTTTTAGGTGTGAATTGGTGTTTAAAGGCTGTCATTGCTTCGGAATTCCGTGCTCCTCTTCGGGGGATTGCTTCGTCGTTCCTCCTCGCAATGACAGGCTAATCAGGACTCTCGACCCAAAATGCTCCGCTCCTTATGCATCAAGAACTACGCGCTCATCGAAGAGATGTCAGTGCAGTTCGAGCGCGGGCTGAATATCATTACGGGCGAAACTGGCGCAGGTAAGTCGATCGTCTTAGGCGCATTTGGTCTCTTGATCGGCGAGCGGTCTTCGAGCGATGTCGTAAGACAAGGCGCAACGAAAGCGATCGTCGAAGCGGAGTTCGAACTTGAAGGCAACCCGAAGCTCGCTCAGTTCTTACAGCAGCATGAGCTTGAAGGCGAAAACGGAACGCTGCTGATCAGGCGCGAAGTCCAGGCGAAGGGCTCGAGCCGCGGCTTCATCAACGATACACCGGCATCAACGCAATTGATGAAGGAGCTTGGCGATCACATCGTTGATCTCCACGGCCAGCACGAGCATCAGTCACTTCTGCGTACCGATGGCCACATCATTCTGCTCGACGAGTTCGGTGGATTAGAAACTCTCGTGGATGATTTCCGCGCCGTTCGATCTCAGTTCAATGCGCTGAAGAAAGAGCTCGATGAATTGCGCTCAAAGGAAAATCGACTCAATCAAGAACGCGAGCTTTACGAGTATCAGCTCTCGGAGATCGTTGCAGTCGACCCGAAATCGAACGAAGATCAGGATATCGAGGAAGAGTTGAAAAAGCTCGAGAACGCCGAAGAGCTGACCGACACTGCGAACGAGATCCATGAGTTGCTCTATGAGCTTGATGGCTCAGCATACGAGAAGCTGAACGACACGAAGACGAGACTTGAGAAGCTGATCAAGTTCGACCCAACACTCGAAGAGCAGTTGAAAGAGATCAAGTCGTCGATCGCTTCTGTCGAGGAGCTCTCGCGCTACTTCAATAAGTATCCCGATAAATTGCAGTATGAGCCAGCGCGGCTCACAGAACTTCGTCAGAGGATCCAGGCTATTACTGGATTGAAGAAAAAGTATGGTAATGGCTCGCTCGATGCGGTTATCACAAAGCGTCTTGATCTTGAAGAGAAGCTTGAGCCCGGCGCATCGGTCGAAGAGAAGAAACTTGAGTTCGAGAAGCAACTTCACGCGCTGAGTCTGAAGGCTAGCAAGATCGCATCTGAGTTAACGAAGAAGCGTAAGGCCATTGCTAAGCAACTTGAGCCTGAGATCGCGACAGTGTTGAAGCGTCTCGGCATCGAGCACTCAAGATTCGAAGCACGATTCGCGAATCATCCAGTGAGCGCTAGTGGGGAAGTGCCGCTGATCATCAACGGTGGTGTTGCATTGCAAGCCAATGCGAGAGGCGCCGATGATGTCGAGTTCTATCTCTCGACGAACGCCGGTGAATCTCCGAAACCTCTAACGAAAGTAGCATCGGGTGGCGAGATCTCGCGCATCATGCTGGCGCTCAAGACAGTACTCGCAAAGAGCGATCGCTTGCCTCTGATGATCTTCGATGAGATCGATGTCGGCGTATCTGGCCGTGTTGCTCAGGCTGTAGGCCGTGCGATGAAGGAGCTCGGTGCGCAACACCAGATCATCGCGATCACCCATCTTGCTCAGATCGCCGCATTTTCTGATGCGCATTATCTTGTGCAGAAGCGGACTGAATCGGGTATGACGTTCTCGAATCTCAGCAAGCTTTCAGATGATCGTCATGTCGAAGAAGTTGCACGGCTCATCGCTGGTGCTGATCTCTCTGAGAGCTCACTGCTTGCAGCACGCGAATTGATCAGCGAAGGCCGTAGTGGCAGCAAGGACAATTCGCCAAAGAGGAATGCGAAAGTAACGGCCTAAGCATTGTCCTACAAAGCAGCACTCGATAATCTTCTCGCTCTCGAGTTCTTCGGGATGAAGCTCGGGCTTCGCAATATCGAAGAGTTGCTCGAATTCCTTGGCCGACCTGATCGCAAGCTCAAGACAATACACGTTGCAGGCACCAACGGCAAGGGAAGCGTCTGCGCAACGCTCGCAGCCTACTACCAAACGAAAGGCATAAAGACTGGGCTCTACGCTTCACCTCATCTTATCGACTATCGCGAACGTATCCGCATCAATGGCGAAATGATCGATGAAGCTTTCATCGAGTCGTTCGTAGAACGAGTATGGCCGAAGGTGCAGGAGCTGAACGCTACATTCTTTGAAGTAACAACAGCACTCGCATTCGAGTACTTCGCATCACAGCAAGCGGGTATCGCGATCATCGAAACAGGATTAGGTGGGAGACTTGATGCGACGAATGTTATAGAGAAGCCACTTGCAACTGTGATCACTTCGATCGCGATGGACCACATGCAGCAACTCGGCAACACGATCCATGAGATCGCAACTGAGAAGGCCGGTATTTTGAAGAGTGGTGTGCCTGCGATTGTCAACGTCGACGAGGATCTCATGCAGATCTTCGAGCAACAGTCTCAGGTTGTTGGTGCAAAACTGGTAGACGTAACGAATTATGAATTGCCTGCGTGGACGACAAAGCTCACTCCAACATTGAAAGGTGAGCATCAGCGAGAAAATCTTCGTACGACGCTTGTGACACTCGCTGTGCTCGGCGATCTTGACCAAGAGTGCATTGGATGGACGTTGCCCTCAGTCCAGAAGTTGACAGCATTACGCGGAAGATTGGAGGTTCAGCAGCTCAGCTGGAAGCGGAAGCAGTTGACCCGGATACTTGACGTAGGCCATAACGAAGCTGCCATGCGGCGTATCGCTGAGTTTCTCAGAGGCCAAGGTTCAGAGGTAATCCTGGTAGCCGGGTTCATGAAGGACAAGGATGTGACGTCCGCACTTCGATTGCTGGCCCCGTTCGTCAGTTACTTTGTGGCAGTAAAGCCGAATACAAAACGTGCAATGCCCTCAGAAGCACTGACTGCCATAGGCGATGCTCTTGAGCTGAAATGCATCGATGGCGGATCAGTTATCGAGGGTTACACAAGGGCCCTCAATATGGCGAAAGATCGTGAGACGATACTTGTCGCTGGGTCCCATTATTTGGTTGGGGAGCTTTTAGCGAACGAGAAAATTGATTTGGGGGTTGTATGACCCGTTACAGATGTTCGTTTTGGTGCTTTTTGCCACTCAGTTCGTAGATCTGTACTACCAAGCGACTCCGCTTTTTGCGGCTCCCCTTAGCAGAGAGCCCGCTTCCACGACCGACCTGTGCATCCGTAATCCCCTTTATTGCTGCTGAACGTCCCGCAAGGGAAGCCCGAAGGGGAAAGCCCAAAAAGGAAAGTCTATTAGGGATACCTACTCTCAGGAACACCTAATACTCTCAGTGTACCAGACTTCGCCGCGCGGAAGAAAAATTATCGTTAAGCTCCGATACAGTTAGTTCACAGCCGATCTTTCTCATTTGAGCTCCGCCCACTGGGTGGAACATTCAGAATTCCCTTTGTCTCTCTGAGCCGGTCAAGCACCTAAGGATGCTCGCCTCCTTAAGAGACGCCTGAGAATCACGCAATCCAGCGACCCTTTTTTTTTATCCGGGCCCTCGCTTCTGCGTTCGTCTCAACTAATCCCTATCCTTTTGACAGACACAATGCCGCTGAACGCCACCGATCTTAAAACAAAAAAGATCGTCGAATTGAATGACCTGGCAAAGAGCTTCGGGATCGAAGGCTTTGCCGATATGAGAAAGCAGGAATTGATCTTCCGCATTCTCGAATCAGAAGCAACGCAACGCTCGCGTCAGGCTGGTGCCAATGGACGTGAAGACGATGGTGCCACGCTCGCGATGGGAGTGCTCGAACTCCTGCCTGATGGTTACGGCTTTCTCCGTTCGCCGGACTATAATTACCTGCCTTCGCCGGACGATATCTACGTCTCACCATCGCAGATCAAGAAATTCAATCTCCGTACAGGAGATACGATCGAAGGTGCCGTCCGTCCTCCGAAAGAAGGCGAGCGCTTCTTTGCATTGCTGAAAGTTGACAAGATCAACTTCATCCCAAGCGAACTCGCACGCGACAGGCCTCTCTTCGATAACCTAACACCGCTGTATTCCGCAGAGCATCTCACTCTCGAGACGTCTCCTGGTGAATACTCGATGCGCATCATGGATATCGCTTGCCCGATCGGTAAGGGACAACGTGGTCTGATCGTATCGCCGCCAAAGTCTGGTAAAACCGTTATTCTGCAGAAGATCGCGAACTCGATCTCGCGTAACCATCCTGATGTTAAGTTGATCGTTCTTCTGATCGATGAGCGCCCTGAGGAAGTTACAGATATGGAGCGCAGCGTAAAGGCTGAAGTGATCTCATCGACATTCGATGAGCCGCCAGAGCGTCACGTCCAGGTCGCTGAAATGGTGATCGAGAAGGCAAAACGTTTGGTAGAAGCCAAGCAGGATGTTGTTATTCTTCTCGATTCGATCACACGTCTCGCACGCGCTCACAACACTGTTGTGCCGCACTCAGGTAAGATCCTCTCCGGTGGTGTTGACGCTATGGCGCTGCACCGTCCGAAGCGCTTCTTCGGTGCTGCTCGTAATATCGAAGAGGGTGGATC
>JBKJTP010000190.1:0-10507 GCA_046590195.1 Kapaibacterium sp. (SeqCode) | reverse complement strand
AGCCACTTCCGCTACTCTCGGGATGACATAACTGAAAGATCGTGCTCGATCCATGACATCATCTCATCCCCACCAGGCGCGGGAACCGCGCCGCTACAAACAAAAGGCGGCATTGCTGCCGCCCCACTCTAAACCAATATACCAACTTCTAACTTCTAACCTCTAGCCTCTAGCCTCTAACCTCTAACCTCTAACTAATCCACATCAAACTCCACCTTTGTCGTTATTGACGCGGTCTTCTCTTTGTTGGCCGTATTGAACGCGCCGCCATAGCTGTAATCTTCGTTCGAGTTCTGCGCAGTGATCTGGAACACGCCCATCGTTGCGCCACGCAGATTGCCGAGATCTCCCCCCGCATTCGTCGCGATCTTCTCGGCGCGGATCTTCGCATCCTTCGCAGCGGCAGCGAGCAACTCGATCTTCAGATCCGCAAGCTTCGTGTAGAAGAACTGCGGCGGATTCGAGTTCAGCTCGATACCCTGATTGATCAACTCCGTCACCTCGCGTGACATCGCTTCGACCTTATCGATCTCTGTCGATTCGACACTCACCGACTGATTGATCGTGTACCCATCGAACTCCTGCCCAGCCTGGTTACCCTGCGCATTGAAGATCGGGCGATACTCCTTCATGATGTTCGCAGCAGAGAAGACGATCTGGTTATCGCGGATACCTTTCGATACAAGATAGCGGCGAATATCATCTGCATCTTTTTTCAGCGCGGCATAGGCTTCCTGCATGCTTGAGGAGCGGCGAGAGAAGTAGCCATTCCAGACGATGAGGTCGGAAGTGAAATTCTTCTCCGCGAGACCCGTGACGCGGATGGTCTCCGATGTATTATGCGTCTTTTTCCAGGCGTTACCGAGGATGGACGCGGTCACAATGATCGCGACAGCAATGATAGCCGAGCCGAGGATACTTCTCATGGTTGGATGGGGCGATGAATCAGATGTAGTCACAACTAACGGACGCCCCGGGGGATTGTTACGAGCGCCTATATGGGTCGCTGTATACCAGAAGCGTCAGAACGTCATGATGACTCGCCCAGTAGAATTCTCGGGCCAGATGGAAAACTATACACGTCAGACTATCGCCGCGCATACTGAATAACCAGCGATGTCGCAAAGCTCGTTCGCGGTGGCTTGCGACTTGAGCGAAGTAAGAGACATCCAAACCTGTATCCTCCAAGTTACACCGCTCTTCGCAAAGTTCTGCTCGCTGTTTCTTGAACTCGGTATTTTCGCAGGCTGCTGGAAGTTCTGGCCGCTATGGCTTAGGAGTGTCTGAATTCGTGCTCGACCCCGCCAGATTTCTCGCTGCGCTCGAAATGACCAATGAGCACCCGAAACCCGAAACCGAAACCCGACCCGTGACCTTCAACCCTTGGTATATTTGCAACGGTCCCAGCCACTAATCCTCCGAAATATGAAATTCCTCAGTCTCCTGCTGTTACTTCTTTGTTGTACCGCCACGCCACAGGCTCAGCATCCGATCGATCGATTTCTTGGTAGTGAGGTCGAGAGCCGGGTCATTCTCGATGCTACTGAAGGCATTGATGCGCCGCAAGATCTCGATTTTTGCCGTGTCTCCGGCCGCGAGCGAGAGCTCTGGGTGTTGAACCGCGAAGGCAGCGCAGCTGGAGGTTCGGTCGTGATCCTCTATGATGCCGGCAAGCCGACGCAATGGTCAGAGTATCGCCGCGATTCGCACGCCGATCACTTCATGGTCAATCCAACCGCGATCGCAATGGCCGCTAATGGCAACTTCGGAAACGTCGCAGAACTCCTCAATACGATTGGAAATCCGAGCATCATTTTCATGGGCCCAACGCTCTGGACCAGCGACACCTCGATCTTTACACGAGAGAATCAGAATGATTGGGAGCAAGGAGAGTTGCTAGGAAGTCATTCCGACATGCTGCACGAGAGTCCGTTCTCGATGGGCATCGCAGCTGACACTGGTAACGTCTATTGGGTATTCGACGGACACCACAGCAGAATCTACCGCTACGATTTCGTTGAACCTCATGGCTATGGCGAGGACGATCACTCCGATGGCATTGTCTACCAGTACGATGTACCAGTCAAGCGAACGAATGGTCTGCCGAGCCACATGGTGCTCGATAGCGTCAGCGGCTGGCTTTATGTAGTTGATAATGGGAATAGCCGCATCTTCAGGATGCAGACGCGTTCAGGCGAGCGCGGCGAGGATCTCTTCGATGAGAACGAGCCGCTTGCAGAGTATGCTGAAATGCTTGACGTAACGGTTGAAGTCTTCGAGACAGGAATCTCTCGTCTCTCCGGCATCGACTACATTGATGGCCGATTGCTCGTGACCAACAACAGCAACGGTCAGATCCGCGTCTATAACACGACCACCACACCACCGAGCCTCCTGGGCTCCATCGCGACGAACGACGTAGGTATCAGAGGCGTGAAGTTCGGTCCAGACTCCGCAATCTGGTACGTGAATTACACTGACAATACCGTCATGAGACTTGCCGCAGGTGAGCAGTTGTCGGTGACTGGTGCGGAGAGCATGGCCAAGAGCGCGGTCTATCCTAGCCCAGCTCGGACGACTTTGAATGTCGATGTGGCTGCGGGAGTGCAGGAGATCAAGGTTGTCAATGCGTTAGGCAATGTGGTGATGACGATCTCTCAGCCTGAGGCTTCGAGCAGGATCGATGTTCGCAATTTGCCGAATGGTGTGTATTACGCGCAGTTTGTTTCGGGTGGGGAAGTCAGTTATCAGCGGTTCGTGGTCAGCCGATAAGTTGAGGAAATAGGACAGATAGGTCCTATAGGACCTATCTGTCCCATTCCCCGGGCCCCGGAAACCGGGCCCCGGACCCCGAACTTCCGTATTTTTGTGGAAGAGTACTCCCACTTATCCGACGATATCCGACGAATGAATTTCCAACTTACCGAAGACCAGTTAGCCATCCAGTTAGCCGCCCGCGAATTTGCCGAGAACGAGATCGCACCATCTGCGGTCGAGCGCGATAAGACTGGCGAATTCCCGACCGAGATCGTCAAGAAGATGGGCGGACTCGGATTCATGGGCATGATGGTCTCGCCCGACTGGGGCGGATCTGGCCTTGACGCGATCAGCTATGTGCTGGCCATGGAAGAGATCTCGAAGGTCGATGCGAGCTGCGG
The DNA here is from genome assembly GCA_046590195.1 of Kapaibacterium sp. (SeqCode). Classification (GTDB taxonomy): domain Bacteria; phylum Bacteroidota; class Ignavibacteria; order Palsa-1295; family Palsa-1295; genus JBKJTP01. Next base: position 7,349 of record JBKJTP010000190.1, on the reverse strand, counting down.
TGTGATCATGTCGGTCAATAACTCGCTCGTCTGCTGGGTCATCGAGACCTTCGGCACAGATGAACAGAAGGAGCATTTCCTCAAGCCGCTCGCGAGCGGTCAGGCGCTTGGCGCGTATTGCCTCTCGGAGCCAGGTGTTGGATCTGACGCAACGCAACAAGCGACGACAGCAGTGAAGCAGCCGGATGGATCATGGATCATCAATGGCGCAAAGAATTGGATCACGAACGGCACGACGTCGGATCACTACATCGTCTTCGCTCAAACCGATGCGACAAAGAAGCACAAGGGCATCACCGCCTTCATCGTTGATAAGGGAATGGAAGGCTTCGAGCAAGGGCTCAAGGAAGATAAGCTTGGCATCCGTTCATCGGATACGTGCTCGCTGGCGTTCACGAACGTGAAGGTCTCTCCGATGCACATGCTCGGTGAAGAGGGCAATGGATTTAAGATCGCGATGGAGACGCTCAATGGCGGTCGTATCGGTATCGCAGCGCAGGCGCTCGGTATCGCAAGCGGCGCATTTGAGAAGGCAGTGAAGTACACATTCGAGCGCAAGGCTTTTGGTAAGCCACTCAATGCATTACAAGCAATTCAGTTCAAGCTTGCTGATATGCACATGAAGATCGAAGCGGCCCGCCTGCTCATTCTTCGTGCAGCACGCAACAAGGATCTACATCTCCCTTACATCAAGGAAGCAGCGATGGCAAAGCTCTTCGCATCAACGATGGCGAATGAGGTAGCATCGGAAGCGGTGCAGATACATGGCGGATACGGTTATGTCCGCGAGTATCTCGTCGAGCGCGCAATGCGCGACGCGAAGATCACCGAGATCTATGAAGGCACCAGCGAGATTCAGCACATCGTCATCGCACGTCAGTTGCTGAAGGAGTATGCTTTGGAAGAAGCTTAAGCTTCGGGAGTTCTGAATTTTGAGTTCTGAGTTCTAAATTGAAGCACCTCTGGATCGCTGCGTTCCTTGCCACCAATCTGCTTGCGAGCTTCGGCTTCGCACAGGAGAAGAGGAAGCCGGTCGATTATTATCGGTCCCCTTATGGCTGGGCAGTGCAGATAGATCCGCTGGGCTACGTGCTCGGGCGATACGGTGGCCGGCTGGAGATGCGCACGGAGCCGAACTACTCGCTCTATGTTGATTTCGCTCACGACCGCGATATCGATACCAACAAGAGCTCGATCACCGACGACGCTATCCCGATGAACTCGCTCGGGCTTGGAGGGAGGATCTATCTTCGAGATAATGCTGCGCTCGAGGGGTTGTTCGCTGGGGGCTCGTTGGCTGGTACGATCCAAGCAGGATCAAGGCTGGGGCTTAGGCTTTCTGTCGAGATCGGGTATAAGCTGGTTTTTGGTGATGGACCGTTCTTCATTGAGCCACAATTGCTCATCGATTCCTACCCATTCAGGCATCCTGGCGCAAAAGCGATGTTCTCTTATATCTCGGTACCGCTGGGCTTTGCGTGGAAATGAGGGATTCTGTCAGTTTAAGCTGTATATTTGAATAAGAAATAGCGTCTGGTCAGCGCCAAGCACTCTGCTTTGACGCTGAAAGGCCCATCCTGTTATACATCGTTTTGTTATTCGATCATCTGCTCTGCTATGAAATCAAGAATTTTTTCGATCGTCGCCGCGGCACTTCTCGCGATCATGACCATCGGCACATCCACCGATGTTTCCGCACAGGCTCGCCCGAGCTCACGCGGTAACTTCATCGGCGGTGACCCATTCGGTATTCTCTGGGGCTACGCGATCAGCGCGCAGTATGAGGGACGCATCAGCCAAGACAATAGCTACGCGCTCCGCTTTGCGCTCTACCCGAACATCGATAATTCGATCGGTCTCGGCGCGTCGTACCGCTTCTATATTGCCGATGGCCGTGCATTGACCGGGTTGAATATCTCTCCTGGTATTGACGGTATCTTCGGTAGTGCAGGTGACTTGAGCTACGCATATTTCTCCGTAGGTGGCGACCTAGCGTACAAGTGGATCTTTGATGGTGGGTTCGGTGTCGAGCCTTATCTCTCGATCCGCAATATTTTCCTGCTCAGCGAGTATGGCAACAGCAAGCTTAGCGGCTTCCGCCCAGGTGTCGGCGTTTGGCTCGGCTACGCTTGGTAAGATCAATGTTTGAATTGACTCGACCCTGCATCGCACGCGGATTGCAGGGTCTTTTTTTAATTGTAGCAATTCTGTTGCTGTCCAGCGGGGTTCGCGCGCAATCCTCACCGCTGGTAGCCGCCTGGGGATTCAATGGAGGATATGCCACTTCGCCCACCGATAGAGGGCTGCAGATCGAGGCGTTCTACGATATCCCGATCGGCCACGTCTTTTTTTCCCCTGGGATGAAGGTCATGTTTTCCGAGAACTCGATGTTCTCCGTGGATACTCGCATCCGGTTTCCGTTGTTCTCGGACTGGCTGCTGTTCGGATTCGGCGGCAGCGTCATGATCTGGGAGGATCGCGCCAGCATCGGCATTCCGCTGGAGTTCTCGCACCCGATCCAGTTGATGCCACGCTTGCAGTTGAATACAGGTGTTCACGTTACACCGCATTTCTTCATCGGCAAAGAGAAGGATGGAGTGATGTACACTTTCTTTATCGGCATCCGATCGCCGCTATTGTAGTTCGTTGTTCCCTAGCTCATTCTTAGAAGCTGTCCATGTTCTCTCGTGTAAAGCCCTGCTTACAAGTTTCTGTCGTCAATCGCGTCCTCATCGCGATGATCTGTCTCGCACCTGGATTGCTGCATGCTCAATCCGAGACGAAGGTCGAGCGGCTACCTCCTGTCAAAGGGATGGTAGAAAATATGTTTTTCATGCCTTATCTCACCGTTAGCTACAACCGTATGACCGGCGCAGCATTCTCGCAAGCTGCAAGCGGTATCGGCTACGGCGGTGGTATCGCATTCGATCTGACAAAGGACGGACAGAAGTCCGGCTTCTATTTCGACATTGCCTTCCAGGATATGCGCGCCGCGGCAGATCAAGGCGTCTGTATGAATGACGAGTTTGCCGAATTGCTCACAAGCGAACGCGCGGAGCATTACTACCAATACGTGATGCTCGAGCCGTTCCTGAAGCTGCAAGGCGAGCGAGCCAACGGTTATTTTCTGATCGGCGGAAGCTTGGGATATGCGGTGAAGTCGCTGCTTATCAAGAATGGCGACACTCGCGATGAGTATAGCAACTGGGGTTCGCAAGAATTTCACAACGCCTTCCGCTTCGATATTCGGGCGGGCCTTGGCTTGATACTTGCCAACATTGGAGCACAAAAGCTCATCCTTGAAGCACGCGTTGGTTATCCGCTCACCACAGCTATCTCGGACTTCCGGTCGTTCTGCGACGATACAGGACTCGCCGGCAATTGGCGGATCATTACCTTGCAGGCGAACGTGGGACTCCGGTTCTAAGGCGGAAGCCTTATCCGATTTTCTGTTACATTACGGTGCGAACTTCGTAAATTGATGAGTCTGGGAATCCCGCTAATGGGCTGTCCCGGAAGTTTTACCTAAAAGGAAAGATGAAGAAAACTTGGTTGATCGGTCTGATCGTCGTTGTTGCGCTGGTCGCATGGGGAATGTCATCATACAATGGTATGATACAATCGAGGAGCGAGGTCGAGCTGCAGTTAAGCAATTTGAACTCCGCGTATCAGCGTCGTGCTGATCTGATCCCGAACCTCGTCGAGGTAGCAAAGGGAGCAGCAGAAGCCGAGCGCACCACACTTCGTGAAGTGATCGAAGCTCGTAGCCAGGCGACACAGGTACAGCTTACGCCCGAGATGGCGAACAACCCACAGGCTTTGCAGCAATTCCAGCAGGCCCAGCAGAATTTGGGTTCAGCACTCTCGCGCTTGATGGTCGTTGTGGAGAAATATCCTGACCTCAAGAGCCAGGCGAACTATCAGAACCTGATGGTGCAGCTCGAAGGCACGGAGAACAGGATCAACGTATCGCGTAACGATTACAACGCGTCGGTCCGTGACTACAACGTGAAGATCCAGCGCTTCCCGAGCAATATCTTTGCTGGCATGTTTGGCTTTGAGAAGTTCTCACCGTTCGAAGCAGCACAAGGTGCGGAGAATGCACCGAAGGTTGAGTTCGGAACACCACCACCGACCAGCGGGACGGAACCTCCGGCAAGTGGTAATTCATCAACAAGCACAACAACGACGAGCACCAAGCCAAATAACGGCCCTGCACGTCCAGCACCTGTAACACGCTAACGAGCGTACCTACATTGCTCTCAACACAATTGAAGATATCTTCGGCAAAGATCCGAGCTGCATTTAGCGGCTCGGTTCTTCTGCTTTATACTATTGCCTCGCTTGCATTTGTTACCGCTGGATTTGCACAGTCTAGCGGCGATCGTCAAATGCCTACGCTCCAGGGCGGCGCACGAGTCTACGATGAGACCAACACGCTAACAGCAGGCGAGATCTCTCAGCTCGATCTGAAGCTGAAAGCTTACGAGGACTCGACGACCACCCAGATCATCGTTGTGATGATCGATTCGCTCGGCAATAACGAGATCTCACAGTATGCGATCGAAGTAGGTCGGCATAACAAAGTTGGCCAAGCGAAAAAGAATAACGGCGCGATCGTGCTCATCGCCAAGGCCGACAGGAAAGCATGGATCGCGACAGGCATGGGGCTCGAAGCGTCGCTCACCGATCTCGAGTCCGGGTTGATCTACCGCGAGGTCCTTCGTCCGGGTTTGCAATCTGGAGACTTTTACGGTGCCATCGATAGCAGCACTAGCGCTATCATGCGCGCAACGTCTGGGGAGTACAAGGCGGATCCTCGCAAGACATCACCAACTTCGACTGAAGGGCCTTCGGGCATGGGTGTCATCATCTTTATCATTATCTTTTTTGTGATCCTCACCGTCCTGCGGTCACTGTTCGGTCGAGGACATCGCCGAACGATCGTTGGAAGCCGGAAGAACAGATCCGGTTGCGGTGGTGGCGGATTGATGGAAGGCTTGCTTTGGGCCAGCGTCTTCAACGCTATGAGCGGCGGTCGCGGTGGTGGTTTTAGCGGCGGAGGATTTGGTGGGGGAGGCGGTGGCTTTGGCGGCGGAGGCGGCTTTTCTGGTGGCGGCGGTTCATTCGGCGGCGGCGGTGCCGGCGGTGACTGGTAATTTGCTGAGCAACTAACAATCTTATGGCAATCACAGAGATCACAACTGCAAAGCAAGCCTTTCCGCCAGATGCGTTGAAGCGTATCTCCGAGACGATCGGTGAGGTGGAAGCGGAGACCAATGCGGAGATCAGGCTCTCTATTCGCGAAGATCGTGATGAGAAAGAGACCGATCTCAGTCTTCGCGATCTCGCGCTGAAAGAATTCACATCGCTCAAGATGCACCTGACGAAAGAGCGCACAGGCGTGCTTCTCATCATCATCTTCGACGAGCACAAGTTCTACATCTATGGCGACGAAGGGATCACTCGCCGCAGCGACCCTGAGACCTGGACAGACGTCGCAGCGACGCTCAGCGCGCACTTCAAAGAGGGCAAGTTCGAAGACGGTGTTCACGCCGCACTTCGTACGCTGAAGGCACACGTTCGCGAGTATGTCCCAAAGTCAGATGACAATCCGGATGAGCTCTCGAACGAGGTGACCATCCGCTGACACGTGCAAGCCAGAGTTAGACTCTTACTTCTGCGATGCTGCTTCTTAGCAGCGCTTCTGAGCGTTGTCGCCTGCGAGCCGAATCGGCACCCGCTCGGCACCGACCCAAACAACAGACCGCAAGGCGAGGCTCGCGATCGACTCGCTGAAATGATCGGTTCGCTGACAGCATTGCCTGCTGCGGACGCTGGCCGAACGATCCAGCATATCCATCGCGGTGTATTCTATCCGAAGCAGCTATCGCTCCTTATAACCACATCTGACTCACAGCAACAGAACAAGCGTCTCGAGATCTACCAATGGTCGAATACCGGGTACGGACGACGTGACGTTCTGCCGCTTCGGATCAGCGAGCTCTCGCTCCGAGATGTCGATCGCAATCAGGTGCAGGATGCCATTTGCCGCACGTCCGATTCGTTGGGAAGAAGAGGAATGACGATCCTCACGACCGACGCTACGACCAACAAATTCAAATACCTCTTTCGTATCGACACGATCGAACCTGTCCTGTATCGCATGATTGACACAACGATCGGGCTGATACAGTACGATAGTCTGGTTGATTGGAGTGTCGGCAAGTTTCAGTTGCCATCGAGATTGTACCGACTCGTAGAGGGCGTCTATGCTCGCAAGGCATTCGATAGCACGTGGCTGCGATTGATCCGCTACATGCGCGATAGCGTTACAGAGACCTTCCGTGTTGAGCGTGAAAAGGTACGCCAGATCGCAGGCGAAGTAAGTCTTGAGCAGTCGAAGAAGTATCTTCAGGCACTCGGTGGACTCGTGCTGCTCAATCCATCGTGGGTCAGCGCGCGTACGTTCATGAGTGGTGAACGCACATACATGGCTGGCCATTTAAGCGAGAACGCACTGGCCTTCCTCGATCGTATGATGGGATTGCCGAGGGTTGCTCCTTTCGTAGAGGTCGCGAACTCTCAGGCAGACGAGGATCAGGTAATCTTGCTCGCGGAGTTTGACGAGTCCTTCCGTAAGGGAGATCAATACAAAGCTTCGCTCGTCATGCCACGCCTTGCAAGAGTGATTTCGGATCAGGCATTGATGGAGCGCATCACCGAGATCGCCTCGCTCCCTGGCAACACCTTTGCTCTCATACAATCGGCAAAACATTTTTGGCGGGTCATCGCTGAGCGATATCCGCGTGCAGGAGTGGCTTACCGCAGATGGGGCATTCTTGAACGTCGTTTGGGAAATGAAGACACCGCTCAAGCGTTGATAAGGCGTTCTCTCATGTTCGACTCTACCAGCCGCGAGGCCCAGGAAGCAAGACAGTCGTTGCCATATCTTGAATAGATGCTCATCAAGCCAGCTAAACTCGCTCTCGCCCAGATCGATTGTGTTCTCGGCAACGTCGCCCGCAACGTTGAGATCCACGTCGGGCAGATCGAACGTGCGATCGCTGAAAAAGCAGATGCGATCATCTTCCCGGAGCTCTCACTCACCGGCTACTCGCTTCGCGATCTGAACTTTGAAGTAGCGCTCGATCCATCGACCGCGAGCGTACTCGACCCAATACGCAAGCTAAGCAACGAGATCACGATCATCTGCGGCGGCGTCGAAGAGGATAAGAATGCAGCGGTCTTCAATGCAGCATTCGTCTTCGAGGATGGCGAGTTGATCCACACGCATCGCAAACTCTATCCTCCGACCTATGGCATCTTCGAAGAGATGCGGTATTTCT
>JBKJTP010000075.1:0-6529 GCA_046590195.1 Kapaibacterium sp. (SeqCode) | reverse complement strand
GACTGTGATGATATCGGATGTCGCACCCTCTGCTGTCTTATTGAGTGCCTGAGAAACGTATTCGAGAAGCTTGCTTACAGAATCAAGCGTGCGTTCTGATATCTGAACCGAAGCATCAAGATCAGCTTCGGTAGATGTTGCTGATATGCTGTCGAGACTCTTCTTCCATACAGTGAATTCTGCATCGAGTCCGAGACGTGTATCGCGGATCATATCAGCGAGTTTCGGATCAGCAATGGTATCTCCGAGCGCTCGCACTCCGGCAGCGTTATTGTAGAGGAATTGGTCGACCTGATTGTGCACAGCATCATCCGCCTTCGAGTACCCGTCATTCATCTTGTCGATGATGCCCTTCCGCGCCGACTGAAGAGAGACTCCGCCGGTATAATACTGCCCCTGCGCAAGCGATACTGAAGCTCGAGCTTGCTCGAGCTGCGCGCGGATATCAGCATTCTGCAATTCAGCTATTCTCTGGCCAGCAGCGACGGTATCGCCGATAGCGACATGGACAGCAGAAAGCGGCGCTGACAGCTGGCTCTTGATATCGACCTGAGAGACGGATTCGACGATGCCGTCGGCAGATACGGTAGAGACGCCCGCACGGAATGTTCGAGCTTCGACGAGGACGACTTGCGGCGTGCCCGATGTGCCAGTTTCATCAGTCGGCTTCTTCGTACCGCCCCTTCCGGCGGTGACTGATCCTGCTACTGCGACGAGAACAATAAGGGCAACAAGAACCGCATGGGTTTTTATATAGGTAAATATAGACATTCTTTCATTATATGTGTATTAGCCCTTTTATCAACTTTTCTTATTGATTCGTCCAGCTGCACCTTGCGAATCTTTACAAAATAGCCGATTCTGCTACGATATACAGTACAGAAGTTGCTGCGGCTACCAACCGCAGACAGATCCGAAGGCTGACCTCACATGAGCCTGCGGAAATGCGCGAAAGCCTAATCTGACCCAGAGTGTTTGCGAATGGCCCAAGCCGCTCGCAAAAAGCCCGGTGGAACCACGAGGAATCAGAAGCCGAAAGGTCACGATTCAGCGCCCGAGCAAGTATACGATTCGTCGTACATTTGCTCGGGTGTTTTTTTATCCACCTCTTGTCCACTGATTATTAACCTATTTTAACAATTTAACCACACCTTACCCACATGTCAGAGAATAACAACGAAAAACTAGCCGCCAGCCGCCACTCCCTCGCCCATCTGCTTGCAGCAGCAGTGAACGGGCTCTATCCGGGAACAAAGAACACTATTGGTCCGGCGATCGATACTGGCTTCTATTATGACTTCGATTTCAGCGAAGCAAAGTCGAGCAATCCGAAAGAAGCTGAGGCGATGGCAGCCTCCGGCGAAGCGCTTTCTGTTTCAGAAAAGGATCTGAAAAATATCGAGAAAGCGATGAAAAAGCTCCTCCCTTCATGGCACGAGTTCACGCACAAGGAATTGTCCGAGGCAGAAGCGCGAGCGATGTTCGCAGGCAATGAGTACAAGCTCGAGCTCATCGAGGAAATTGTGAAGAAAGGCGAAAAGATAACTGTCTACACTTCTGGCGGCGACGGCACGATCGGCAGCAAAGGTTCGTTCACCGACCTCTGCCGAGGCGGACACTCGCACGACATGGCAGCGGAAGTTCCTGTCGATTCATTCAAGCTCATCCGAGTAGCCGGCGCATACTGGCGAGGCGACGAGACCAAGAAGATGCTCACGCGCGTCTATGGTCTCGCCTTCGAGACGAAGCTGGCGCTCGATGAATACGAGACGATGCTTGTTGAAGCCGAGAAGCGCGACCATCGAAAGCTCGGCAAAGAGCTTGAACTATTCACTTTTGATGACGATATCGGCCCAGGCCTTCCCCTCTGGATGCCGAACGGAACCGTGATCATCGAAGAACTTGAAAAGCTCGCCAAGGAAACTGAGTTTAAGGGCGGCTATGACCGTGTCAGGACTCCGCATCTCGCAAAAGAAAATCTCTACCTTACCAGCGGCCATCTGCCGTATTACGAAGAATCGATGTATCCCCCGATGACATACGAGGGCGGCAAATACTATCTGAAAGCGATGAACTGCCCGCACCATCACAAGATATTCGGAGCTCGAGGCAGAAGCTACAAAGAGCTTCCGCTCCGATTGGCAGAATATGGCACCTGCTATCGCCACGAGAAATCAGGTGAGCTCTTCGGTCTCATGCGCGTCCGAGCGCTCCAGATGAACGACGCTCATATATACTGCACGAAGGAACAATTCGGCGATGAATTCCGTGCGGTGAACGATATGTATCTTCACTACTTCAAGATCTTCGGAATCGACAAGTATCGCATGCGCTTCTCTACACACGACCCATCGAAGCTGGGGCAAAAATTCGTGAATGAACCACAGCTCTGGAAAGAGACTGAAGATATGGTACGGAACGTTCTCATCGAATCGAAGATCCCGTACGTAGAGGTTCCGAACGAAGGTGCTTTCTATGGACCAAAGATCGACGTCCAGGTATGGAGCGCTATTGGTCGAGAATTCACTCTTGCGACGAATCAAGTAGACTTCGCTGTACCGAAACGATTTGGACTCACATATACAGACAAAGAAAATATTGAGCAGACACCGCTTTGCATCCACCGCGCACCACTTGGCACGCACGAACGATTCATCGGATTCCTTATCGAGCATTTCGGCGGAAACTTCCCTCTCTGGCTTTCGCCAGTACAGGTGAATGTGATCCCTGTTGGTGACGAGCACCACAAAGCAGCGACTGAAATCTATGACATGCTCCGCGACCTTGGAATCCGAGCTGAGATCGATCTAACCGGCACAAATTTCGGCAAGCAGGTACGAAATGCAAAGAATTCGCGATCTCCATACTTCGTCATCATCGGCGATAAGGATATCGCCGAAGGCAAAGTCACCCTCGAATCCCGCGACCATGGCCAGATCGGCCTCGTGACGAAGGAAGAGCTTGCGCAGCGCCTTGTCGAAGAAATCAAAACGAGAGCAAAGTAAAACACTTCCACTCGAAGCAAAGAAGCAAAAGAAAGCCGCCCCGTTAGGGGCGGCTTTCTGTTTCAATTACTTCACTATCGCTGCTTCTGACTTCTCTGTCTGCGGCGGGTTTACCTTATAGATCTCAGGATCGATCGTTCGATCGAAACAGGTGCGGCCGGCCTTGTGCGCCCAGACGTCGTTGCCGCTTGAACCAGGATATGAAGTGCTCACGCTATCTCGCATCACATATGCTGGATATGAAATGCCTCCTCCATAGCCGTATTCTCCGCGGCCTTTGACGTCCTTCGTATCGAGACCGAAGGTAGCGCAGAGCTGGAATGAAAGCTTGTCTTTCACAGAGTATTCATACGGCGCTTCAGTATCAGGATCGGTCGGGATAATATAGCCGGCGATCTCATTGTTGAGATCTGAAAGATTCGCAGGAAGCGATCCCTTCTGCATCCAGTAGCTGTAGATGAGCTGAGATTGAATGCCGCTCAGATCATTCACGCGCTGCGCATCGAGACGGGCATTGCGCTGCGAGCTCGGAGAACCGACTGCAGCGAAGCCGCCGACGATAGCCGCGAGTAGGATGATGATTCCCGCCCAAGCGAGCGATTTCCGAACAGAGCTCTTCTGAATCAGGAAGTATGCGAAGATAACTCCTGAAATGACGAGGACTGCGAGAACTTTCCAGACGAGGCGCATGCTGATTTCTCCGTTCAAATAGGTATTGATGAGAGTTGCGATATCTCCGAGAATGACGATGCCTGTGAGGAAAAGCGTCAGATACCCTCTCCAGCGGCTGATCCAGAGATCTTTCTTCTCAGGAGATACCTTTACATCTTTGCCGATGAGCCATTCGAGAATATAGAGGGTTGGAATGAAGACGACAAGCATCGAGACATGCCATGCGATAGGGTTTCCATAGAAATCGCCCGCAAGCTTGTCAGGCGTGAAGTAATTGATGACGGCAAGCGAAAGATTGATAAGCGAGATCGTCGCAGCATACAGAGCTATCGTAGCTCCGAGATGGAAGAAGAAATCTTTTGGTGTTGTTTTCATATATATTCATTATACGCTTCTAAAATGAAATAGGTACCCCATAAAAAAAGGGATTGCATTGATGCAATCCCTTTTGGGGCGGTGAGCTGGGTGATGCTCAAAGATGTTGTTCGGTGACTGCGAGTCGATTGGCAGATTGCCAATCGACTCGCAATCCGATCTGGCCAGCCACATTTTGTAGCTCCTCGAGGCTCTTCTTCGGATTGAACAGGTCTATGCGCTGATGCTTGATCCGCGGAAGATGCATCACAAGCAGGTAGTCCGCAAAAAGTTCTGTCCGAGGATCAGCCTCAGTCTTGCCGCAGACCAATGTCCTTTGGTCGTTGAGATTGAGCCATGCCGAGTCCGCTCCCAATTCGAATCTTATGATGTCCATTATTCCCTTTCTATAGTGTATGAAACAGCTTCATGCACGATCCAGATATGCAGCCGGAGCAACCGAGATTTTAATACAAGACTTCATGGTTCATGCACAGAAAAACCGCCTTTCGGCGGTTTTTCTCTTGTGCGCGTACTAAGATTCGAACTTAGGACCCCACCAGTATCAGTGGTGTGCTCTACCAACTGAGCTATACGCGCATGTATTTGCCCTGCTCTATCGCCGTCAAAATATAGCAGAAAATCAATTTTTAGGCAATAAACAAGGGCGTCGCGATAATGATTGCGACACCCTTTGATGTTTGACCTCTAACGAAGTCAGGGCAATGGACCGTACCACCAATTAACCAACGGTATGAATATTAATCCGAGGAAAGCGCAACCAATCGTAAGTCCAATTACGAGAGATAACCAGAATGGTGCTTCCGCGAATTTTTTCCATGCCGCAACGGCTAATTTTCCGAATTTTCCAAGCGGTTTCTTGAACAGGTCTGGCGATTGACTGCCTTCAATCGTACACCCGTCAATAGACGTCAAGGAAAAAGGAGGCCTTGTTGTTCTCATAGCATTTTGTTGTTTGGATCGATTCGCCCTATCGCACATCAGCCCGCAAATTAATGGAGTCAGATGCATCTTCGTGTGGCTTGGGGAAGTCACGATATTATGCGACAAAGCTTACTAGTTTCAGAGTATAACAACAGGTTTGCATTGTCAAGTATCCTTTTTTTGATCTCGATCGACGTATCGAATGCATTTGCTGCTCAAAAGAAAAACCGCCCTCTCAGGCGGTTTTTCTTTTCTCATTGAACCCTAGAAGGTTGAGATATTATGCGTTTCGTCGTCGAGCAATGAAGTATGCGACTCCCCCGATAACTGCAACTCCGAGAAGTGCCCAGAGCCAGTTATATCCTCGAGTGAACCAGTTTCCTGCCGAAGCGACTGCGGCTGTCTGATCAGTGTTCGCAGCGAGTTCGGTAGTAGGTGCTGTCGTCGAAGCTGCTGTTCCCTGATCTGCAACAGTAGTATCAATTGCTGCAGGAGTCGTTCCGATAGCATCAACCGTTACATTGTTATTTGTCACGATTGGATTCGGAGCAACGAAGCCTGCTGTCGGTACGAATGCGACAGTAGTAGTCGTTGAGGTGCCTGATGGCAAGCTTCCGCCGCCCGAGCCCACGTTGCCACGTCGGCTCGTACCCTGCGTTCCGCCGCCAGTCGTACCCGTTGTAACCACTGGAACTACCGGTGCTGGAGTCGAAACGATGACTGTTCGAGTAGATGTAGCTGCGTTATGCGCCGCGTCTTCTACAGTATAGATGACCGAGTATGTGCCTGCAGTAGAAGTGCTGACCGTGCTTGTCGCGATGATAGAAGCAGTGAGATCTACCGCGCCGTTATCAAGCGCTGTTGCGCCAGCATCGACATAGTTGTCGCCGACGAGGATGTTGACTGTTGAGCTTCCAGTCATAGTGATGACCGGAGCTGTCGTGTCAGGAGGAGTCGCTCGATCGAATACGACTGTATATGTGGTTGACGATGCATTGTTCTCCGCAGTGACCAGGATAGTCGATGTTCGATGAGCGGCTGAAGTCGAAGTTATGTCGAGCGCATCAGTTGTCGTGCTGCGTCCGAAAGCGTCGGCGACTGTCGCGACGATCGACGGCGTGGTTGTTGCATCGAATGGAAGCATGACAGCGTACGAGAGCGTGATCGGGCTGAAAACAGGATCGAGTGTTCCCTGCGAGACCGTGAGGCCCGAGAGCAGAGAGTCTGAGCTCAGATCATGGACGATAACAGTTCGGATCACTGATGCTGAATTCGCTGAGCTGTCAGTCGCAGTATATGTGACTGAGTATGTTCCAGGAATCGCAGTATTGACCGTGCTTACCATCTGGACTGAACCTGAGGTAACGCTTGTATCGAATGTGTCTGAAGCCGTAACGCCAGCTTCGAGATATGATGCTCCAACCTTGAGAGTCGTGGTTGCGCCGTTGAGAGCGATTGAAGGCTTAGTGGTGTCTCGAACGATGACCGCTCGGGTTGTCGTTGCTCCGTTGAGCGATCCGTCCTCAACCGTATATGTCACCACATATGAGCCG
>JBKJTP010000235.1:0-9785 GCA_046590195.1 Kapaibacterium sp. (SeqCode) | reverse complement strand
CCGGTATAGCGTTCATCGTCCCGACCCCCGGTGGCACCGGCTCCTATCATGTGATCCTGAGTCAGGCGCTGATCACGATGTTCTATGTGTCGCAGCCGACTGCGCTCGCTTATGTTACCCTTACGCACGGGGCGAACTACATCAGCACCACTCTGATGGGCCTCTGGTTTATGTTCACTGAAGGCGTCAGCATGTCCAAGCTTCGCGAAGAGGCCGCCAAGGAAAAGGCATTGGCGGCGCAACAAGAAAAAGCTGAAGCTGCAGCAGTTGCAGAAGCCGAAGCAGCGCACAGGTCAGGAGCTGTCTCAGCACGCCCAGTTAAGTAGGAAAGCCTAAACGCACTGTTCTCGTTGGTAGATATTCACTGTCATATCGTACCTGGAGTCGATGACGGCGCCATCGATCTTGCGATGTCGCGCGCAATGATCGCTGTTGCTCGTGAGCAGGGGATAACTGCCATCGCAACTACACCGCACTTCGTCCCTGGTACTGACGAGCACTCCACGATCGAACTGCATCAGTCGAGACTCGACTCTATCGGCAAGCAACACGGTGTCGATCTGATGCTCGGCAGAGAGGTGCGCGTGAATGCCTCGTTGATCGCGCAGAGAAATTTCCGTGAGTTGACCTACGGGGGAAAGGGGAGCTACATTCTCTTAGAACTCGCTACCCAAGAAGCACCAAATTACCTGGAGCAATTGCTCTTTGCTCTAAGGCTTGACAATATCACTCCCATCATTGCGCATCCAGAACGCAACATGGCGTTGCTTCGGGAGCCGAAAAAGATAGTGGAGCTGGTCGCTGCAGGAGCCCATATGCAACTGACGACCTCATCGATCAGCGGAGCGCTCGGCCCATCGATCCAGTCTTTTTCAAAAGCGATGCTCGAGAACGGTCTCGTGAGCTTCGTCGCAAGCGATGCCCATAACCTCACCACCCGCCCGTTCACCGATTGGCAGGGGGCAATGGCCACCCTGATGGAGATCGGAATGAGCCAAGGCGCGATCGACAGGGTCTGTAACTCCAACCCTCAGGCCATATTGGATTCTGCCACCCTCGAACCGATCGAATTGGGCAATGCTGAAGAAAAAGCATTTCTCGAGAGGGTTTCGCCCTCAGGGAGTTTAGGTGCAGCGAAACGAAAGAGATTCTTCTTCTTTTAGACTCGTACTGCCCTGACGTACGGCTTTCCTAAGGAATCGCCCAAATAAGATGTTGTGACCGTACAGTCGCTCTTGTTAATCCCCGACATCGCCAACGTTCTTTTATGCATAACTCAAACGGATCAGGAAGTCCCAGTGAGATTCCAGGTGGAGGACCTACCGGCAATGGATTCGGTTTTTCGAGGCTGACACCTCGTGAAGGTCAGGCACCGCCACTCGCTGGCGGCGGCCCGCCGTCTCTCGGCAGCACTGCACCGAAGCGCAAGCGCCGAAGCGTCGAGAGCAAGCTGAACTTCAACGAGATCGTCAAGATGCTCTACCGTGGCCGGTGGATCATCCTCGCAATGTTCGTCCTGTTCTTTGCCTATACCGTTTACGATACCTACAACAAGCCTTTCATTTATGCAGCAGCGACTCGACTGCTCGTCGAGAAATCCCCCGTCTCAGAAAAAGAGCTCGGCCCACTGTTCAAGTCGCGTGAGGATCACAGCATCGCGAATCAGATGCAGTTCTTCAAGTCGCATGTCGTTGCCGATCACGTTGCGAATGTGATCTATAAGTATGTACAGGGTGATCGGGTAGAGATCGACTCACTCTTCACTGAATACTTCGGCGACGCCGGAGCAGTGCCACCCGATCCGAATCAGATCGCACTCATCAGGATCGAAGAGAACCCTAAACGCCAACACATCCCGGGACTTGCTGATCTGAATACGATCAAAAATCGAGTTCAGGCAGCAGTCTCGATCGCGCCTGAACCGAACAACGACTATCTTGCAGTCAGTGCGGAAGGCTACACACCGATCGATGCTGCATTGATCGTCAATACGTATATCGTTGTTTTCGCGAAGGATAATCTGGCCCGCATGCGCCAGAATAGCGTCGCGCTGAAGGAATTTCTCAGTACACAAAAGGGAAGAAGCTACGATACACTGCGCAAGATCGAGAACCAATTGCAGGCAAACCTGCAGAACGGTTATAGCTTCGATATTGAAGGTCGCGCAAGCGAGTTGATCAAGCAGACAGAGGAGCTCAAGATGCGCAAGTCGTATCTAGAGATTTCCCTAGCTGATCGCAAGAACATTTTAACGAATCTTAGACAGAATCTCGACAGCGTCTCCGGAAAATATTTGCAAACGCTCGTTGATGAACCGTACCTCCAGCAACTCACGAACGAGATCGCAAATTCGCAGTTCGAGATCGCAAACATGAAGACGGCTAACGCCATCATGAATCCTCGTACGAAGAAGTATCTGGCGGATGATATCCGTGCAAAGGAAGAGCGCCTGAGCCAGCTTAAGGAGAAGTTGAAGGAGAAGAGTGAGGATATTCTTAACTCGCAGATGGTCATCATCAGCGATATCGATGAGAACGCACAGCAGAAGGCCTCAACAATCCAATCTCCGACGCAAGCGGTTGGAAAGCTGAAGGAAGCGATCAAGTCGAATGAGTTGAAGATCGGTCAGGATCAACTCGCGATCCAGGAATACGAGAACAAGATTCTCTCAATCTATGATGAGTTGAGCATTCTTCCAGGCGAACTTGGCCGCATGTCGCAGTTGAAGCGCCAGCAACAATCTGCCGAGCGCATCTATGGGCAGATGGAAGATAAGTATATGGATGCTTGGTTCGGCGAGCAGTCGGTGTTCGGCAATATCAAGGTCGAGGATCCGGCAGGCCTAAATGCGGCACCTATCCGTCCGAATCGTCAGGCGAACATCTTCACAGGGTCACTCATTGGACTCGCGCTAGGTGTTGTGATCGTAGTGCTGCTTTCGATGCTCGACACGACGATCCGCTCTCCCGAAGAACTCGAGTCGCATAATCTCAATGTGCTCGCAGCGATCCCGATCATTGATGCAATGCCGACGGTGGAAGCTAGCGCAGTGCTCGCGGCAACTGGCGGGGATCTGACCGATCGACCGAAATTTACGCCGCACCGAGTGTCGCATCTGGATCCGAGATCTTCGATCGCTGAATCCTACCGCTCGCTCAGAACATCGTTGCAGTTTGCCGGTCTCGATCATACGATCCAGACACTTACGGTATCGAGCTCTGCACCGCAGGAGGGTAAGTCAACGACATCTTCAAACCTTGGCATCGTGATGTCGCAGATGGGTAAGAAGACGTTGCTCGTGGATACCGATCTGCGTCGTCCGGTGCTCCATTCTGTGTTCGGCATCAAGCGCGAGCCAGGTCTTACCAACGTACTGTTCGATCGCACATCACTCAATGATGCGATCCATGCGACGGACGTACCGAACCTGTTCGTACTTCCGTGCGGTATCATCCCTCCTAACCCATCAGAGTTGCTCGGTTCTGAGAAGATGAACGAACTGATCCAGACGCTGAAGAAGGAATTCGACTTTATCATCTTCGATACGCCACCAGTTGTTGCAGTTACCGACGCGTTGTTGCTCGGCATGCAGACCGATGCTATGATGCTGATCGCACGTGCTGACGTCAGCAAGGCCGATGGTGTGCTGCGTGCAGTCGACGCTGTTGAGCGCTCGAACATCCGCTTCCTCGGCGTTGTCTTGAACAACTTCAACCTCGCGAATGCATACGGTGCCTACTACCGCTACTACCAGTACTATCATTACTACTCGAACGAGGGCCCACCACGATCGGGCATGAGGCAGAAACTTGACGGGATTCTGGCAAGATTTCAGAAGCCTGGGAAGGGTGCGACAAATGGAGTCTCAAACGGTGCCAGCCACAAACCGAAGGTGGATCCGTTAACGGCGCAGCATAAGCCGAAGCATAAGTCCAAAACGCATGTATGATCTGTCGGTCGGAAGAAGCCCTTGTCTCAAGCGAGGGCTTCTTCGCATCGCAATTCCGATCGAAGATAAGGGGGATTGCGGCCGCTTTGAAATTTCTGTTGCATCCCTTCGTAAATTTGCATAAATCTTCTATGCACGCGTGAATCCGCTCCGCTTAGCCATCCTCGCCTCCGGCCAGGGCACAAACCTTCAGAATATCCATCAGGGAATAGCGTCAGGAGAACTTCCAGGCGTGGAGATCGCGCTCGTCGTATCGAATAACTCGACGTCTGGCGCGATGGAATATGCGCGAGAAATGAGTCTGTCTACAGAGCATATCAGCGCGATCAAACTCGGTGGGCAGGAGGCAGCAGACAAGGCATTGCTTAACACGCTGCTAGACCACAAGATCGACCTGATCGTCCTCGCGGGCTACATGAAGAAGATCCCGATCGAAGTGGTGAAGGAATTCGCAGGACGTATCATCAATGTGCACCCCTCGTTGCTGCCCTTGTTTGGTGGAGAGGGGATGTATGGCGTGCGAGTGCACACAGCAGTTATCGAAAGTGGCGAGCGATATTCCGGGGCAACCGCGCACCTGGTAAGCGAGCACTACGACGAAGGCCCGATCATCTTGCAGGAGAGTTGCGAGGTGCATCCAAATGACACGGCCGATACATTATCAGAACGTGTGCGCGAGATCGAGTTTCGATTGCTGCCAAAGGCGATCAAACTGCTCGCTGAGAAATTACAACGAAAGAGTTAAGCATCGACCAACATAATGCAGACGACTGAACAGGCAAAGCATATCGACCGCATCAAGATCAAGCGCGCACTCCTGAGCGTGTTTTACAAGGATGGGCTCGAAGATCTTGCGAAGGCTCTCACTGCCAATGGCGTCGAACTCTATTCGACAGGAGGCACGGAGAAGTTCTTGCGCGATAAAGGCTTCGATGTAAAGTCAGTCTCTGACATGACCGGCTTTCCCGAGGTATTCGATGGCCGCGTAAAGACGCTGCATCCGTTAGTGCACGGTGGCCTGCTCTATCGCAGAGAGTTAGAGTCGCACAATCAGCAGGCTCGCGAGCATGGCGTTGAAGACATCGACATGCTCGTGGTCAATCTCTATCCGTTCTTCGAGACGATGACGAAGCCGGGCTCGACCGAGGATGAGATCATCGAGCAGATCGATATCGGTGGACCGGCGATGCTCCGCAGCGCAGCGAAGAACTTCAAAGGTGTAGCAGTACTTACAGCACCGCGTCAGTATGCTACGGTCATCGAAGAGTTGGGACAAGGCGGAGAGTTGACACTCGCAATACGCAAGCGACTTGCAACAGAGGCATTCGCACTTGTCGGACAATACGATGTTGCGATCGCCAATTTCTTCAGTGGACTCGGCACCGGCGCAAGCGATCATCCGCTGTTGATCGATTCCTCGCTCGTACAACCGTTGCGTTACGGTGAGAACCCGCATCAGTCGGCATCGCTCTATGGTGCTGACTTCAACAAGCTGTTCACCAAGTTGTGGGGAAAGGAACTGTCATTCAATAATATTCTCGACATCTCAGCATCGGTGTCCTTGATTAACGAGTTCTTCAACAGCAAGTACGCTGTCGCCTCGATCATCAAGCACAACAATCCTTGCGGTGTTGCAGAAGCCGACACGCCGCTTGAGGCATTCAATCGCGCGTTCACGACAGATCCTGAATCTCCGTTCGGTGGTATCATCAACTTCAATCGAGAAGTAACGGCAGATGTTGCGAGCCGGATCAATGAGTTCTTCAGCGAAGTGATCCTTGCGCCATCGTACACTGACGACGCGCTCGAGATCCTGAAGAAGAAAAAAGATCGCAGGCTGCTGACGTACGACACCTCAGAAGTGAAGCGTTATCTCGGTACGATGCAGGATGTTCGATCGGTCATCGGCGGTATGTTGGTGCAAGATATCGATCGTCAGTTGGTTGAGGCAAACTCATCAGCCGCATCGATCACGAAGCGTGCTCTGCAGACCGGAGAGCAGGAGGGACTCGACTTCGCGTGGAGGGTCTGCAAGCACGTCAAGTCGAACGCCATTGTGTACGCAAAGACCGACGGCAAGCACTCCTGGACGCTCGGCATTGGCGGCGGTCAGACCTCGCGCGTTGAGGCCTCACGCATTGCTGTCGAAAAAGCGAAAAGATTAGGGCATGACCTCTCAAATTCACTTGTTGCTAGCGATGCATTTTTCCCGTTCGCTGATGGGCTCATTGCTGCTGTTGAGGCGGGAGCGGTAGCCGCCATCCAGCCCGGAGGCTCTGTTCGTGACCAGGAGGTCATCTCCGCTGCCGAAGAGCGCAACATCTCGCTCGTTATGACAGGTATGCGGCATTTCAAGCATTGAGTTACCACCAGTTTTCGTCCCATCACTTAGAGGCCACACCCCAGCCGAATGTTTAGCTTATTTAGCGCTGATATTGCGATCGATCTTGGCACTGCCAACACCCTGATCTACATGAAGGGGAAGGGCATCGTACTTAACGAGCCTTCGATCGTAGCTTTTGATACCACTACCAAGAAGATCGTCGCTATCGGCCGAGAGGCGCAGGCGATGGTTGGACGTACCCACCGCGACATCCAGACGATCCGCCCCATGAAGGATGGCGTTATCGCCGACTTCGAGATCGCTGAGGGCATGCTTCGTGCGCTCATCAAGAAGGTGCATCCGTCGTGGTTGCCGTCTCGCCGAATTGTGATCTCAGTGCCATCCGGTATCACTGAGGTGGAGAAGCGCGCAGTTCGTGACTCAGCAGAGCACGCCGGCGCAAAGGAAGTACATCTTATTGCTGAGCCAATGGCTGCGGCGATCGGCATCGGTCTCGACGTTGAAGCACCTGTCGGTAACATCATCATCGATATTGGTGGCGGTACGACGGAGATCGCTGTTATCGCGCTCTCGGGCATCGTCAATCAGGAGTCGATCCGCGTTGCCGGTGACGAGCTCACGATGGCTGTCTCGCAGTTCTTCAAGCGTAATTATAACATCCTGATCGGCGAGCGCACAGCTGAGCTCATCAAGTGTCAAGTCGGTTCGGCTATGCCGCTCGAGGAAGAGCTTATGGTTGAGGTCAAGGGCCGTGATCTCGTGGCTGGTATCCCGAAGACGATCGAGGTTTCTTCGGCCGAAGTTCGTGAGGCACTGGCAGATCCTGTCAACAGTATCGTAGAAGCAGTAAAGGTATCGCTTGAGCGCACACCTCCTGAGCTCTCCGCTGACATTCTGGATCGAGGAATGATGCTTTCTGGTGGCGGCGCACTGCTCAAGGGACTTGATGAGCGCCTCCGTCTCGAAACAAATTTGCCAGTTCACGTGGCGGATGATCCTTTGACCGCCGTTGTACGCGGAACAGGCAAGGTTCTTGAGAATCTCCCGAACTTCATGAAGGTGCTCATCAAGAGCCGCCGATACTAAAGTAACTTAGGTACTAAAGTAACTTAGGGAGAATTGACGAGGAATGTCGAGGGTCTTTGGATTCATACTCGCATTTAAGGAATACGTCGCACTGACGGTGTATGTCGCCATCTGCTTAACGCTGATGGCGCTTTCGCGTAATGCGGATATGCAGCCTGTACGTGCATTCACCACGGCTGTCGTCGGCGCTGTCCAATCGACCTACGCCTGGATCCCCAACCCGATCCGTCTGGCTCGCGATAACGAAGAGCTTCGTTCGCGCTCGATCGAGCTTGCGTCAGAAGTCGGCCGCTTGCGCCGCGCGTCGGTTGAAAATGATGAGCTTCGCCGATTGCTCGGTATCGCACCTCGCAAGGGTTGGAATCTGAAGCCAGCGGAAGTAGTGGGTAAGACGACGACGTTTGAGCGCAACATGATGACGCTGTCGCTCGGCGAGAAGGATGGAGTTCGTCCGGGAATGGCCGTCGTTACCGACGCGGGTCTCGTAGGACGCATCTTTAGCACGAGCCAGAATTTCTGTTTGGTCGAGATGCTCTTCAACTCAGACTTCCGCGCTGCAGCGAAGATCGCTCGTACACGTATTGAAGGAATCGTGGCATGGGATGGCGGTCCTACGATGGTAATGCGCAATGTGCCGAAAGCGCTTGACGTAACGGTGGGCGATCTCGTCGTGACCAGCGAGTACTCAACGTTCTTCCCGTCCGAGATCCCGATCGGAAAGATCATCAAGATCGAGCCCGAGCCGAATACACTCTTCCGCCGCATCAGCCTTGATCCCTCGGCAAGTATTTACCGTGTCGAGCACGTGTACGTCGTGATGAAGGACGAGGTGCTCGAGATGGAAAGATTACGACTCGAAGAGGATGCGAAGAAGGAAGCGGCTAAAGCACTCAAGCGACAGTAAGCTCATTCAACGACGCAGAAGTACTCTCACCCAGATCGCACGACACAACTTTGCAATATCTTAGTTACGCAGGGATCGGATTAGCTATCGTCATCTTCCAGGTGCTGATCAGCCGATTCTTGTCGATCGCTGGCGCATCTCCGGACTTTCTGTTGATCTTCCTGATCTATGTCACGATCCGCGAAGGACAATTCATCGGCATGACCGCTGCATTCCTTCTCGGACTTACGCTCGATATGTTCGGCGCAGGTCCGCTTGGATGGCATGCAATATCGAAAGTGGTTGCGTGCTTCCTCGTAGGCTTCTTCTACAATCCAGATCGCATCGAGCAGTTCTTGCGCAATTGGCCTTTCCTGTTGCTGACATTGCTAGGCGCATTGATCAACAACGCCATCTATTACTTCCTCTATACTCGCGGAAGCAACATCTCGTTTGGCGATTTCGCATTGCTGTATGGCGGCGTTGGCGCTACTTATACCGTTGCGATCGCGATCATACCGCTGTTGTATCTCTCACGGCGAAGGGCTTACTGATCTCTCAACTTTCTTGCAATGGGCAGACTCGTTCTCATACGTCACGGCGAATCGCAATGGAATCTCGAGAACCGCTTCACCGGCTGGGTCGATATTCACCTGACTGAGAAGGGGAAGTTCGAAGCGCGTAATGCCGGCAAGCTTTTGTCGCATTTGAAGTTTGATCAGGCATTTACTTCAATGCTCATTCGAGCTCAGGAGACTCTCACCATTGCGCTTGAAGAAGCAGGGCAGATCGATACGCCTGTCACCAAGCATGAGGCACTCAACGAGCGCAAGTATGGCGATCTGCAGGGACTGAACAAAGCCGAGTGCGCTCTCCAGTACGGTGAAGAGCAAGTGCTCATCTGGCGTCGCAGCTATGACATCCCGCCACCAGGCGGCGAGAGCCTGAAGGATACCGCCGCTCGCACGCTGCCGTACTTCGAAAAAGAGATCCTGCCGCTTGTCAAGCAGGACAAGACGATCATCGTCTCAGCGCATGGCAACTCGCTGCGCTCGATCATCATGCACCTGGATAATCTAACGAAGGAGCAGGTGGTCTCGCTCAATGTTCCGAATGGCGTACCGATCATCTACGACGTCGATGAAACCGGCAAAGTCATCGGCAAGCGCATCATCATGGATGCACGCGACATGGAGCACCTCGATAAGAAGGACGCCGAGCATGGGCATCCGAACACGCCAAATAAATAGTCGGCAACTATGGGTGACTTTGCACTAACAATGCTGATCGGAGCCGGGGGGCTCGCTGTGATCATCTTGATCGCGAAGTGGCTCACGCCCTCACTCAAGCCAGATGAAGACGAGTGGGAGAAGTATAAGGATCTGTGAGCTAGACCAGCCCGACCTTCACGTTTACCTCTCGGATCGCATAAAGCCTACATCCATTCGCTGCAAATGTGCGGATCATCGGTTCGTTCTGTACGTCGGTGGAGCCGACATATTCTTTAACACCGATACCTGCAA
>JBKJTP010000302.1:0-2957 GCA_046590195.1 Kapaibacterium sp. (SeqCode) | reverse complement strand
TTGAGTTTAACCTTGATGCGAGAGCCAAGTTGCGAATGGAGCAACGCAAGTGTCGACTGAATACCCTCGTTGATATTGGTTAATATGAGGTCGTCCTGCTCAAGTCGAGAGAAACTGCGAAGCCCTTTCACAATGCTCGCTGTGCGTGTCGCGCCCTCCTCAATCCCCTTGAGTAGCTGATTCACTTCCGCCAACAACACGTTTATGTCGAGCTCTTCCTGCATCTTCATGATGTGCTCGGGCACGCCACCAGTCGATTGTGTCGACATGTATAACTCCAGCAACGCGAGGACATCTGAGATATCGCGCTTGAGCGGCTGAATGTTGCTCGATACGAAGTTGATCGGATTATTCAACTCGTGTGCAATACCTGCCGTTAGTTGTCCGAGACTCGCCATCTTCTCGTTTTGGATCAACTGCACTTCGGCTAACTTTAGATCTGTCAGCGCTCGCTCAAGCGCTGCCTTCTGTGCGTTGACCTCCCTAGTACGCTCGCGCACCTGCTCTTCTAAGTGAAGCTTCTGGCGCTCGATCGCACTGATGCGATATCGAACGCCACCATAAACCAACCCGCCCGATAACGCAAACACCAACACGCCAAACCACCAATGCTGGTACCAGGCAGGCTCGATATAGATCGAGAACACTGCAGCCTCTTTACTCCACTTTCCTGCGCCATCGCTTCCAAGTACGCTGAACGTATAAGAGCCAGGGGCAAGATTGGTGTAGCTCACAAATCGCCTGGTGCCAGCGTCCACCCAACCCGTGTCATATCCCTCAAGTCGATACTTGTATTTATTCTTCTCTGGCCGATAGAATGTGAGCGCTGCGAACTCGATCGTAAGGCTATTCTTATCGTTGCTTACATCGTAGCTTCCCGGATAGGCTGCGTGCCGATCGCCACCAATAATTAGCGAAGTTAGTACAGTCGACGGGGATGGCCTACTTGCCTCGAAGTAGCTTGGACGAAACAGGTTGAACCCACCACTGCTGCCGAACATCAGGTTGCCTCGACTATCGTGCAACATCGTCCCGTAGCCATTTACCGCTGGCATGATACCATCGTTGCGGTCATAAACGACCGTGCTGTGCTCATCCGGATCAAAGAGCACGATACCTCGGTCCGTGCGGATCCAGAGCATCCCTGATGAATCCTCTAGTATGCCGATCGCTCGATTAAATGGGTAGCCCTCTTTGGGTCCAAATGACGTGAAGATTCCACTCTCAGGATCGAGTTGGTAGAGTCCATGCGAGCCGATCCAGATCCTGCCCTTTGCATCTTCATGGATGACGAGTGCTGCGTTGATGCCAGTTCGACCTGTGGTATCGACGTAGTATCTTCGAAGTGCACCTGTTTGCTTATTCAAGCGAGATGTACCGAAGGAGCTTCCAACCCAGATGTAGCCCTTGCGATCCTGCATCACACAAAAGTTGTAGTTCGAAGTCAACGTATTTGTGTCTCGGCGATGCGACCGATAGTTCGCATAATGACCTGTTTTTGGATCTAGTTTATCGATACCAGTACCCCATGTCGATATCCAGACATCGCCATCACGATCTGTCATGATACTCGTGAGCGTGATGTTGCTTACCCGGTCCGTTCGCCCCACTATCGGAGGAAGATTTACCCATTGACGACGCCCTCGATCATATCGCGATACTCCGTAACCCCAGGTCGCGACCCAGATCGTGCCATTCAAGTCCTCGGTAACATCCTGTATGTTGTTGATCGCGAGTGTGTGTGGATCCGATGCGTTGTGCAGGTGATGTTCGAACCGGCCCGTAAGCGGGTGGAAAACATTCACTCCGCCGCCCGCTGTCCCAAGCCAGATCTGCCCATCGCGATCTTCATACATACCTCGGACAACATCATTGCTTAACGCATGTGGGTCTGTCGGATCAGCGCTGTACGCTGAAAAACGTTGAGCAGTCGGATCATAGCAATCAATGTATCCACCCATGCCGATCCACATGACCCCATGCTTATCCTGATAGATGCATTGAACATTGTTGTTAGCAAGACTCGATGGATCTGAGGGATTATGCTGGTGCAATTCGAATGTCTTTGTAGCTGGATCGAAGATCTGAATCCCTTCATGCTCAGGGTTGATCCAGATCTTTCCCTCTCGATCGACATCAATATCAACGATGAAGTTGTTACGCAGGCCGCGAACGCTTCCGCCAACCCTAAACTCCTCATAATTTCCTGTCCTGCAATCGACTTTGAAGAGGCCGTTGCTCGTCGCTCCCCACACGAAGCCATCCTGATCCGCAACGACTGCATATACAACAGGGATCGCATGGCCAGGCCTCGACGTCGCGTGCAGCTTGAGCTTGCGGACCTTACCCGTCTTGGTATTGTAGCTTACGAATCCACCATAGCCGCCATACCAGATGTTGTTGAGGCTATCCTGGCAAAGAGCCATCGCATCGATCGTCTCGCCCCGCGGATTCTTTGGCTGGCCTGCCGGGATTATTACGTTGCCTGTGCGCTCATCAAGGTATCGCAATCCCTCGAAGGTACCAAGCCAAAGTCTTCCATCGCGATCGAGCAGCATCTGCTCAATGGCCCGCGCTCGAGTCGATCGAGGAGTACTGTCTGCGAAAGGGTATCGAAAGAAGCGTTCGGTCTTCGGATCCCAGCGCTGCAGTCCGAAGTCGGCTTTGCCGATGTAAAAATTGCCGTGCCTGTCTGTACCGAACCCAACTGCAGCGCTGGGCGCGATGTCATGGGTGTCCGTTGGCGAACCGGTAAATTCTCTTATTGAGTAGCCATCAAAACGTGCTACTGCATCGGGATATCCAAACCACAGGAATCCTTGCGCATCCAGACTGATGTCGAGGAGTTCGTATGAATGCAGACCGCGCTCAACACCAATATGCTGGAAATGCTTCTTCGTCTGCGCGCAAAGCGGCAGTGCGATCAGGAGCAGAACAAGCGCTAGTGCTGGGCTAAA
>JBKJTP010000229.1:0-28773 GCA_046590195.1 Kapaibacterium sp. (SeqCode) | reverse complement strand
GGATTCAACACAGCCGAGCATCGTGTGGCTCCAATCCCCCGTAGGGCCACATCGCAATGTGGCCGGGAAGCGGGCACCGGAGTTTAAGGCTATCTGGACGCTGTGCGTGAGACGAATGCAGCATTCGTCTCACGCACAGATTACGCATTATGCTGGATTCTCGCATCCCGCTTTCCGGCCACATTGCGATGTGGCCCTACGGGTAGACGCTCAGCTACCCATCATTCGTACTCAAACATGAATTCATCCACGTAGCACCAGCCCCATTTCTCGCCCGACTCGAACGAGGTGACGATCGGGTGTTCAGTCCGGTGGAAGTGCTTGGTCGCGTGCTTGTTCTTGGAGTTATCGCAGCAGCCGACGTGCCCGCACTCCATGCATAGCCTGAGATGAACCCACTCGTCGCCCGTCTTCAGGCAATCCTCGCAGCCATCCGCGCTCGGTGTAACGTCCTTGATGGAATCCAGATGTGTGCAGTTCTCAGCCATGGGTCTTGTGGGCTTATTATCTCTTAGAAAGCGGAAGAGCGAGGATTCGTGCGAAATTTTGCCGTCATTTCGAGTAGTAGCCGTGAAACGCCGCTTCGCTGCGCTCGTTGCGTTTCACCTCGCTCGAAATGACGGCAAACTTGTAGTCCCAATCGAACCCCGATTTTTTTCGTATGTTGTACTTCGCTTGATAGGCACCTATGCACACGACCGAAGAGATCTACGAACCGCTGGACACAACCGAGACGCGCAGCCAGGGCGAGCATGCCAGGGAGCTGCTGCATAAGTATTTCGGACATAATGATTTCCGACCGCTGCAGCGCGAGATCATTGAGTCGGTCTTGCGCAAGCAGGATAACTTCGTCCTGATGCCGACGGGCGGCGGAAAGTCGATCTGCTATCAGTTGCCGGGCATCATGCAGTCGGGGCTGACGATCGTGGTGAGCCCGCTCATCGCCTTGATGAAGGATCAGGTCGATGCACTGCAAGCCAATGGTATTGCGGCGACCTACATTAATAGTACGCTCGAGCCTTACGAGGTCGAGCAGCGTCGTCAGGATATCGTTTCGGGAAAGATCAAGCTGCTCTATGCCGCACCGGAGAGATTGCTCCTCCCTAGCTTTCTTTCTTTCCTCGATCGTCAGGATATCTCGCTCATCGCGATCGATGAAGCACACTGTATCTCGGTATGGGGACACGATTTCCGCGATGATTACCGCGGGCTAAGCCAACTTCGCGACCGCTGGCCGAGCGTGCCGATCATTGCGATGACCGCCACGGCCACGAAGCAGGTCGAGCAGGATATTCTGCAGCAGTTGCACTTCAAGCCCGATGCAGCGAAGTGGGTGGCGAGCTTCGATAGGCCGAATCTTTTTTATACTGTCAAGCAGAAGAATGGACTTGATGACGTCATCGATTTCGTCGAGGCGCGAAAGGATCAGGCCGGTATCATTTATTGCTTCTCGCGCGCGCAGGCGGAATCCACGGCGATCGCGCTTACCAAGAGTGGATATAAGGCGCTCCCCTATCATGCTGGGCTCGACCGCGATCTCCGCACGCGAAATCAGGAGAAGTTCATTCGCGGTGAAGTGAACATCGTGTGCGCGACGATAGCATTCGGAATGGGTATCGATAAGCCCGATATTCGATACGTCATACACTACGATATGCCGAAGTCCGTTTCGGGATATTATCAGGAGACGGGCCGCGCCGGCCGCGATGGCTTGAATTCGGAGTGCGTCTTGCTCTTTGCGCTTGGCGATAAGGTCAAGCAGCAGAAATTCGCTTACGAGAAAGAGTCGCCTCAAGAGCGAGCGAAAGCCCTGCGCGATATCGATGATATTGTTAGCTTTGCCGAGCTCTCGTCTTGCAGACGCGCCTATCTCCTGCAACATTTCGGCGAGCAGTACCCTGAGGATAATTGCGGCTCGTGCGACAACTGCACATCAACAACGAAAGCCGAAAGCATTGATGCGACGAAGATCGCGCAGATGTTTCTCTCGTGCGTGGTTCGTGTGCGTGAGAGCTTTGGTGTCACGCATGTCATCGAGGTTTTGCGCGGATCAGAAGCGCAGAAGATCCTGGATTTCCGTCATCAGCAGCTCACTACGTACGGCATCGGCAAGGATATCTCGAAGAAGGACTGGACGCACTACGCACGCGAGTTGGTGCGTAATGGCTATGTTGTGCAAGACCACATGCAGCATTCTGTGCTTCGGGTCACGAAGCGTGGATGGGATGTGCTGAAGAATGGCGCGAAAGTGAAGCTGGTCGCGCCAACGCGTGAGAAGAAGCCAGAGAAGGTGCAGCGCACCTCGACATTCATTGAACTGCCTCCGATGAATAAGGAGCTCCTGAAAGAGCTCAAGGATCTCAGGCAATCGATCTCGACAAAGCTCGGCATCGCTCCGCACAATGTATTCGATGAGCCGACGCTGTATTACATGGCACTCGAGCTGCCCGTATCGTCGCGCGATCTGAAGCAGATCGAAGGTATCAGTGAACGCAAGGCGCGCGATTACGGACGTGAGTTTGTGACGTGCGTGCAGCGCTTCGTCGAAGAGCATCCGACGATCAAAAAATTCGAGTCAGGCCGCAAGATCTCGAGCGCTGAGCTGAGCATGCATTATTATCAGTCGGGCATGTCATTGATCGAGATCATGCGCGATCGTGATCTCTCGGAGTCGACGATCTCGTCGCATCTCACATCCTATATCGTGAGCGGCAATATCACCGACATCGATCGATTGGTACCCCCCGACCGCCGTGCCTCTATCGAATCCGTGATCTTGAATGATGGTCCAGAGCTCGGCAAGATCATGGAGAAGCATCCGGATAAGTATGGATACTCGGAGTTGCGATTCGTGCAAGCGTGGATGCAGCGGAAGGGATGATCTTGGCTTCGCCCCTTCGGGACTGAGAAGAATATATGAGTTACGACCCAAACCTCGAATTCACCACACTCGCATCTGACGATCCGAATGTATAACTGAAGCCGATGTTACCCCAGTAGGTGTAGTTGGTCTTAAGTTGCTCGAGACGCAGCAGGGTCTCTTCTGCTGTGGCTCCAAGCTTTGGCAGATAGATCTGGTCGTTCGCGTATTGGAGATTGCCATAGAGATCGAGCGATAACCCCGGGATGAGATTGATCTCCAACTGCGAATAGAAGTTTGCGTTTGTCTTTGAGAGATCGTGTAGATAGGTCCTGCCGGTCACATCGAACTCAACTGAACCCCAGTCCTTCCGGATGAGAAAGGCGAGCTTAAGTGATTGATCGAACAGCTTCTCTTCGGTCATGTCATAGAGAGTTTCTTCGTTGTACTCGACGAGATGTCCGTTCACACGGTACTGCAGCATTAGATGGCGATAGGAGCTCTCTTCATACGGGAAGAACGCATACTCGATCCCTGGCCCTAGCTGAATGTGCCGCTTGAGATTATAGTAAGTAGAGTTCTCGCCCTTACCAAAGACGCCGAGTGACCAGCGATCAGAGATTGATCTGACCGTGCTGGCGCTAATGCTATTACTTCTCGACAAGCTCTTGAATGTGCCGCCATCGGTAAACTCAAAGTTGTTCTCGTTGTAAGAGTTGTTGAACGAGAGATTGATCTTGCTCGACTTCGTAACGCGGTAGGCACTCACCGTGCTATTGACGTTCAGGTTGTCGTAATTGGATTCACCGTTGAGCCAGCCACTCAGATACAGCCGCATGTTCCAATGATCCCATGGGTCTTCTAGCGCTGGAGCGATCGCAACCGAATCTATCGTCTTGGTTTCAGGCTGAACGACGGAGATCTGAGCAAGATTATTCGAGTACGCCATGTAACGCACGAGGCCTGCGCGAATGTATTCTTCGATCATGCCATAGACCTGCGTGCTCGAGTGCCACGATTCGACATCGATCTGGAATGTGTCACTTAGCCCAGCGAACTGGTTCTGCCCGAAGAATTGCAGATGGACGCGCCGACCGCGGCTGGTGGATTCCGAGTGCGTTTTGACGTGTACGTCACTCGCTGACCTATCACGGACATATTGCACGAAGGTCAGTTTCTCCTTCATCTCATTCGTGTAGCATTCATTGCATTCGATGAACACCTTGAGCGGAGTTGTGGATTGCGCGTGCGCATTACTTGCGACCACAAGTAACAGCAGCACGATAAGGGATCGAGCCATAGAGGAAGTATGTGAAAACGACAACAGTGACGAGACGCTAAGACAGGTGTGCTAAGACCAAGTCGGACGGAACAAGTCGCAATGTGTTTCGCAGAGCACAAAGATATGCCGCCCGGTCCTTGCTAGCCGCGAAGCGGCCTTCCAAGGTAGCCGGGGGTGAGCCCGACGAACCCCCGGACCGCGTAGCTTCTCCGGAGCAATTGAACCACGTAGTGGCGACCTTAACATGGAAATAGGTCGCCACTAACGTGGCTCTGGATTTTTGTTTTTCGATTGTCCGGGGGTTCACTGTGTTCACCCCCGGCTACCCTAGAAGACCGCTTCGCGGTATAAGACTTCTGGATCCGACACCGCATTATGGCTGCAGCGTGTCCCCCTTGCCATTCACCGTAATGACTACGCTCTTGACGGTTGAGAACTGCTTTAGCGTGCGCTCGATCTGCGAGCGTATTGCACCTACGCGGCATGAACCGGCTGCTGTGTTCAGCTCTGAGGAGAAATCTGCGCGAGCAACTCCGTTTGTTACTGCCACTTTGTTGAGCTTCGTGCCGGCAGGGATCTGCGATTCATAGCCTTGTGCACGCTCTTCTGCTGTTGGTCCGGCGAGCAATCGCTGCAACGCGATCGTTGCAAGCGCTTGGGTTTGTGGTATCCTGCGAGGCACACTGAATACAAGCTCGCAGTTGTTGTTTGATCCTTTCTTCGGATTGCTAAAGAATACTTCTACCGCATTCGGCTCATCGGCGCCGACACCCATGCGCACAGGTATCTGCACCTTGTTGATCTCCGAGCCATCCTTCGCCGAGTTTTCGAAGACTTCAACTATCGCACGTGTCGGGAATTGCACGCCAGCGGTGTTAGGCTTTGCGTCGATCGTGTACGGACTGAACTTACCCATCTCGCCGGTTGCGGTCCCGTAACCATGCGCTAACACTTTCTTCGTTGCTAGATCGGTCACGCGATAGACGACGTTGTTCTCGAATGTCCGTGCGAGCCCGGTGATCTTGAAGGCAGTCGCATTCACATAGTCACCCGATTGTGGGGAAGAGACGGTGATGTTGCCGCGAGTGCCATCGGGAGTTTGTGCGGGCGGGTTTCCGCTCGGCGGATTTGCATCAGGCGGATTACCGACCGAATTATCCGCAGGTACGCTGCCATCGCTTTGCGCAGGCCCAGGATCCGACGAGCCCGGACCACCCGAGGGCTCTTCACTGCTCGAGTTATTTGGTATCTCGACCACCACGCCGGTTGAGTCAACTGTTGTGGTCGTCGTGGATTTTTTAGCGCAGCCAGTAATCAGAAATGCCGCGATCAGAAACGAAGGAAGAAATTTCATGGGGTTTATTTTCGTCCAGGCAGACTCAAACGCTGTGCCTTAATGAATCGCGGCATTTCGTTTGAGGTTATGAATAAGCTCATCCACATCCAGATCTTACATTCAGGCACCCAATGCTCGCTGATCCAGCCAAGATTCCGATCGTCATCCATCCGGACCATAACTCACTTGCACGCAAAGTTGCGGAGCGAATAGCAGAGGTCGTGCGCGCAAAGCCAAATGCGGTGCTCGGGCTACCCACGGGTTCTACTCCGAAAGGGATCTACCGAGAGCTTGTGAAGCTACATAAGTCAGGGCTCGATCTCTCGCAGGTGCAGACGTTCAATCTCGATGAGTACTATGCGATCACCGAGGACGCGTGGCAGAGCTATCACCGGTTCATGCACACGCATCTGTTCCGTCATGTGAATATTCCGCAGGAGAACATTCATATCCCGGTCGGTACGCTGAAGCGTGAGGACGTCGAAGAATTCTGCGATACCTATGAGCGCGCGATCGAAGAAGCTGGAGGGCTCGATCTGCAGATCCTCGGTATCGGCCGCACGGGACATATCGGCTTCAACGAACCAGGCACTCCATCGGATGCACGCACTCGCCTGGTGATGATCCATCCATTCACCCGACGCGATGCCGCAGCGGACTTTTTCGGCGAAGAGAATGTACCGCGGGAAGCGATCACGATGGGCACTGCGACGATCCTCTCTGCAAAAGAGATCATTCTTGTTGCGCTTGGCGAGAATAAGTCTGGCATCATTGCAAAAGCTGTTGAAGGCAAAGTCACGACCGATGTTCCTGCATCGCTCTTGCAAGAGCATCCGAACGCGACATTCCATCTCGATTGCGATTCGTCGGCAGAACTGACGAAGATCAAGACGCCGTGGCTCGTGCAGCCGCATTATGAGTTTGCTCGGAAAGATGGGCGTGGATCGCGCGAGAAGCTACGCGCAGTCATCTGGCTTGCTGAGAAGTTGAAGAAGCCGATCAATGAGTTGTCGCAGGATGATTATGTCGAGAACGGCCTCGCGACACTTTCGATCTACGAAGACACCGACGAAGTGAATCGCTGGGCGATGCATCTGCTCATGGATAAAGTGCAGGACAAGGAGCGCCTGCCTAAAGGCGAGAAGATCATCCTCTTCTCACCCCATCCTGATGACGATGTGATCAGCGCTGGTGGCGCATTCCGCAAGTTGGTCGAGAACGGCAACGATGTGCACGTTGCATATCAGACGAGCGGCAACATCGCCGTGTTCGACCACGATGTCCTGCGTTATCTTGACTTTGTACAAAAGCATTTGCATGCCATGCAGCTTGATGGACACGATCATCAGCAACTCGGCAAACGCATCGAGAGCTTTATCTTGAATAAGAATCCGGGTGATATTGACATCCCTGAAGTCGGCATGATGAAGCAGTTCATCCGCGAATCAGAAGCGGTGAGCGGCGCGATGCATGTGGGCTTAAAGCGTGAGAAGTGCATCTTCCTCAATCTTCCGTTCTATCAGACCGGTGCGATCGAGAAAGCGCCACCGGGCGATGCGGATGTTGAGAAGACGCTTGAACTGCTCAATGATGTTCGACCTGATCGAATCCTCGTTGCTGGCGATCTATCCGATCCGCATGGTACGCATCGCGTGTGCTTATGGATCATTCGCCAGGCCGTGATGCGCATGAAGGACAATGAGCGTCCGACCGTATGGATGTATCGCGGCGCATGGCAGGAGTGGCCGTTGGATCAAGCCGATATACTTATCCCGATGTCGGAGCGCGAGCTTGGTCTGAAGATCGAAGCAATATTCAAGCATCAGTCGCAAAAGGATCGTGCGATGTTTCCCGGCCCAGACGAGCGCGAGTTCTGGGAGCGCGTCGATGACCGCAACACCGGCACAGCGAAGCGTTTTTATAAGCTAGGCCTGCCGTTCTATCATTCGCTGGAGGCGTACGTTGAGGAGCGGTGGTGATGAGCGAAAGCCGTCATTTCGAGCGGAGCGGAGTGACGTGAGCATAGCGAACGAACGAAGCGGAGTCGAGAAATCCCCTTCGGTTTGGCAAGGGGGTTCAAAATGCTAGCGAACCATCCTGCCAAACCGAAGGGGATTTCTCGACTCCGTTCGCCCTCATGTCGGCTACGCCGCATGAGGTCTCACTGCGCTCGAAATGACGCCGTTATTGCATGCTCAATTACTCTCTATCTGCATCGGCTTCACGACACCGATCTCTCGGATGATGATCGGGTAGCCGTCTTTCTCGGATGGCAGTTTCGACTGGATCTCCGATGCGTCGCGATCGGTGAAGATGATGATCGCCGGATTGCCATTCGGGTCCTGACCTTCGCCGGTGCCATTGACGCCGGGGATCTCCATCCACGCATGGGTATTCGTTTCGAGGACGTTCGTGATCGATTTACGCATCATCTTATTGTCTGGAGTCTTTGTGGTTGGTGAGTTTGGCCTTGGATCCTGAGCGACTGCTGTTCCCTTCTTTACAGAATCAGCCACCGTAGTCGAGATCTCGCCCGTCGGACTAACCGTCCTCGTGGTCGATACCGCGAGCGAATCCTGCGCAACGCTTGTCTGCTCGCGAGGAGTACAACCGAAAATAAGGCCAACGGCCAGTGCCGCGGTGACTATGGTCGAGTATTGGTGGTTCTTCATGGTGTTACGAATATACGTGATGCTCGTCCCTACCATTTAATACGAGAAAGCCGGAGCATGTTACTCCGGCCTTTCTGAATCGATTCTCATCTATTTCCTGCGGCTCAGTTCGCGAACTGTACACCGAAGTACTGCATGACTGGCGTGATCGGGCTCGCGAACGATGCGTTTGCACCGCCTGCGAAGTTGAGACCAACCGGGTAGTTGCCCGAGTTCGTGACCATCAGCGATCCGGAGTCACCAGCTTGAATAAATGCTGATGCTACATAGATCTGATTGCTGAACGTTGCTGTGCCGCCGGGATATCCGACCTGCACCGTCACGTTCGTCGCCGCGATCGTACCTGTGGTGTAGCCCGTCGTACGACCGACTTTTTTCACTACAAGTCCAACTGCCGGTGTGCGAACGTATGAGCTAGGCTTGTAGTAATTGTTAACCGTCCAAGGAGTGCTCGTTGTCGTGATCTGTGCGATCGCGCCATCGAACTGGTTCGTCGTTGTACCGAATGTGATCGGGCGATAGGCCGAGAGCACACCGATCTGCGACGGATTGTATGCATCTGCACGTCCTGGCTGAACGATCGCTTCACCAAGCTTTGCAGCGTTCGAGCGTGCGAATACGTGGTTGTTCGATAGCATGTAACGAATGCCGTTGCGTGTCACCATCGCGCCGATCGTACCGGAGCTACCTTCGTTCCGATTACCAACACTGATGCCTGTGGAGACCGGACGATATGTGCCTGTGAATCCCATTGCTTTGATCTCGCCCACATTGATCTTCTGTACCTTGTAGCCTTCGATCTCTGCGGGAACATCTGCACTCACATCCTTCGTGAAGACAATCATGTTTGCCGATCCGTCCGCATTCTGACCAACGCCAACACCATTGACGCCCTTCCTCGCAAGCAATCGAGCCTCGTTGCGCTCCTTTACCTGACGTGCACGGTCATGACCCTTTGCCTTTTCCGTCGAGTCTGTGCTCTTGTTCGCATTCTGATTAGCACCGTACGAATCAGCACCCTCGGCGATCGGAGCTGACCCCATGTCGGTAGATTCCGAACATGCGGCGATCCCAGCACCAAGCATGAATGTAAGCGCAAGCTGGCGTACTGTTGTTAAATTGTATCCTCTCATCATGTATGTTGCTTCTCTTAAGATAAAAAAGAACAACTGCCTCTTGCATTGGCATCTTTGCAAACCACAAAGAAAAAGGCAGTTGATGTTATTTCAACTGCCTTCCTAACTTGCGGCTGGGCTTGTGAATCCCTTAGAGTTTGTTAACTGAAAACTCGTAAAGAATGCGTTTTCTCCGCCGATTATCGGCCTGCGAGCGTTACGCCAAAGTAATCGAGTACGGGTTTGATCGGATTTGCAAACGCAGAGCCTTCACCACCTGCGAAGAGAAGTCCGACAGGTTGTGCGCCATCTTTCGTGACGAGCAACGAACCTGAATCGCCGGACTGCAAGAAGTCACCGGCATTGCCCTTCACAAAGATCTGATTGGTAAAGATAGCGGTCTGGCCGTCGAATTCCACTCTGATCGTTACATTCGTTGATTGCACAGTGCCGTAAGTAAGACCTGTCGTGCGGCCCATCTTCATCACACTTTGTCCGGCTTTCGCTGTCGTGATCACCTGACTCGGTGAGAACGCTTGCTGCACTACCGAGTAGGAGTGATAGCCAGTATATCTCGCGATCGCTGCATCGATGTTGTTGTTCTGCGTAAAGCTCACTGGCTTGTAGTCCGAGAGTATCGCAATTGCCTCCGTTGGGATGCCGCGTGTATCAGCACGTCCCGGCTGCACGATCTGCTCGCCGATGCGAGCATGGTTCTGACGCGCTAGCACGTGATTGTTGGAGAGCAAATAGCGAATGCCATTCCTCATCACCACAGCACCGATCGTCCCTGCGCTGTTCTCGCGGCCATTGCCTATGCTCACGCCCGCTGGTACAACTGGGCGATACTTCCCGCGAGTGTTGTACGCCGATGCTCTGATCACACCAACAATCTCGATCTGCGTTGACATGCCGTTGATCTCCTTCGGCACCGTCTGATATGCAGAAGCATCTCTCGCGAGCACCAACAGCTTCTTTGATCCATCAGCCTGCATGCTCACTCCCGCACCGACGACATCTTTCAGACCCATCGCCGCAGAAACAGAATTACGTTCGACACCTGTCGAGTGATCACCGATAGGCTCGGGACGATCCGCGTTCTCATCGAGAGACACGGACGCGATCGTCACGCCTGAAAGATCGATCGGCGGCTCAGGAAGTACAGGCTCTGTATAGTAAGGCGAGGTCTCAGGATTGATCGCGACGTCCTCGTAGGTGCCGGTCTGGATCTGCTCCTCTTGGGCTGGGCTGTTCGAATAGGTGATCTCAAGACATCCCGTCTGTGCGATCAAGAGGCCCGAGGCTAGAGCGGAAAATATCTTGTTTCGCATCATATTGCGAGTAAATAGTAAAGAACGAGCGATAGAGATTGCGATAAAGTACTGGGCTACTACTTCTGATGTATAGATCAGCTAGAGGTTTAACTTTCGCTCACGCCATAGCGGTTGCTGAGTATTTTCTCACCCGCAGCCATCCCCATCATCCGTAGGCAGCTTTTCGGCACGGCATTGATACGCAAGTTGTAGTATTGCAAGAATATGCTACCACAATTATTACGTCTCCTCGGTCCTCTTGTACTGAAACGGCTCGGCTCAAAGGCGCTGAGCGGCGGACCCACCGGCGCGCTCATTCAGGCCAAGGCCGCTGAGATCCTTGGGGTCATCGCCGCTGCCACAGGCATCGCCGCGATCCTCTTTTCGTGGATACCGATCTTGAATCTTCTCAGCCTGCTGCCAGCAGTGCTCGCTATCATAGCGGGCGGCTATGCGCTATATGTCGGAAGGCATCATCGCTTCAAGCGGAGCTGGGCGATGGCTGGTGTGATCGCCGGAATTGTCGCGTTCGTCATCGTCTTCTATAGTAATGACTGGCTGATCGGGAAATTCTCCGATGACGACCGGCCAAACACTGAAGAAGTACGAACCGAAATCTAGGTGCCCTCACAGGATCCTCTTCATAGCTCTCTTACCCTCGAGCCGATAGGCTATCTTCGGACAACCGCGAACAAACGTTATCAGGCACCACGCCAACCCGGAAGCTCTGAGACAGATCTGCCAGGAAGGATCGTACTCGAACCGAGACACAACTTCGAGCAGGCGCTTGAGGATCTTGATGGCTTCTCGAAGATCTGGCTGATCTACTGGTTCGATCGCAATGAGAACTGGAAGCCGAAGGTCTTGCCGCCGCGGGGGCCAGCAGGAAAGAAGCGCGGCGTCTTCGCGACGCGCTCGCCGCATCGCCCGAATCCAATCGGACTCTCGCTCGTCGATCTCATCGAGATTAAAGGCCGCACGATCTACGTCGGCAATGTCGATCTCCTCGACAAGACGCCGATCCTCGATATCAAGCCGTATCTCCCTTATGCCGAAGCATTTCCTGATGCGAAGTCAGGATGGCTGGAAGGTTTGAACAATACCCCGATCGAGATCACGTTCGCCGAAGGCGTTGCTCATGACGAGGCCCTCTCCGCACAGCTTCGCATCAGCATCCCACGCGAGCTTGTCGAGTCACCAGAGACCTACCCGCTTCCGCATCCTTATCGGCGTATCAAGCGAACTACGGACGGATTCGAGATCGCGCTGCAGGAGGAACGGATCGAGTTTACCATTGTGAGTGGGCAATTATTTATCACTGCGGTACGGGAGCAATAGTAGCCTGAGTTGGGATTAGCTCAATGCATTATCCTCAATCGATACGTTGTGGTGCCTAGCTATATCCTCTTCGTCCTTTGTATACTTTTTTCCCTCAAGGATTCGTACTCCCAGACGATCGACCCCTATCGCCGATTCACCGACCCTCGCGCTATCACCTATCTTGACGGCCCTGACGCAGAGCCGCTTCATTATCGATGTGGCGTCGGTTGGCCAGGCGAGCGTGATCCCATCGACTCTTACTTCGTGCTTGCGAAGGGTGAAGGTGCCGGCATTCTTACACACATCTGGATGCAAATGTACAATCTTCCAGATTCGATTGCCGATCTTAAGATCTATATCGATGATAGCCTTGTAGCGCACGATTATCTGTATCTTTTCTTTAAGCGGCCCATCGGCCCTTTCCGCCCTCCATTCGACTCGCTTCAATCGGGTGGAATGGTGTGTGACGTGCAGATGCCCTTCAAGAAGAATTTCAAGATCACGTTTTATTCGAGCTTCGACAATTGTTGTCTCTTTTGGGCTATCGCATGGCGGCCGGTGCTTGACCCAGTTCATGTAGAAGTCTTTAGCTCATCTCCTTCAGAAGCAGCTGAAGCTCAGCAAAAGGCTGCAGAAGCTGTGTATTGGTCAGGCGAGAGTCCATGGCAGAACACGCCGATGGAAACGGTCTCCGTCGAGAAGGAGCTAACACTTGCCACACCGATCGAGGAGGAGTTCACGGGGCCGGGAATGATCACCGAGATCTATGTCAAGCCATCCAGTTACGACGCCGATGCGTTGCGAAATGTCTGGCTACAGTTTTACTGGGATGGGTCTCCTGACGCCAGCGTGGACGTGCCACTTGCTGATTTCTTTGGCGTCGGAGCAGGTATGCGCAATGTACATGCGCATCCAATACGCGCACAAAAGGATGGCGTCCTGACAAGCTACTTCCCCATGCCATTCGCGGTGAAGGGAAAGATCCGGATAATCAATAAGTCGGCAAACCCGATCGGACTATCCCTGACATGTAAATACAGCCGAGAGCCGATCGATCGCGATCGTGTCGGATACTTCCAAGCACAATTCAACGAGAAGAAGAGCCTTCGATATAACGTCTATCATCCTGTTGGTTATCACCAAGGCAGGGGCCGATTTGTAGGAATGCAGTTGTACCTTCCTGTGTGGGAGCCTGGATATTTTCTTGAAGGCGATCCCATTTTTCATATCGATTCCAATCGAGAAAATTTCATTCGCTACACCGGTACGGAGGATTACTTTAACGGCGGCTGGTTCTTTATTGACGGTCCCTTCAGCTTACCATTCGCTGGTTGCACGGAGATCCACACATCATTGTATCGCTTTCATTACATGGATGCGATCGACTATAAATCGAGCTTCGAATTGCTCTTGCAGCACGGTACGAAGAATGATTTTAAGGCGTGGTATCGAACGATCAGCTACTTCTACAATCAATGGACGCCATTCTGGGTCTCGCGTGATACAGTAAGGCAGGGCGAAGAGATCAAGATCTCTGGCACTGGATACAACCCTGGCGAATCGATCCTGATCAAGCTCGACGAGACCACGCTAGGGATGACGAATGCAGATCCGAATGGCGCATTCGATCTCACACAGACAATTACAGCGAGTACATTGCCGGGCGGCTATGTGCTGAGCATAAACGGATCCAATAGGCCTAAACCGATCTGGATCACCTCTGGACCGGATGTCTATTTTGTTCGCGATACCTTCCCCGCGTATGTGAATTGGAAGGACTCTGTGACAGTGTATGGAACGGGATTCTCACCAAAGAGCAAGGTCTCGATTTATCTCGACACAATGGAGATGCTCTATTCGGAGAGCGTCACAACTGATGCACTTGGTCAATTCTCTACCAAGGTATTGGTACCGTATATGGCTGATGGAGAGTATAACATTATTGCGCAGACTAACCCATCCCAACGCGCAGTCAGCAACCGCAAACTTCAATGCACGAGGATCTATAACTTCGAGATCGAGAACATGTTGCCTCCGGTCATTCAGGAGGGCCATGCTCGCCAAGACTACATGGGCTACTTCAATGGCGTGTGGAGCGAGCAATATTACTTGCTCTATATAGGCGAGCCGGGCCAGAAACTTGTAGTGCAGTTCTGGGTACCGATCGCTGACACATTCGCAGTCACACTTTATCTAACGAACGGTGCACGATTTGGAGATCATGACGTAGCACTCGACTATGGTACTCCCGTCCCGTTCATCGGGTACGCGGAGAGAGAACTTAACGATCCCATTCGTGCAGATCCGATCGATTTTGGGACTCACTTCCTGAGCGAGGGTTATCACTATCTCACTTTCAAGTGCACTGGCAAGGACCCCCGATCACCGGAGTATCTTCTCGGTGCTGACAACCTGACCCTTCGTCCGATCACACCGTTCGAGCCACAAGGTTCAGCGCATGCGCCTGATATGCAACTGGATCACCATGATCTCGT
The DNA here is from genome assembly GCA_046590195.1 of Kapaibacterium sp. (SeqCode). GTDB lineage: Bacteria > Bacteroidota > Ignavibacteria > Palsa-1295 > Palsa-1295 > JBKJTP01. The sequence continues at coordinate 14,380 of JBKJTP010000229.1, read as the reverse complement.
GGCTTATCCAAACCCTGTCGAGGGCGCGATCAATCTATCGGTAGGTACTGACAACGCCAATCAATTGCTGAATGCTGAGATCGTCGATGCACTTGGGGTTGTGCGAGCAACATTCGCCTCAGTGCAGGTCAGTTCGGATGGCGAGTTAAAGCTGCATGTTGGTGACCTGGTGCCTGGTCACTATTACTTGCGACTGAGCACTGGGTCTTCCCAGTTTGGAATGGTAGGCTTTGTGAAATTCTAACATCCCAAGCCAACTTCAGGCGAATCTCGGCATGGCCATCCGCTCGATGGATTCGAGTTTGTGGTGGCGCTCGTCGACGGCGATCTGGCGGAAAAGATCGGCAATGCTGGCGTAGGAGCCGTAATCAGCAGCGAAGCTGCTTTCGTAGCGCTCAGTCTCGAAGTGAGGATTCTCGCGCACAAACTCCATATACTCATGCTCTGCATGGTCTTCGAAGTCCGCGTTGAGTTTGTAGCTTAGCTTCGGATCGATGACATACATGATCCAGCTCACATGATAGATCACGAACGCAAGTAATTGCGGCATGACGCGGTAGCGGAGAAAGCCCTGTTTAATGCCGCGCTGCTCCAGCATCTCTTCGAGTATCAGAAGATGCCACTGTTCGTTATCCTGCTGTTCGCGTGATTCCTTAACGAACTCGAAAATGCGCCGCGCGAACTTCGGCTTCGCGTGCATGTGCGTCATCGAGATATAGCCGACGTGCTCCCATGCCTGATAGGGCATGCGTGCGATCACTTCGAGTACTTTGAATTTCTGAATGGTGCGCGGGCGTCCGTAGATGAGATCGAGCGTGCCGAAGATGGCATTTGCGAATAATCCGTACGGACGTTTTGGAGAGTTGAAGGTCTCGCGCTGCTCATTGAGCAATGCATTATGCGAGAGCGCTGTGTGCTGGGGAAGCACCGAAGGCTGTTGAAGCTGGCTCATGTTGTAGGAGGATGAACGGCGATTAAGCCGATGCATCTTCTACGTGCGCATTCGCCGCGTGTTACTGTAAAACTTTCTTCCCGATCGCTTCCGCGATGCGTTCGCCGTCCATGGCGGCGGAGACGATGCCGCCAGCATAGCCCGCACCTTCGCCGCTGGGATAGAGGCCGGAGATCTCGGTGTGTTGAAGCGTTACAGTGTCGCGTGGTATGCGAACAGGCGATGAAGTGCGCGATTCAGTTGCAACCAGAACTGCATCATTCGTAAAGTAACCGCGCATCTTTCTGCCAAAGCCTTGCACCGCCAAGCGTAAGCGCGAATGCACATGTTTTGGCAATACATCCTTCAGCATCGCTGGCGTGACGCCTGGTTGATACGATGTCTTTGGCAGATCCTGCGATAACTTGTTGTCGAAGTAATCGACCATCCGTTGCGCCGGTGCAACCTGCGTCTTCCCTCCTGCTACCCAAGCGGCCTTCTCTACATACTGCTGATAGCGTATGCCCATCAGCGCACCGGCCGAATGGAATTGCTTCATGTCTTCGAGTTCGATCGTAACGACCGTACCCGAATTCGCGAATGGATTATTGCGCCGCGATGGCGACCAGCCGTTCACAACGATCTCTTCTTGCGATGTTGCGCACGGCGCGATGATACCACCTGGACACATGCAGAAGCTATAAACGCCGCGATCATTCACCTGATCGACAAGGCTATAGCTCGATGGCGGAAGGAGTTCGCTGCGCACTTCGCACTTGTACTGAATGCGGTCGATCAATTCCTGTGGATGCTCGATGCGGACGCCGAGCGAGAATGGCTTCGCTTCGATCGCGATCTTCTTGTTGTGAAGAAGCTGGAAGATATCGCGCGCGCTGTGACCTGTCGCCAGCACCACAGCACCGGCTTCCCACTTGATGCCATGCTGATCGACGACACCTTTGAGCGTAGTGCCTTCGAGAATGAAATCCGAGACGCGCGTATTGAAATGGATCTCGCCGCCGGAGTTCAGGATCGTCTCACGTATGCGTTCGATGATCGCGGGAAGCTTGTTCGTACCGATGTGCGGGTGCGCCTCGATCAGGATGTTGCGGTCAGCTCCATGCGCGACGAGTATCTCCAGGACTCGACGGATGTTGCCGCGCTTATCCGAACGTGTGTAAAGCTTGCCATCGGAGTAGGTCCCGGCTCCGCCCTCGCCGAAGCAGTAGTTCGAGTCAGGATCGACGATCATGTCGCGGTTGATCTTCGCCAGATCGAAGCGGCGCTCGCGGACATTCTTGCCGCGCTCGAGGATCACCGGCTTCATTCCGAGCTCGATCATGCGGAGCGCTGCGAATTGCCCGGCTGGTCCCGCGCCCACGATGATCACGCGCTTCGCATTCTTGACATTTTGGTAGCCGAACTCCGGTACGACTGGCGGCTTCGGGTGTTCACCGACGTAGAGATCGAGCCTGAGGAGGATCTTGATCTCCCGTTTTCTGGCGTCGATCGAGCGTTTTACCGTCTCGATCGCGGTGATCGCTTCGGGCTCCAGCCCCGCCTTTTGCGCCGCAGCCTTCCGGATGATGGCTTCGTCGGCGGCAGCTTCTGGGGAGAGTTCGAGGGTGATCTGTGTTTGCATCGCCGGTTAAACACACGCCAGGGGACAATTGTCTGTCCGAGGCAAAGCTTCCTCGCTCCTATTTCGATCTATTTTATAACTGTACACAGAGTCCCGTTTATGAATAAACTGCTACTCGTTTTATTGGGTCTTTCGCTCGCCGGCAGTGCCAACGCACAGACGGTAGTCACTCCTGAGACCCCAACAGCGAGCATCGCTGTCGATCCTTCGTTGAAGTTCAGCCTGGTCGAGAATACATTCCCGATCTCTGCTGCCGCACCGCAAGCCGAAAATATTAAGCTTGACTACTATGACGAAAACGGTACACCATTTAACTGGCAGGCAACGTGGCAGCCTGATCAAAACCAGCAATTCGCGATCTTGGGATACGGTCAACGATTCACACTTCCGTCGAACGGCGGCTTTCTTGACTCAGTCCGGATCCGCTTTAACATCGCACAATCACTTCCTCAAGGTTCGCCAGATGGCGAGATCGCTGTGTTCATTGTGACCGATTCGCTATTTGAATTTCAGACCGGTCCCTACTTTCATCTTCCGCTCTTGCAGAATGTGATCGGATCTGCGACCGTCAAGGTTGCACAGCTAGAAGGTATCCAGAATTTCTGGTTAACCCTTACGACCGGACATATGGCGATCCCTAAGGAATTCTTCATATATGTAAGACCAACCTTTACGACGCAGGGAGCACCTACCTCTGGATTCTTCCTGGCCAGCGAGATCAAGAGTACAGTTTCGAGGTCGACAGAGCATTCTCGTTCTGTCTTTCATTACATCACACCTCAAGGGGAGTCAGTGTCGATCTTGGACAGCTTCTTCCAGGTAAACACTCAGCCTGTTGACGTAAACTTCATGATGGAAGCATTCGTCGATGTCGAGACTGGTTCTGTTGCAAGTCAAGCAACAAGCGCTGCAGCGATGTTCCCAAATCCAGTTGGAACAGGCAGCACGCTGAACATCGAGCACAACGAGCAGATCAATTCGGTCCGCATCGTCAACATGCTAGGCAACGAGATGCAGTCATGGACCGGCAAGAGCGCGAGCGTGAAGCTCTCGACCTCCGAGCTTTCGACTGGCGTCTATAACGTCATTGTCAATACCGAGAACGGTGTTACGACGGAGAAGCTCATCGTTAACTAAACGATCGATATTCGGACTTATGAAGGGAGGCCTCGGCCTCCCTTTTTTGTTTGTAGGACAGGGAAACTTCATTCCCGAACTTCGTTGTCTTTCTTCGTAAAACTTCACACTTCTAGAGCTAGCCATGAGATCACTGTTACTGTTTGTTCTTTCCTTGACGCTTGCCTCCAGCGCGTTTGCCCAGATGCCCGCATCGACCGGTTCGCATGTTGGCGCAGAGGCCAGGACCAAGCGCGAGTTCATTAAGCTCACACCGAATCGCCGGCCTGCATCGCAGCCGAACGCGGAGAATTTCAAGCTGTCATACTTCGATGCATCGCTGCCAACATTCCAGTGGGTAGCGCCTGCAGCTTATGGCGAATACGTTTTGATAGATCTCGGGCAACGTTTCACGCTGCCTGCCGAGAGCGGCTTCGTCGATTCTGTTCGTATCTACTTCGACACTGCATGGGGTGCGCGTCTTGCTGTCATACTCTATCCCGACTCACTTTATGAGACAGGTGCCGGTGCATTCCATTTGATGAATGACTTCGTTGAAGTTGAGACCTACGGCGGCGCAGTCATTGAGTCCGAGGCCATACAGCCGAAGTCCTGGGTAACATTTGATATGGGTCACGCGCCAGTACCAAAAGAATTTTTTGTACGCATCACACCTGAAGATGACGGTATTGAATACATCAGCTGGTACTCGCTGCAGACAGAACAAGAACCAGTGCGTGCACGAACCACAGAGAATTCTCGCGCTGCGTTCTATGGCTCATTTGGGAATGTGCTAATGTCAGCGATCCTCGACAGCACGTTCTACTCACTCGAGACCGACGAGATCCTCATCGGTGATTTCTGGATGGAGGCATTTGTGAGCGTTGAGAATGCATCGGTTTCAGATGTTGCTGCTGCATCGATTGCGATGTATCCGAATCCTGTGAGCACGAGCAAATCGGTTCGCATCGAGAATGCACGTGAGATGAGCTCGGTCGTGGTTACGAACATGCTCGGCGTCGAGGTTGCGCGCTGGGATGGCATGGATGCGCAGGTCGATCTGCCGACGCAAGGACTTAGCAAAGGCGTCTATCACGTGATCGTCCGGACCGGCGAGAGCATCCGCTCTGAAAAATTGATCGTGAACTGATAACGCAAAGCAGTAACAGGCGATGACCCTCTCACTCCGCTTCATAGTTGTTTGCTGCCTCTTTCTGAGCAACGCGGCGCTCGCACAAGCGCCAGCAGCAAAGCTGCCCGCAGCAGAAGTGACTACGCTTCGCAACTACGACATCACGAAGCCATCGACCTTTGTTGAGGCTCCCGGCGTGCAGGGCGAGTATGCTTATACAGGCTTTGGCGAGCGCTTCACGCTGCCTGGCGAGAGCGGCTATCTCGATTCGATCCGCATTCATTTCGATTCCGTCTCTGGCGATATTCTGCAGATCGGGATCTTCAGAGATGAGATCCGCGAGAATGCACGCGGGACATTCCATCTCGCCGATTACAGCTTCTTCGGATTGATCGCGCGTTTTGAACTCGATATCAGTGCGATGCAGGATCTTCGCGATTTTTGGGTCACCTTCCCCACAGATCACCTTCCCATACCGAAGGAATTCCATATCGGTATTGGCGCGAACCCGCTCGTGCAGGGCAGCGACGAATACACCAGCATGTTCAAGCTCATAGGCGAAGCGCACTATGATCAGCCCCCGACGATCGATTCGCGCTCGGATATCTTGCTCACACAGGATTTCCTCACATTCACAACCGATGTCTTCGATGGCTTCTTCACATTTAATACATTGCCTCTCGGCATCAACTTCCACATCGATGCAGTGGTCGATCAGGAGCCATCGAGCGTCGCGCGTGACGAATCGTCTTCTCTTGAGATCTATCCGAATCCTGCGACATCGAACGGCGTGTTGAATCTTGCAAATGCGAACGGAGTCTCATCGATCGCCCTGTTCGATGTGCTCGGCAATAAAGTAGCGCGTTACGGACCACAAGCATCAACCAGCGTCATGCTTCCCACACTCGCTTCGGGTGTGTACTCGGTGGTGATCGCGGATGGGTCGGGCACACGCACACAGAAGCTCATCATTCGATAAGCGAGAAATGCACGAAAAAAAGGGGAGGCTTGGCCTCCCCTTTTCTCGCTTATCAAAAAACTATTGCAACATCTTGACCGCGTCGCGTATCCGGTTCTCGATCATCGAGCACGTGAAGAACATTGGCTTATCGTGTACGGTGACGGTGAGCGTCGCGCCGGCCTCATCATATATATAGGACGCCTTGACGCCCATCTGCGAGATCGTGCCGCTCGGCATCGTTGGCATATCCATTCCAAAGCTCTTGAGCTTCTGTTGAGCACCATCCATGACCTTCTTGGTCACACCATTGACAACGATCGGATCGCAAGCCATAATACTGTAGAGTTAAGTTAGAGTCGAAATGCTGTGTTAGGGCCCAGATGCTGGGTTACTTTTTAATGCTCTTCGCGTTCATTAAGTGCAAAGCATGGGCCGGAGGGGTCGGGGAGGGTTTTGGGGTTTAGGGTATAGGGTATAGGATTTTGGTTATGGCAAAAAGGGCAAGCATCTCATCGGAAGCAGTACAGGCGAAGACCGGCAAAGGCTGGGACGAATGGGCCATGCTGCTCGATAGCGAGAATGCCCAATTGCTGCCACACAAAGCGATCACCGAGCTTTTGACCCAGAAATATGAGATGAGCAACTGGTGGGCGCAAATGGTGACAGTGGGCTATGAGCGAATGCGCGGCCTGCGGGAGCTCCATGAGACCAAAAAGGGATTTGTTGCCAGCATATCAAAAACGATCAACCTGAGCCGCGAGGATCTATGGGAGATGCTTCAGGCTCCGGCTCGACTCGAATGGCTTACGACCCCTCACGAAGTTGCGTCGTTCAACGCACCTAAAACCCTTCGCTTCAACATGCCCGATGGCTCGCGAGTTGAATTCGGTATCATCGACAAAGGCAAGAAGTGCTCGATCACAGCTCAGCACTCGTATTTGAAAGATGGCGAAGCAGTCGCGAAGCAGAAAGAATTCTGGGCAGGCGCGCTTGCGGCGCTCAAGCAATTCGCGGAGGCGAAGGATACCACTCAAACCACTGAATGACCAACATCAGCTTCGGCGTACCGCTCAAGAAATTCACAACGTTCAAGATCGGTGGTCCGGCAACAGCGTTCGCTGAACTCACGCATCCGCAGCAACTGCCCGAACTCATCTCGCAGGCACAGGCGCAAGAACTGCCGTTGCTCGTGCTAGGCGGCGGTAGCAATATGCTCGTAAGTGATCGCGGGTACGATGGGCTTATCGCTCACATCAGCAACAAGGGCATCGAGGAACAGGACGCAGGCGAGACAGATGTGTTGCTGCGTGTCGGCTCGGGCGAGGTCTGGGATGACGTCGTGCGCTATGCAGTCGATCGCGAGCTATGGGGTATCGAAAATCTCTCTCGTATCCCTGGCCGCATGGGCGCCTTCGCAGTGCAGAATGTAGGCGCGTATGGTCCGGAGGCGAAAGATGTTGTTGTTGAAGTAGAGGTGTTCGATCTGAAGGAGAATTCGTTCAAAGTATTGAACGCTGCGGACTGCCACTTCTCCTATCGCAAAAGTATCTTCAACACGACAGAGAAAGGCCGATATGTCATTCTCAACACGACGCTTAAACTCAGCCGCGTGCCGCACCCGAACATTGGCTATCCCGATGTGAAGAAACGCTTTGAGGGGATCGAGTCTCCTGCCATCGCCGAAATTCGCCAGGCGATCAAAGAGATTCGCGATGCGAAGTTTCCCTTCCCCGATGAATCGGTCGAAGGTAACGCCGGCTCCTTCTTCAAGAACTCGGTGATCGATCAAGCGCAATACAATGATCTGCTCGAACATTTTCGTAGTAACATGCCGCAGCATGTTGAGCGGCTCGAACAGATGCGCCAGAAGTTTCCGACTGCCGAAGGCATCAAGATACCGAGCGCCTTTATCATGGAGGTCTGCGAGCTAAAGGGCTTTACGATGGGCAATGTGCAGCTCAATCCAACGCAGCCAGTCGTGGTGCTGAACAAGAATGGCAATGCTACCGCACACGAAGTGCTATCGCTCGTGAAGGAAGTACGCGGCTTTGTGCGCGAGAAGACCGGGCTACATCTCTACACCGAGCCCGAGTTCATCGGCTTCACTGCAGATGATCTGCGAGAGTATGGATTTAATGAGGAAGAGCTAGCGCGTTATACCCCGTAGAGACGCGCTACAGCGCGTCTCTGGGATGTTGGCAAATGCCACAGTTGCTCGTCCCCACCTCTGCTGCCACAAATCTTGATGCGCTCGCTTCCCCACACGAATATACACCGTAACCCGTAGAGACGCGCTACAGCGCGCCTCTGGGATGTTGGCAAATGCCGCAGACTCTAGTCCCCACCACCGCTGCCACAAACGAAATGCGTCACATCCCCGAGTACCATGAGACGCGCTGTAGCGCGTCTCTACGATTCATTGCGCTAGAGCTTGATGAAGCTCACGGTTGCGATCACTTCACCAGCAGCATCGCGCGCGACTAGCACATAATTTCCTGCTGCCACATCGGCGACACGGATCGATGTCGATCTAGGCACTGAGAGCATCCTCATTCCTGCAACACTATATACTTCTAGAGTCTTGATCTGCTCGTCGCCGAGATCGATGGCGAGAACATCCAGCACAGGATTTGGCGAGATGCGCAATTGTGTTGATTTGTGTTGCGCTCCAACCTTTAGCTGTATGCCACCTTCCGATGCACCGATCGAGCGCGGGATCACGTATGGCTTGTCATCATGATCAGTCACAGGCTCTGCAAGCAATACACCTGCACCAACCGCTGGACTACCCTTGCGCAATGAAAAGTCGCGCTTCGCTGTATCAGCAAACATCGGATCAGCAATGATCGTACCTACAACCTGCACGCCAGGCATCTCCGACCAATTGATCTGCGCGGGTTTCGGATTCCGGTAATCGTGGAAGAGATTATTCGTGAAGTAATGCGTCGAGTAATCGAAGCTAGCCGACGCATTCAGATAGAGCCCGAAGGCTGCATCGGTCGAGAAGATGTTATTCGCGATGCGATTATTATCGAGCTGTGCGCGCGAGCTTGCGTTCAGCGATCGAAACGCAAATTGCTTCTGCTTAAAGAACGTGTTGTTGTAGATCTCGGAGTTCGTGCAACCTGCCAGACGCACGCCGGTCTTGCCGCCAATAAAGATATTCGCATACACCGCAATGCTATCCGCTTCCCACGGCGCGGCCATCGGACAGAAGAACTCCGGCCCTGTATCGCCGCCGACCTCAATACCCGCATCCGCGCAATCGATGAACATATTCCGCTCATAGAGAATATTCTTCGAGCCGCCTTTGCAGTGCGAGCCAAAGAGCGAGAGATCCTCGAACGTACACTTGCGGATGACTCCGTTGCGGTTACCGTTCATGCTGATGCCATCCGCCATGTTGATGCCGTTGCGGAAAATGCAGTTCTCGACGAGAAAGCGATCGACGCCCGTGAACTTCAGCATCGCGCCGGAGCCCTGCTTGCCGGTGTTATTCAAGTCGAGGAATTTGCAGTTCTCTATGATGATATCATGGATCGCATTAAAGCAATCGTACTGATAATCAAAATGGAGCTGATGATAAACACGTGTCGTCTGCGTTGCATCATTGCCGTAGAAATTCAGACCTTGCACCCGCACATACTGCGCTCGACTAAAAGTGTACTGCTCGTTGATCGAGACCGAATCATTCTCGAACGGGCGGATCGTGATCCACGCATCCGGCCGTCCGATCAAGCTATCGATGTACTGCGTCGAATTGCGATACGTCCCCGCATGAATATACACCGTGTCCCCCGGCAATATCGCCCTCGCCCGTGCCGCCGCCGGAAGGTCGGGGAATTGTTGCCCCGGCCCGACGTGACGCTGAGCGAACGCATCGGAGGTTATCATCAAAAACAACAGGACAAACGAAAGCGCCTTGATCATCAGTATCAAACAGAAATGCAGAGTCTTAACAACTCTGCATTTCTAAAGAAGTTACACTCGCACAAGCTGAAGCATGTGCTACACTTAGCTGCGTGGATCGAACTTACTCGTCGCCTGCAACTTCTCCCAAAGCTCGCGTTCTTCGGTGGTAAGCGTTGTTGGGGTCTCGATCTCGACGACGGCGAAGAGATCGCCGCGAGAGCCGTTGGCGCGGTGGGCGCCGCGTCCGGCGAGACGGAGACGGAGTCCGTTCTGTGAGCCAGCAGGGATCGTCAGGCGGACTTCGCCATCAAGCGTTGTGAACGGTACCTTGGCACCCAAAGCAGCTTCCCATGGCGCGATCGGAAGTTCGGCGTAGAGATCGCCATCTTCCTCATCGTACATCTTGTGCGGCGCGTAGTTTAGCGTCAGGATCAGATCACCCGCTTGCGATTGATGCGGCTCGCCTTGTCCGGCAAGCCTTATCTGCTTGCCACGGAATGAGCCAGCGGGTATCTTTACTTTATAGGTCTTCGTGCCGTCGCTGCGGCGAATGGAGAACTGCTTCGATGCACCGCTAAACGCTTCTTCGATCGTGACCGGAAGTTCTGCTTCGATATCTTGTCCGCGCTGACGAAAGCCCGGGCGGTTCGCGCGCTGCTGTCCGAAGCCCGTGCCGCTCGTGCCGAAGAACTGCTGGAAGAAGTCGGAGAAATTGCTATCGTAATCGCCACCAGTAGTTGTGTAGCGGAATCCCCCGCCGCCGTATCCACCACCGCCGCCAGGTTGTCCCTGCTCTCCCCAATTGGGCGGCGGCGCACCGCCCTTCCAGTTCTGACCGAACTGATCGTACTTGCGGCGCTTGTCCGGATCCGAGAGTACTTCGTACGCCTCGTTGATCTTCTTGAATTTCTCTTCCGACGACTTATCTCCCTGATTGACATCTGGATGATGCTGCCGCGCGAGCTTGCGAAACGCCTTCTTGATCTCGTCGGCCGTCGCTGTTTTCGCTACGCCTAAGATCTCGTAATAGTCCTGGAATTGTACGGCCACGCGGTGGGGTCGGGGTAATGAAGAATTAAGAGATAAGAATTAAGAATGAGAGAACAATGGGTGGTGGATGGAGATTCGATTCCGCTCGGGGAATCCCCCTCCGCCCTTCGGGCACCTCCCCCTCTTCGAGGTGGAGGATCATTTGAGAATGTGTACTTGATCCGAAAAATTTGTGCTGATCGAAGACACTATGAGTCGATCAACATCTCTTTAAAACGATCCTCCCCCTTGAAAAGGGGGAGGTGCCCGAAGGGCGGAGGGGGATAGGTCGCGGCGAGACGATGCTCGTCGTTAAGACACTTCTGTTTACTGCACCTGAAACGTCGAGCTCTTCATCACATTACCATTGATCAGGATGTCAACGCGGTAATCTCCAACAGGCCAGCCATCTGGCTTACTGATGAAGAACGGCAGGCGGTGCTCGCCTGGGCTTGTGGTGGTGACGGTGTTCGAGTTGATCTGCTCGTTCGACGTCGTATGAAACCAGCGCGATTCTACAGGAGTCCCGGTCGCTGTCCCAGTGAGATCAGCAACAGCCCAGATCGTATCGGTCTTTGCGAATGTCGTTGTAGAGTTGGCTGGATTGTTACCGCCATCGACCTTACTCGCCATTGTGAGCGTCGTTACAGCCGGTGTTGCCTGCGTACTAATAGTTGTCGTTGTCGCGGTCGGCTCTTCCTTCTTCTTGCAGCCAGCAACGAAGCTCAGCGCGACCATGGAGAAAATCAGTAAACGTAGTTTCATTTGAGTTAATCGTTAGAAGGTGATTCAGGGATCGTGAGCTCTTGCCCGGGGTGGATCATGTCAGGATCCTTGATCGTGTCCTTGTTTGCTTCGAAGATCTGGCGCCACTGATTGGCATCGCCATAAAAATGCTTCGCGATCTTGGAGAGGCTATCGCCCGATTGGACGGTATAGGTTTTCGGCTCTTGCGAGCGCACCGGCTCGACTCCGGCCTTTGCCGCGTCGCCAATGCCGCCCGTGACGTTTGAAAAGTCGGGCTTTTGGTTGTTGTTCTGGTCCATGAGTATGACTGGAAAATGTTGAATGCGCTTCATTAACATGAAATGGTATGCCATAGGCTGCCATGAAGCGCATTCACCCGTAGGGCCACATCGCAATGTGGCCGCGGACGCGAGCGCTGAAGGCTTCCTCAACCTGGCAGTGCTGCATGGATGGGATGGCTCGTGCCGGCTCATTCGTTTCACGAGGCGGCCTTTGCGTGTGCGTAAGTCCTTTGGCCGCAACCGGCCACATTGCGATGTGGCCCTACGGCTAAATCCCGCTCCTCTTACCCGGAATCTATCCCTCCTGCCTGGGCTTTTGAAGCCGCAATTCCGGCATAAATTATCGATCTGGACTGTCCATTTTGGCGATTTTAGCCGTATCTTTGCCCTGATCGTAATGGGCACCAGCTTTCTGCTGCGGCCACCCCCTGAGTCCCAGACCCCCTGATGGAGTTTTTCCCGACACAAAGCTATAAGGTCCGCCTTTCCAAGTTCGAGGGTCCGCTCGATCTTCTGCTCTTCTTTATTAAACGAGATGAGCTGGATGTCTACGACATCCCGATCATGACGATCACCCAGGAATTCCTGGATTACGTCCGACTGATGCAGCAGCTCGATCTTGAGATCGCCGGCGAATTCATCGTCGTTGCGGCAGAGCTTTGCCAGATCAAGGCGAAGATGTTGCTGCCTCGCGAAGAGCGTCCGGATGGTGCTGAAGAGGATGATCCACGTGCGGATCTCGTACGCCGCTTGCTCGAATATCGCCGCTTTAAGGAGATGAGCGAGGAGCTTTCGGTGATGTCCGTCGAGCAGAAGAAGGTATATTTCCGACAGTTTTTTAAGGGCGACGATAAGACCGTCACACGCGAAGAGCAGGAAGAGAATCTGTTGCAGAACGTTACGCTCTTCCATTTGCTCAATGCGTTCAAGCGCGCAATGGAGCGCGCGCCACGCATCAAGCGTACGCATGATGTTGAGATGATCCCGGTCTCTGTTGAAGAGCAGAGTGAGATCATTCTCGCAAGCGTTTCGCTTCGTGGTGAGCTGAATTTCTCTGAGCTCTTCGCTGAGTTCATCGGCGACACCGGCACCGATCTCGATAACCTGTCGACCTCCGTCCGTCTTCGCATCGCTGTGACGTTCATCGCGATCCTTGATCTCGTACGTAATCGGCTCGTGGCACTACGCCAGCATGAGGCATTCGATGAGATCATCCTGTTCAAGCCATAAGCGCTAGTCTAAAAAGTTTAAGTCCCTTTCTCGACATGAGTCTCGATTATAATTCATCCGAAGCACTAGCACCCGTCATCGAAGCGCTTCTCTTCGCAAGCGATGAGCCGCTGCCTGCACAGACATTGCGCTTGCTCATCCTCGGCGAAGAAGTGCCGAAGACAGATGTGAACGATGATGCAGTTGCAGATGCTAACGCTGACGTGCAGGATGCGGCAGAACTGGCTGAGTCGCTGACTGGCGAAGAGGCTGGTGAAGTCGAGCAGGCTGAGTCAACAAAGAAGCCGCGACAGGCACGCAAGAAGAAGCAGTTGATCGAGTTGACTACGATCTACGCAGCAGTCGAGCAGCTCAACGCAGAACTGGAAGAGACCACTCGCCCTTATCGCATCGTTGAGATCGCTGGTGGATATCAGTTCGCAACGCGTTCGGAATATGCAGAGTATGTCTCGCGTCTCTTCAAGGAGAAGTCGCGCCGCCGTTTGTCTGGTGCATCGCTCGAGTCGCTTGCGATCATTGCGTATAAGCAGCCTGTGTCAAAGCAGGATGTCGAGAACATCCGCGGGGTGAACTGCGATGAAGTGCTGAAGTCGCTGCTGGAGAAGAATCTTATCACGATCACTGGCCGCTCCGAGTCTGTTGGCCGCCCACTCCTCTATGGCACAACGACAGAATTTTTGCGCCACTTCGGCTTGCATTCCGTCAGCGACTTGCCAAAGCCACGCGAGCTCGAAGAGCTGATGAAGGAAGAGTCAGTCAAGGCGACAACGCTTGATGAAGCTGCCCGCGAGTTCGTCGATCCAAGCATGCAGAACGAAGAAGGCATCGAGCTTGATGAGCTACTTGCAAGCGCCAAAGCATCCGAAGGCGCAGATGAAGTTGAGACTGACGTCTCTTCCGTTGGTGGTATCGAATTGGACGTCGATGCAATGACGTCCTCCGGGGATGCCGTAGAGCTTGAGGAAGGCGAAGAGCTAGCTGATGATGATCTTGACATCGAAGAGTTGGATGACGAAGCCTTCGATGATGAGGATGAAGAAGACTTCGACGAAGATGCCGAGGAAGTACTCGAAGACGAGGACGAGAAGCAGGCGTAAACCGTGCAAGTCGTTTCGTGTCATCCTGAGCGAAGCGGAATGAACGAAGCGTAGCGCAGTGAATGCAGCGGAGTCGAAGGATCTCCCCGCATATAGCCAAGCGTCAGGGAGATCCTTCGACTCCGCCTCCCTTCGTTTGATGCTAGCGCATCAAAGCTTCGGGTCGGCTCCGCTCAGGATGACGCGTCAGCAAAACTGAGCACACAATTTTTATATCATGTCGTGAGACACAACACAATACAATCGAATGCCGAGATCAGCAGATAAGAAACCCTTAGGTAAGAACGCAAAAAAAGGCGCGC
>JBKJTP010000204.1:0-17002 GCA_046590195.1 Kapaibacterium sp. (SeqCode) | reverse complement strand
CGGCGAAGTGACTGTCACAGCTGAGTCTGGGCTGTCTTCTCCTGCACTAAGTCACACATTTTTTCCACGAGCATCGATCGAGAAGATGCCATCGCCCGGCGAAGCTCGAAAGATCGAAGCCATACTGCTGAACACGCCTGGGACAGTTCCGGACGAAGACGGCCGAATGCACATGCGTGGGGAGGATGCACAGTTGCAGTACGTCATCGATGGTATACCGGTGACGGCAAATCTCACACGCGTTTATGCGCCGCTGCTTAATGCCAACATTATTAAGAGCGTCGACGTGTTGCGAGGCGGTTTGAATGCTGAGTACGGCGTTGCAACAGCAGGCGTATTGGCGATCACGTCGCAGTCTGGCATTGGCCGATCCTTCAATGGCCGTGCGTATCAGTCATTGGGATCCTTCGGGTTGAGCGAGCAAGGGGCAGTGATCGGTGGAGGAGTCAGCGATAACGTCGGCTACTTCGTCGCATACAATCGCTACAGCTCTAATCGTTATCTCGACCCGACTTCAGGCTTCGAGCCAAACCACACGGGTGGCGATCTCAGCACGATCTTTGGCAAGATCGATCTGCTATTATCAGACAAGTTTGATGCAGTGCTACTCGGATCATACAATAACGGTCATTTCGCCGTGCCGAATGCGTTGAAGCGCGACACCGCGGCCCAGGACCAGCAGACAGCTCTCGATGACTATCTCTTCGGAGCGAGGATCAATTGGGAGGTTAGCAACAACTCCGTACTGAGCGGACTTGGCTACACACGTTCGAACAAAGCCTCCTTACGCTCTGGTGGACTAAGCGCAGTAACGGACTCAGCTAGCCGCGTAAGGGCGATCCGGGAGAACGAGAAATTCTTCATCGGCGCCGATCGCGAAGACCAGGCACATGGCGGACAGCTTGAGTACTCGACCCGCATAGATTGGGGCGACAACAAGCACGAGTTCAAGATCGGAGTTGGAGGCGAGATCTTCCCAATTAGCGAGTACTTCACCTTCGCAGTCACAAATCCAGCACTCTCTTCTGCCGACAGCATCGGTGGCGATGCACGACTCGCACCTTATGATCTGACACGAGGCGGCACCCCATTCTTCGTGGATCAAGACAAGACCGGCAAGCGATTGAGTGCATTCTTGCAGGACGAGGTGCTTCTCTCCGAGAGCTGGAGTCTCGGCCTTGGAGTTCGATATGACTTGTTCGATCTCTTCGAGAAAGAGTCTGGTATCTCCCCACGTGTACAGGCAGTTTATAAAGCTAGCGATGTACTAAGCCTTCGTGGTTCGTACAACAGACTCTTTGTGCAGGCACCTCTAGAGAATATTCTTGTATCCAGCTCCGATGCTGCACGCACCCTTGTGGGTGTTGAGCAAGGCGCGGTCCCGACGCAGGTACGCAGCGAGAAGATCAATGCATTCGAGCTTGGAGCGATGTGGTCGCCGAGTAGCATCATTGATGTTGATCTCTCAGCGTACGGAAAGTTGATCGAAGATATGTTCGTAAAGGTTGAACTTGGCTCGAGTGGCATCATCTTCCCGGTCAATCTTAAGAAGGGAATGGTGATCGGTGGCGAATTGCAAACACGATTGCATTCGTGGAACAACATCAGCGGACAAGTTGCGCTGGCGACGACGTTCTCCGTTGGTCTTAAGCCAGAAGATGGATCTTCACCAGTAGCTGCGGGACTGATACTTGGTGAGGAAGGTACGAACTACAATCACCCTTTCAAAGGCGAGGAGTTCTTCCCAACTGAGCACAATCAGCTCATCACCGCATCGTGGTTATTCAACTACGATGACGGGGGGGGCTATTTCTTCACGCTAGGCGGACGTTTCGATTCTGGGCTTCCATTCGACCTTGTTAGCTCTGGTGGAGGGCCGCTTCCGAGTGAGGATCTTTCGCGCGCTGAGCTGAAAAGCCGTGGATACTCAGATGAGATCCTGGATCTGCTTGCACTTGCCCCCGAGGGCGAGATGCCGAATTCTCCAGATCGCTCAGTCGCTCCCCATGTCACTTTTGACCTTGGGGCTGGAATCGATCTACGGAAATTCCTGGGATTGCCGATCAAACTGCACGGAATGGTCACCAATGTACTGGATACGCCATATTTATTCAAGTTCGAGTCCAGCTTCGGCGGCACCCATTTTGGACAACCGAGGACCTTTGTACTCACGATCGAAGCGTCGAGCTAACGCCTCTTGAGGAGCTGTCGCCAGGGATTCATTGCTGTCTGCGACCAGTTGGTAATCTCGGTCTAAACCCCATTCCAGACCCCTAAAAGTTTAATATCAATACGAACGCTATGCGCAAAGTTATTTTTACCCTCGCAACTGGTCTGTTTCTCGTTGCCGGTGTTTCGACCTCAAGTGCTTGTGACAGCCACGGCAAGAAGGTCCAGAAGGCATCAACTCAGGCAGCAGTAACTGCAGAGAAGAAAGAGTGCTCGACAGCTGAGAAAAAAGAGTGTGCAACAACAACCAAGACTGCTAAGATGGCATCAGGCGAGAAGAGCTGCTGCGCTAGCAAGTCAAAGGGTGTAGAAGCTACGAACCACGAGACGAAGACAGCCACTGCACCTGCAGTACAGGCTAAGCTCTAAGTCTTAAGCTTTTCGCTAGCTCGGATCTAGATTGGAAGCCTCGCTTTTGCGAGGCTTTTTTTTATGTGCTACCTAAAGCAAGGCACTGCACCAGCGAATGCAAGTTCTTTGAAAGGATACTCACGTATCTGGTCATGCAGGGATTCGAATGCTGCGCCACCTTTGACGTACACCAGTATGTCGTAACCGATATAGAGAAAGCGACCGACCTGCGTGTATCCATTCAACAGATCGCTCTCAACGATCGCGGGGCCGAGCTGCCCCATCCTGCCGTGACCTTGCCGGAAGATCCTCCAACAGGAATCGTGCTCGAGCGGCCGCTCCGCAGGCAGAAGAAAAATGTCAGGCTCCTCCGTTGAGAGATATTCGATGATCCTTTTCGTATCGGTCTCCCGTCCGATAAAAGCGTCGTTCAGTCCGACAAGATCATAATGCTTCATCTCCGAGTAGTACGGGACTACTCCTGCATCTTGATAAGCAAAGCTTATCGTGTCATGACCTGGCAATGACTTCAGCATCTCCCCCATTTCGCGGTACATTGCTGTAGCTTCCGGTATCACTGCCTTGATCTCCTCACCTTTCGCCATGCGCCAATTGAGCAGGAGATGTCCGCAGATCCCAACGGTGAGCAACGCCCATCGGTAATTCTCCTTCAGCCTATACGACACATCAACGATCGCGCAAACTCCGAGCAGTGTTAAAAGCGTCAGTACTGAGAAGAGAAAGCGAAAGTAGAATCCCTGGATCGGAGTTGGCATCAGATAGAACAGCGAGAGTCCGAGGATCCACAAAACGCAGGTTGCAAGCAGCGGCTCCTTTCGCAACCGCCAGGCACCTGCCAGGGCCATGAGGATCAGCAGGATCTCAGTCTTATAGAACGAGGCAACATAACTCTTTCCTGCAAAGACGTTGACAGCATTTGAGACCTTGACGTAGAACGTATTTGGCAGCGGTGATCCGAAGTAACTGATTCGCCATAGCTCATACAGTATCGTCGGGATCACGAAGCCAACAAGAGCCGCAAAGATCACTTTTGATTTACGCGAGGAAGACCACAGGTAGACCACTGTCACCAACGCGCCGAATAGCACTCCATCCGGCCGAGCGAGTAATGAGAGCGTCGCAACGAGAAATCCGGGAAGGTAGCTGCTTGCATCACGGTGTGCTCGCTGAAGTAGCGAAAGACTCAGCACGATCAGGAAGGTGAAGAGCGTCGTCTCGAGTCCGCTCAGTGCATTCTGCCAGACGTACGGATTGAGGCCGTAGGCAAGGGTAGTGACGATCGCGGCTGTTCGTGCAGTTACGGAAGGCTGATCACTAAAGAGCACCAGTGCAAGTTTGGCGAGCAACACCACCGTCGCAGCGGCGAGCAAGACGTTGAATAACTGGATCGAGATCAGCGGATCCGTCCCGATCAGATGAATGCCGGCAAGGACGAAGACGAGCAGGAAGTTCGTGTAGCCCTCAACAGGAGGCTGGCCGACATTCCATGTTAGGCCTTCCCCACTCGCGAGATGCTCTGCATAGCGGAATGAGATGTAGAGATCATCGAAGGCAAAACGGCCGAGAAAGAAAAGCGAGATCACACTGCAGATCAAGGCGATGATCGCAGCTATGTGTATTGCGCTGAGCTTCTTCGGTAATGAGAACAAGGATCAGATCGAAGACACACCCTTACGGTGGTGAAGTACCCTAAGGTGTCGTCACAGGGATCACCTTGAGTTCTGTATAGTTTTGGCGAGTCTCTACAAGATACGCAAGCTTTGACGCGTCTGGAGAAAGTATGACAAAACGGAAGGCATCGTTCGCTACTTCCTGGGTCTCGCCGCTGCTGATGTTGCGGATCATCACCTTATTCTTGCCATCCTCCACTACAATATACGAGAGGGTGTTGCCGGATGCATCAAGATTTTCATACGAGTCGGCAATATTGACTCGAGCACCGGATTCAACATTCAGCTGCTCAAGGCTGACGAAGCTCTTAACAAACAGCAAGTCTGATTCTGGCACATAGGCGCTCGATCGAGCAGGTGTCTGCACGTTTGGAAAGCTCTTGAGGATCGTACCATTCGTATCGAAGATCGAGAGGAACGGCCTACTGGCGGTATCGAGATTCAATGCGATCTGATCGCCCTTGAGCCAAAAGCCCTGACTGATCAGCAATCCCTTGACCTGCCACTCCTTAACACTTCTGACTGTGGATCCGGAAATATCCAACAGTGAAACAGTCTTCGTCGGACTATTCAGCGCTGCGTGCGTGAGCAGGACATACTTAAAATCTGGCGAGACGGTAAACACCTTCGTCACGCTAGAAGTAAGCCGGGTCTTCGAACCGCTGGGGATATCAAGGCGGTACAGAGTCCCCTCTAGTAAGGTGATGGCGGTATTCCCATCAGCAGACATCAAGATAAACGGCACTGGATCCCCGGTCTCGTCATCACCGATCTTGTTTCCTAGTTTGCCATCAGCGTCAGCTTCAAATAGCTTGTAGACAAATGGTCCGCTGGTCGGAAAATCCCGTTGCTCCACAAAAGCAATCATGCCGGAATTCGAGCGCCAAGCTAGATTTCCGATATCCTGCGTAGACTGATCGGGAGCGGGATCATCGCAGGAGCCAACAAAAAGTGCTACAAGGGGCAGGAGAGTGAAGCGTTTACGGATTGACGGCATCAAATTGTGGGTGTCGTTCTGGCAGTTTATTAACACCTGAGCTTCTCGATAGTCTCCCCAAGCTTTCCTAAGGTTGAGTTGGGGTACTCCCTCAAGGCGGGAGCGTGGACTTTCCGTATTTTTGCCTTTGATCATAGTCAGTTTGGACTACCTCTCTATTTATGCATTCGATCATCCCAGTCGCCGGTTTTGGTACACGTATGCGGCCGCATACTTTCACGCAGCCTAAGGTCCTCCTCCCGGTTGCAGGTAAGCCCATCCTTGGGCATATCCTCGATCGGCTCATCGCGGCTGGCGTGACAAGCACGACCATCGTTGTTGGCTATCTAGGCGATAAGGTGGAAGAATATGTAAGGTCAGCTTATCCCAACATCGAATCGTCGTTCGTCGAGCAGACCGAACTTCTGGGCCTTGGACACTCCATCTGGTGTGCTCGGCAGTACATCCCAACGAATGGCGACCCGCTCTTCATTATTCTGGGCGACACGATATTCGATGTGGATCTCAAGAATGTGTTTGAGCTCCCTACGAGCGCACTGTGCGTTCGTCCCGTAGATGACCCACGCCGATTCGGAGTGGCTGAGGTAGAGAACGGCTACATTTCCAAGCTTGTCGAGAAGCCAGAACAACCCAAGACGAATCTTGCTATCGTAGGACTCTATTTCTTCCGCAATCCAAAGCTACTGGCAGAAGCACTCGATCATATTGTCAGTAACGACATCCGGACCCGCAACGAGTACCAACTCACGGATGCGCTGCAACTGATGATCGAGCGTGGTGAGAAATTCTCAACGTTCGAGATCGAAGCCTGGTATGACTGTGGTAAGCCAGAGACGCTGCTCGAGACGAATCGTCATCTGCTTGGACTCAAGTCGGGAAGTCACAATGGGGTGACGGGTTCCCTCATCGTAGACCCAGTTGAGATCGCGGAGGGAGTCGAGATCAGGAATTCGGTCATCGGCCCTTATGTGTCGATCGGTGCCGGATCAAAGGTCGAGAATACGGTTGTAAGGGATAGTATTGTCGGAGAGAATTGTTCTTTATCGAACCTTAATCTAGACCTGTCCATCGTTGGGAACAACGCCCTGGCCATTGGTCGTGCTGCCAAATTGAATCTCGGGGACTCAACTTCGATCGAACTGTGAGTCGACCCTCTTACGCAACTCGATAGCGCATTATCGAACGTAGCTCTCCAAGAGCTTACATATCGCTCTTATGACCTTTCGCACAAAGCATTTTCATAGCTTCAACGAATTTCGCGATCACACGCTCGATCTCTATTTCTCGTTCCATCCGACGTTTGCATCCATCATCGGATTGCATCAGTATGATAACTTTATTGAGGATTACAGCGCAGCGAATCGTAACCGCTATGTTGAGGATCTGACCGAAGCACGCGACATCTTGCACAAGGAGTTCGATCGCGTCTCCATGGATCCCACGTCCAGCTTCGAGCGAAGTTCACTTTCCTGGAAGATAGAAGAAGAGTTGTTCCGCTACAACTCCCTTCGCGAGTTCGAGTGGAATCCGATGTTCTACAACCAGCAGGTCAGCGTTAATCATCTGTTCGAGCGCGACTATGCACCGCTCGATATCCGCTCGCGCTCTGCGCTTCTACGCTTACGTGCGATCCCGCGGGTGCTGGCCGTTGCTCGGCAAAATCTTCTCAACACTGTAGACAAAACGATCGTAGAAACTGCGATCGCCTCCTTCGAAGGTCGACTCACATATCTTGACGAACTGCCTTCAGCTCATCTTGATAACGTGACTAATCCAGGGCTTCGCGAAATGCTTGATGAAGCCGTACAAGATGCCAAGATGGCGATCGTGAGCTTCATAGATAGCATGCGCAACGTCCTGCTGCCACAGGCATCGTACGATAGCTTCAGGCTTGGCGCTGAGAAGATGACGGAGTATCTTGCGCGAACTGAGCTAGTTACGGAATCGATCGCAGACTTGCAGGCACGCGGTCAACTCGAGATGGATCGACTCTGGGCCCGGTTGGCGGAGCTAACGCGCGAGATGGATAGCTCGATGAGTCCTGAGGATGTCTTCCGAACGTACGTGGAGAGCGAGCACTACTCCGAGAAGAATCTGATCCCTGAGACGGAGCTCATGCTTGAGAGGATCCGTAAATTCCTCATCGCAAAGAATATTATCACCGTCCCTTCCGAGGTGCGTTGCAAGGTAGCACCGACTCCGGCGCACATGCGCTGGGCATTCGCAGCGATGAACAGTCCAGGAGCATTCGAGCAGACTGCGACGGAAGCCTATTATTACGTCACACCTCCCGATCCGAAGCTTAGCCCGGAAAAGCGTAAGGAGTATATGCAGGGTTACAGCCGCTCGGTGATGGAGTTGATCTCTATCCACGAAGCGTATCCTGGACATTACATTCATTTCCTCCATCTGCAAAAAGCTCGGACGAAAGTTGGCAAGTCATTCTGGTCTTACAGCTTCCTCGAAGGCTGGGCGCATTACACCGAGGAGATGATGATCGATGCCGGGTACTGCTCGGGTGATCTGCGTATCGAAGTCGCTTGCGTACAGGAAGCGTTGATCCGTTTGTGCCGCTATATGTCGGCATTGGGTAGACATGCAGGCAACATGACGATCGCTGAATCGCAGAGGCTCTTTGAAGACAAGGCACTCCTCCGCCCGATTGCCGCCAAGAAAGAGGCCGAGCGTTCGGTCTTCGATCCTGGCTATCTGTTCTACACTCTCGGCAAATTTCAGATAAAAGAATTGCGGAAGCGCGTCGAGCAGGATCGTGGCTTTGCGCTGCAATCCTTCCATGATGAATTGCTTTCTTATGGGACTGCCCCGCTGCCGATCGTTTCAGAACTTATGCTCCGGGCAAACGCTTAATAGACTTCTGAATTTCCAGCGAATTCCAGCCGCTTATCGCTGTTCATGATAGCCGGCCAACCCTGTTTTATTAGACGACCGGATCCCAATTCCGCCCTCGTTTTTCTGGTACTCGTAACGTTTATAATCGTTTAGCATGGCGTATCTTTTTACCTCCGAATCTGTATCTGAAGGACATCCAGATAAAGTAGCCGATCAGATCTCCGACGCGATCCTCGATGCGATGCTCGCGCAAGATCCTGATTCGCGCGTAGCATGTGAGACCTTCGTTACGACTGGCCTCGTGGTCGTCGGCGGGGAGGTCACGACAAAGGCCTGGGTGAATATCCAGGACGTGGTTCGCGGAGTCATCGAGGAGATCGGGTACACGAAGGCCGAATACCGATTTGATTATAACTCCTGTGGTATCCTTGCAGCGATCCACAGCCAGTCCCCTGACATCGCAATGGGCGTTGATACCGGTGGTGCCGGCGACCAGGGTATGATGTTCGGTTATGCGATCGATGAGACCCCAGAGCTCATGCCTGCTGCTATCCAGTACAGCCATCATCTCGTACAGCGTCTCGCCGCGATTCGTAAGAACGAGAATAACCTAATGCCGTACCTCCGCCCTGATGCAAAGAGCCAGGTCACGATGGAATACGAGAACGGCGAGCTCAAGCGCGTTCATACAGTCGTCATCTCAACACAGCACGATCCTAACGTAACTCAGGCTCGTATTCGCGAAGACGTTATCAATCATGTCATCAATCAGGTCATCCCTGATACGCTTCGTGATGCTGACACGATCATCCACGTTAACCCTACCGGCAACTTCGAGATCGGCGGACCACACGGCGATACCGGCCTGACAGGTCGAAAGATCATCGTAGATACTTACGGCGGCAAGGCTCCGCATGGCGGTGGTGCTTTCTCGGGTAAGGATCCATCGAAGGTTGACCGCTCTGCAGCTTATGCAGCTCGGCACGTTGCGAAGAACATCGTAGCTGCTGGCCTTGCACGTGAGTGCACAGTACAGCTAGCTTATGCTATCGGTGTAGCGCAGCCGGTTTCGATCAACGTCAATACGAATGGCACCGGCAAGCTCTCCGATGAGGAGATGTCGAAGATCGTTATGGATAACGTAGATCTTACCCCTCGCGGCATCATGACCCGCCTCGATCTGAAGCGTCCGATCTACCGCCAGACCGCAGCGTACGGCCACTTCGGCCGCCTCGACTTCAGCTGGGAGAAGCTCGATCTCGTACCGGTCTTCAAGAAGGCCGCTGACTTGGTCGCTGTAGCTTAAGTTTGATCGCTCTGACTTTGAAGCCCGCTCCCCCCGAGCGGGCTTTTTTTATTGCCTGCACGAAGCCTTTATAGAGAAGAAGCCCGCTCTACTTAAAGAGCGGGCTTCATAACTTCAGGCAGCGAGGGTTACTTAGTTCGGATTGCGGAAATCCTTGATGTCCGCCTTCTTCTTCAAGTTCTCGATGTACTTCGTGATGAAGCGCTGTGCGCGCTCATTTGAAAGCTGTGTGCGTAGTGTACCGGTCGCAGCAGCGATACCTGCAGGATCGGCCTTCTTTACATCGACGAGCTGTACGATGTAATAGCCGCTCTCGCCCTTCATAGCCTTCGATACGTCACCTGGCTTCAACTGATTGAATGCAGCGTGGTTGATCACGTACTCAACACCGAAGCTTTGAGCTGCTTCCGCAGGTCCAAGAGTCATCGTGACTGGCTTCAGTGACGAATCGCCAGACGACGCAGCAAGTGCATCGAGCGACTGACCTGGCTGCAATGCATTACGAAGCTGCTCAGCACGAGCCTTCGCCGACTCAACGCGAAGCTTCTTTGCAAGCTCTGACTTGATCGTCTCTTTCACGTCCTCCAACTTCTGGAAGCCCTTCGGAATAACTTCGTCAAGCTGCGCGACAACGACGAGCTGCGCTTGTGGCACCCGCAATGGCTCGCGGATATCACCCTTCTTTGCAGCGAACACCCAATCAGTGAATGACGTGATGCCAAACAGCGGCTGGCCATTCTTCTCTAGCGGTGGGACATCAGTGATGACATCCTTCTGGATCGCCTTTGCTGCTTCAACAAATCCATCTTCCAATGCACGGTTGCGGAAGACGATCGCCTGTTGATTGACGATCTGAGTGGTCTTGCCACTTGTCTTCACTTCGTATGGGATGCTAATGCCCATGATCTGCTTTCGCGTGCGACCCAACACTTCAATGATGTGATAGCCAAACTGCGAAGCAACCGGTGGCTGCACTTGATTGAGCGGGGCCTTGAGCGAAACACCCTCGAACTCTGGTACGAACTGTCCCTTACCTACCCAGCCAAGATCACCACCCTGACGTGCAGAGCCATCTTGCGAGTACTTAAGTGCAAGCTCACCGAAGTTCGCGCCACCCTTAAGCTGGTTGTAAATGTCGTTCGCTAGTGTAAGCGCGCTATCGCGATTCTCTGGCTTACCGAAGCCGATGAGAATGTGACGCGAATTTGACAGAGGTCTTCCGGTATCGCTGACCGATACGATTTTCGTCACCTGCGGTCCAGCAGGTCCCTGCGTGATGATCGCGTCGCCAGTCTTTGCATTGATGACATTAGGGTCCTTCCACGTTTGTGGTTGCAAAGGCTGAACCCCTGAAGACTTCACACCCAACTCGTCAGCCATCTCAAAAGCGACGGTGTCGATGTTCTCGAGCGGTGCAGCAGCTAAGCGCTTACGCAAGTTCTCGAGACCTTCCATCGCAACGATCGAATCGCGGCCGGTCGGAGCAGTAGAAAAGAGTACAAACTTTACCTTACGCTTCTCTTCTGCTTTGTAGCGATTCTTGTGATCATCATAGAACTTCGAAGCCTGGCCGTCGGTGACCTGCTTGATGAAGTCAGTCGGAGGGGCTGTTGGAGCGATGCGAACGACCTGTACCGTTGCCTTATCGTTCTCGCTGGTGTAACGTGTGGCGACCTCGCCATTGGTAACGCGCATCGAAGCAGACATCAGGTTCTGCCACTTGCTCATTAGCATCTGATCGCGGAAGTTCTGCTCGAACGTACGAACGATCGTGTCATTCTTCGGATCGCGGAGTGCCGTCCAGTAAGCTTGCTGCTGAAAGGTACCGGTAGAATCAGTGAACTGCTGACGGATATCTGCAGGCGGATTGTAGAACATCATCTCGCGGACCTCAGCGTCAGTGACCGTCAGCTTCATCTCAGCGATCTGCTTCTTGATCAATGCGCGGCCAACGACCTGGTCCCAAGCCTGGGTGCGGATCTGCTCGAGTTCTGGCTCGGTCAGTGCTTCCTTCTGACCCTGCTGCAGCTGCTGCTGCGTCATCATATCGACGGTCTGCTGGTACTCGGCGAAAGTGATCTTTTGATCGTCGACCATTCCAGCGGTGTTCTGGTCAGGCTGCGACCCCTGAAGGATAGTGCCCTGACCGCCCCAATCGAAGATGATGGTCACGAGGAAGATACCGGCCATTCCTGCCAAAACCCATGGCATTGAATCGCGCAGCTTATTCATTAAACCCATAGCGAGATCTCTACTTATCTATTTGCGTCTGCTCCTACGTTACTTTCCCAACTGGATAGATGGAGCATCCTAATGATGCGTACTATACCCGGAATGTTACAAGGCTTTGGAAGAAAAACCGTCAGGATACCGAAGAACGGCACCATGAGGCGTGCCCAGGCAGGTGCCCTAGGCATAATTCAAGCGATGAAAAAACAATAAGAAGCCAGTGTCGTTCGCCAAGAAGCGATCGACATCGACCTGTTTCGCATGAATTGCAAAGATACGGATGTTTTTTGGTTAGGGTCTGGGGGTTAGGGTTCTGGCTCCGGGGTTCTGGCTCCGGGGTTCGACATAGGTCCTATAAGTCCTATGGGTCGCATAGGACCTATGTATTCACACACACAAATCCTATCATTTCTCCAATCACACCAATCATCTAAATCACAGTTCAGACCAGGGGGCGTGCACACACACCTGTTAACTCCTTATTTTTCAACGATCTGCTTTCCGAACTCGCCAGTTCACTCAGATACACACCCCTCATATTTACACACACATCGGTGCGGTTCATCCATTTGAACAAGCTTTGCTGCACTCTGGAATGCCTAGAATTTTGGCCTGCAAATATACGAAATTCAAAGCCAAAAGTCAATACTTTTCAGCGAAAACTTATCCACAATTTGTGCATTATGTCTTAGTTAGCCTAATTCTTATCGAAAGCCCTCTTGAACCAACCTCCGCCCAAATGGTTAATTCTCCAGCTCTTCCTTCTTTCTCCGCGGTCCCATCCTAAACAATTCATCCCAGGTAAGAAAATGAAACAGACCTTATCGATCGCGCTGCTCGCGCTTGCCCTCATCGTGCCCAGTATTTCAGAAGCACAAAAGAAGCTTCCCCTTCCCGACGTAGAGATCCAGTTGTTGGATGCGAGCGGGAGTCCGGTTCAGCGCCAGACGACCTCTCAGGACGGAAGCTGGAGCTTCGTCAACCTGCCTCCTGGCGAGTACTCGCTCGACATCGCACGCAAAGAGATCGAGGAAGCCGCCTTGCTCGTGCCAGCGATCCAGAAGGTCAGAGAGTCCGCAAGCCGATCAAAAGGCGGCGTTAGCGTCGCGGTCGGCGACGTGACCGGTGATGGCCACGCAACGATGGAGCAGATCTCGCTCAACTTCACGAAGATCGAGTTTGGCCATTACGAGTCTAAGCGAAAGGGCACGGCAAGTCGCGAAGCCGGAAGCGGCCAGGCTAGCGGGAAGCGCACGCACAAGCCGGTCACATTCGTCAAGGAGTGGAATGCTGCAAGCTCACCTGTGATCACGATCACCGAAGCTGGTGGCAGTGTCAGCGGCGACTTGATCGCAACGTACGACCTGAAGGCAGCAAAGAAGTAAGCCAGGAAGCGATCGAATACTCAAGTTGCACAGAAAAGGCGCGGAGTGATCCGCGCCTTTCTTTATTCCGAAACTGTCTTTTTTGGCTACGTTAACTGTTGGAACACGCATCCCGAACCATCCCACGGCTTCGCGGTTGAATTGCCTGTCCCTACAATTGTCCTAACATTACTCTATCGAACTATGAAAAAGACCTTAGCGTCGCTCGTTGCGATGATCGCACTCCTGCTCGGCTCGGCAGTGCAGGCACAAGAGAATCCGCTGGCTGGACTTGAGATCCAGCTCAAGAATGCGGACGGCAAGATCGTACAGCGCTGTATCACCAAGGACGATGGCTCTTGGTCTTTTGACAATCTCGATGTAGGTGAGTACACTGTCTATGTCGAAGGGCAGAAGATCACAAAGTCCCGATCGAACATCCAGAACAATCGCGTAGCATTGATGAAAGCGAAGGAGAAAGCCAATCGTATGGCGAGCTCTACAAGCACTACAGACACTGATGGCGATGGCCTCGACGAGATCAGCTTCACATTGAACTTCAACGCGGTTACATACAGCGTCAAGTCACCACGCGATGCAGCGAGCGGGCAAGCAACCGGCAAGCGCACGCATAAGCCTGTGACATTCGTAAAGGAGTGGGGTGCTTCGACGCCGCAGCTCTTCAATGTAGTGGCAGCCGGCGGCACGATCAGCGGAAAAGCGCACTGGGATCTGGCTACGATGAAAGGGGGCTGATCAGCACCCCTGATCTGAAATGAGAAAGGCGCGGAGTGATCCGCGCCTTTTGCTTTTCATTGGAATAACAGGAGCCGCAACCGACACGCTGCTTGACTCACATTCTCTCCGCGACTAGATCGTTGCGAGCTTCACGACAGCAAGTCCTGCCATCGTGCGGATCAACGCGCGGCCATGCTTATCGACCGTGAGCACATCGCCATTCAAGCGTGATATATCAAAGCGCATATTCACGCGATGCATGAACATCTTGAGCAGGTACGGTAGCGGCATCGCGACGAGCGCAGGCGCCGACTTCGTCAGGCGGACAATGTGGTCGTAGAGTTCTGTGACGCTTTCGCCGTCCCACTTCAGGATCGCGGCGTATTCTTTGACGAGTTCGTTGATCTTCATGAGCGTAGATGCTGTATGTGCTAAACTAAACGGAGACTCAGCCTGGAGGCCATTCAGCCTAGTGGCCAGTCAGCCTGCAGCTGATCTGAGAGCGATGCCTGTAACGGCCGGCGACCGGGGGCGCTAGTGGAGCAGTACAGCTGGATTAAATGCTGTATTGATTACCCCTCATGCTATGCTAGAGTACAAAAGCATTGCCGGGTTTAAACGTGAGTGATATTCGGTCACTTCAGGTGTGAGTTGTCCCACATTCGTCCGCTTGGCTGGGGTTATTCATCAAGCTGTTATACCGTTCATCACATTATGCATACTCCTTGTGATATTCTGAGGAAAATGTAGTCCAGTTTAAGAAACACGTTCACAGAGGCGGCGTAGGTAATCCGGTCGTAGATCTTCTTCTCGATTGATCGGCTTCTCAATATTACTCAGCCCCCGCATGAGGATTCGTTACTACCGCTTCCTACTACTCGTACTCTTCTTCTCTGATCTTAACGCTCAACCTGCACCTGATACGCCATCAGGTCCGGCCGAACGTGGATTCATCCCGAATGTCAAGCCAGAGCTACGTATCATGCGCCGCGTTGGCGAGATCAAGCTCGATGGCGAATTGAACGACGAAGCGTGGCGACAAGCTGACCGTGCGAAGAACTTCACTGAGTCGAGTCCCATCGAAGGCTCAAAGCCACAGTCTGCGACCGAGGCCATGGTGACGTATGACGATGACTATCTCTATGTGGGGATGATCGCGTATGATGATCCAACAAGTGTCCGAGCAACGATGACCTCGCGCGACGCCGTGTTCTCGGATGATATCATGGGTATCATCATCGATCCGTTCGGCGACCAGGTGCGTGCCTACGAGATGTATAGCAATGCTTATGGCATCCAGTCGGATGTACTATGGACCGCGAACGGCGATGATGCGAGCTATGACATCATGTATGAATCCGAAGGAAAGATCACCGACAACGGCTATCAGATCGAGCTTCGGATTCCCTTCAAAAGTCTTCGCTTCCCTGAGCAAGCCGTTCAGAACTGGCGCCTGACATTCTGGCGCAATCATCCGCGCGATTCGCATCGCTCGTATTCGTGGGCAGCGATGGACCGAGATAACCCTTGCACATTCTGCGCATTCGGTTCGCTTATCGGGCTAGAGGGAGTGCAGTCCGGCAACCAGCTTAGCATTTTGCCAGCATTTGTCACGAGTCAGAGCAACGCGCGTGCTGATCGTGGCATCGATCAGAGTCCGATCAAAGGAGAGTTCGGCATCAGCGCACGCTATGCGGTGTCGCAAAGCACCTCGCTCGAAGCAACGATCAATCCTGATTTCTCACAGATCGAATCAGACGCGACACAGATCGATCTCAATTCGACAACCGCACTCTTTTATCCGGAGCGACGTCCGTTCTTTCGTGAAGGATACGATCTGCTGGACACCTGGATCGATGTGGTGTACACGCGTTCGATCAACGATCCGCTTGGTGCCTTCAAAACGCTTTCGCGTAGCGGCTCGACGAATTTTGCATTTCTTGGAGCGATGGACGAGCACTCCCCACTCACGATCCCACTTGAAGAGCGAACCGCCCAGTTCGCGTTGGGAAGAAGTTATTCTGGTATCCTTCGCGCAGTGCACAACTTCGATGGCAATAACGCTCTCGGCGGCATCAGCACAGTCCGAAGCTACGACGGTCTCGGTTGGAATGGCGTCGTTGGCGCCGATGCCAAGCTGCGCGTCTATGAAAACGTCATGCTCGAAGCGCAGCAGTTGATCAGCTACACTGATGGTCTCGAGAATCGCGGGCTGTTTGGTGAGACTCCACCGGCGGGTTCGCAATCTCAAGGACAGCTAGGTCACGCTTCGTATACGAGTCTTGAGCGTTTCTCCAACACGTTCGATATCGACCTCGACTTCTGGCAATACAGCCCTACGTTCCGCGCTGCTAATGGATATGTAACGCGTTCGAATCAGTTACATACGGACATTTATAGCGCGTACAAATTCTACTTCGATTCGACGTCTCCCTTTGTGCGGTTTGGGCCTGAGATATCCAGTGGTGCGATCTGGAATTACGATGGCAAGAAGAAGGACGAGTGGATCGTACCGGGCTTTGTTCTTGTCATGAAGGCGCAGAGCGAGCTTGGTATGAGCTATATGTGGAGCGCCGAGACATTCAACGATCACTACTTCGATGGCATACGTCGCCTCAACATCTGGGCGAACACAGCACCGTGGCGTGCATTCTCACTTGGTGGCTTTGTGATGTTCGGTAATGTGATCGCACGCAGGCAGGATCCGCCGGAGCTTGCACGTCAGAAATACCTGGAGGTCTACGCGACATGGAAGCCAACCGATAACTTCAGCCTCTCCCCTTCTATCGTAACCGATCGGCTTGACTCGGACACGGGAGGCAACATTTACGAGATATCGATCCTGCGAACACGGATGAATTACCAGATCAATCGCGAGTTCTCGGTGCGCCTAGTAATGGAGTACAACGACCTCACGAGATCGATGTCGCTTGAGCCACTGCTCACCTATCGCATCAATCCGTTCTCGGTGTTCTATCTCGGCTCATCGCACGGCTACGAGAGCTTCGGTCGGCAACGCTTCCTCGATAAGCAGGAATCGCAACGTCAGATCTTCGCGAAGATACAGTATCTGTTTCAGGTTTAAGAATGTAGCGCTGGCTTTAGCCGGCAAGCCCTCTGCAACCTCGGATGCCTGCGCGTGTTCAATTAGAATGCGCACATTCAGATACCTGCCCCTGACACTTGTTGCACTCGCGATTGGCTGTGTCACCGATCCCGAAGTTGAGACTTACGAGGTCTATCCCCG
>JBKJTP010000226.1:0-20003 GCA_046590195.1 Kapaibacterium sp. (SeqCode) | reverse complement strand
CTCCGAATCCTGCTCGAGGATATTTACATAGCGCTCGACCAACACACGGGTCTTACCCGAGCCGGCGTTGGCAGTAATGCCAAGATGCCTGGTCAGGTCAAGGGCGCGGTGCTGGCTGGCGGTAAACTTCATTTACGATGGTCAGGAAGTCAGAACGATACTGCGGAGTTGAACGAGTTGGCAACAGCGACATTTCTCGAGAGATTCGGGAAGAACATCGGCTGAGAAACGGGCGACTTTCACGCAGAAGATTCTGTTTAAGGGCACTCCATCCAAGCCGCACTAAAACCACTGAATGGATTTCAAGAAGGAAGTTACGGATCTCTCAATCGCTGAAATGCTAGGCGAGATATTCATGCCTCGGCTCGAGGCGGACGCCTATGTTGACGATCCGGAATATGCAGAAGAGATGAACCAGTTGGTCCGCGATCATCAGGTCGGCGGGTTCTGCATCTTCAACGCAACGCCACAATCGACCGCTGAATCAGTCGAAGCCCTCCAAAAGCTCGCACGAGAGAGCCACGGCATACCGCTTCTGTTTTCGGCAGACTGTGAATGGGGCCTACCAATGCGACTTCGTAATGGCGGCACCGAGTTTCCAGACGCCATGGCACTTGGTCGATCAAATGATCTTGAGCAGACCCAGGCGGTGGGAAGGGCTATCGCCAAGGAGATGAAGGCACTAGGACTTCACTGGAATTTCGCTCCGGTGGCCGATGTCAATTCGAACCACAAGAACCCGATCATCAATACTCGCGCATTCGGGGAGGACCCCGAGACCGTCTCTGCGAATGTGGCAGCTTATGTCAAAGGACTTGAATCAGAACGGGTGGCTGGATCGATCAAGCATTTCCCTGGACACGGCGACACCGAGGTCGACTCGCATAGGGATATGCCGAAGCTTACGATCGGTCTCGAGCGTTTTGAGAAGTTGGAATTTGTGCCGTTCAGAGCAGGCATCGAAGCTGGCGTCAAGTCGATCATGCTCGCCCACATTGCGATCCCTCAATTGGCAAGGCAACTCGGGGCCACAGCTGATGACGCTGAACTTCCGTCCACACTGTCGGCCGCACTTTGCAAGATGATAAGAGAAGAGTGGAAGTACGATGGGATACTGGTAACCGATGCACTCGAGATGCACGGACTGACGAAGTACTTCGAGAATGATGAGGCATGTCTTCGATCCTTCAAAGCTGGTCTCGATGTATTGCTTCTCCCAGTCAATACCCGCTCGGCGTATCAGTACATGCTGAAGGCTCTTGAGGACGGCTCCTTATCACCTGAGAGAGTTGCGGAATCTGCTCAACGCATTTTTGAGATGAAGCGGTGGGTGCACGATGAGCAGACGCCGGATG
The DNA here is from genome assembly GCA_046590195.1 of Kapaibacterium sp. (SeqCode). GTDB lineage: Bacteria > Bacteroidota > Ignavibacteria > Palsa-1295 > Palsa-1295 > JBKJTP01. The sequence continues at coordinate 18,648 of JBKJTP010000226.1, read as the reverse complement.
CTGGAACAGTCATTGATAATCGAGAACATTTGGAACTCGCTCACAACGCTGCTCGTAGAGCGTTGGAGATCAACGGCGAACTACCTTTCGAAGCTTTTACGGGCGTGTTAATCTTATCTGATGCTCGGGCCGTTGCCGTCGCAAAGGCGAGATACTTGACCGACAGGGTCGAGTCCACACTGCCAACTGTCATCCTCACTCCAGAAACAGGCGTGACCGATTTCCGTAGTGACGTTGGGAAGAGTCCATTGGTGGTAGTGTTTCACAAGGCCAGAGGATTCATCGGAGGGTTGGCCGATACGTCGACAGTGCCGGATCTTCTGCGCGAGGCTTCACCGGAACTGCGTAAGCTGCGTGGGCTAACGGTGGTCTGTTTCGGAAGTCCGTACCTCGACCCGCTGTTTGAAGGAATAGACGTATCCTGCATGATAAAGACTTTTAGCGAATCGACGACGTCGATCGACATAGTGCTCGAAACATTGGGAGGATCGCTGTGAAGCTAGCTCTGATCATACTGTTCGCTCTCGGAATTTCGAGCTGCTCCACCACGAAGCCGACGGTCGAGGCACCCAAGGTGGACACTGTTAGGCCTGTCGAGCCACGTCTTATTTTTGGCTTTACCTCTAGTGGGATCGGCACAAGACCTTCGGACGGAATGCGTCTCGACTCGTCTGGGCAAATGACCTATATCACCCGATCGAGGATCACTGGAGACGAGTTTGCAACGGTCACGGGCATGGCATTCTTGGAAGGCGATGACTATGATCAACTCAGCTCGATCGTCAAGCGAGGTAATTTGACGATGGTCGATTCGACCGATATCGGAGTAAAGTGTTCGCATGGGCAAGGTGAGATGATGTCGCTCGTGATTCGCCGAACGGATCAGAGGCAAGCAGTCAATCTCGTGTTCGATGAATGTGGCGCTACGGACTACAATCTACTGCTCGAGCCTCAGCGATCTGCATTCAAAGAGTTGATCAACTGGTTCAACTTCGCTCGCGGCAAGTACCGTCCAGCCAAGCCCTGATCTCCAGTTCAGCGCCCATATCTCCGTATTTTTGTAAGAATTCTCACATCGATAAACGCAGCACACAATGCCTTCAGCGAAGAAGCCCTTAGTTAAGAAGTCCTCAGCGAAGAAAGTAGCGCCATTTAAGAACGAGACCTTCGTCGATTTCTCTGACCCGATCATCCGCAGCAAACAAGAGAAGGCACTCGCGCAGGTGATACGTAAACTCGGCAAGGAGTATCCACTTGTCATCGCTGGCAAAAAGGTCTTCACAAAGGAGTGGATCACCTCGACCAATCCTGCGCACCCGACTCAGGTGATCGGCAAGTTCGCAGAAGGCACAAGAAAGCTTGTTGATAACGCTATTACCAGCGCCGCGGAAGCCTTTGAAGACTGGAAGCAGACGCCAGCAGAAGAGCGAGCTGCAATTCTCTTCCGCGCTGCAGATATCTGCCGCGAGCGACGTTACGAGATCAACGCATGGATGATCCTCGAGGTTGGAAAGAATTGGCCTGAAGCAGATGCAGATACGGCTGAAGGTATTGATTTTCTTGAGTACTACGGGCGCTTGATGCTTGAGAAGGCTGGTCCTCAGCCAGTTGTCGGTAACAAGGGTGAGATAGGGTATCTCGAATATCTACCACTTGGCGTTGGCCTCGTCATCCCGCCTTGGAATTTCCCGTTCGCGATCTTGCTCGGTACCACAGCAGCTGCGATCGTTGCCGGTAACACAGTTGTGCTAAAGCCATCAAGCGATTCGCCGATGATGGGCTGGCTTGCATACCAGATCTTGCTCGAGGCTGGTCTGCCGAAGAATGTTATCACTTTCTTCGCTTCTCCTGGCGGTGAAGTTGGCGATGCACTCGTGAAGCATCCGCTCACTCGATTCATCTCCTTCACCGGGGCGAAGCAGGTTGGACTTCGCATCAATCAGAATGCAGCCGAGCCGCAAAAAGGACAGAAGTGGATCAAGCGCGTCGTCGCAGAAATGGGTGGCAAGGACGCGATCGTTGTTGCGAAGGATGCAGATCTGGATGAAGCTGCAGACGGCATCGTAGCGGCAGCATTCGGCTTCCAGGGACAGAAGTGCTCGGCTTGCTCACGCGCGATCATCGAGCAGCCAGTCTATAATAGGATGCTTGAGAAGATCGTCGAACGCGTCAACCAGATCGAAGTTGGCGATCCGATCGATAATATTCGTATGGGTCCAGTCGTAAGCGAACGCGCATATAAGCGCATCCTCGATTACATTAAGATCGGAAAGAAGGAAGGTAAGCTTATCGCTGGTGGATATCCGTTGCAAGCTGAAGGTTATTATATCGAACCGACGGTCTTTGCCGATATCAAGCCAGAAGCACGACTTTCGCAGGAAGAGATATTCGGCCCAGTGCTGGCAATAACACCAGCAAAGAACTTTGATCAGGCGCTTCAGATCGCTAACAATACGGAGTTCGGGTTGACGGGAGCGGTCTTCACAAAGAGCCGAAAGAATCTTGAGAAAGCTGAAAAAGAATTCTTCGTCGGCAATCTCTATCTCAATCGCAAGTGCACTGGCGCACTAGTAGGAGTCCATCCATTTGGTGGCTTCAACATGAGCGGTACAGATTCGAAGGCTGGTGGCCCTGATTACTTGTTGCTGTTCCTGCAGCCGAAATCAGTAGCGGAGAAGATCACCTCGATCACGAAGAAGACTCGCGGCACGAAGAAGCGAGTTCGAGCTGGGCGCTAACATTGTATTTAAGGAGCCAGCAATGCTGGCTCCTTCTTCGTTACTGATATGGCGATGATGACCTACATCGAAGCGATCAACAATGCACTCCGATATGAGATGGAGCGTGATCCTTCGGTCTTTCTGATAGGCGAGGATATCGGACCTTATGGCGGTGCATTCAAGGCCACCAAAGGATTGTACGACAAGTTCGGCCAGGACCGAGTAATTGACACGCCGATCGCTGAAGCAGGTATTGTCGGAGCAGCCATTGGCGCATCGCTCTGCGGGTTCAGGCCTGTGGCAGAGATGCAGTTCGCCGACTTCATCACGAACGCATTCAACATGATCGTTACGGTTGCTGGCACAACAGCTTATCGCTGGAATCTGTCCGTGCCGATTGTCATTCGCTGTCCTAGCGGAGGTGGACTTAGCGGCGGGCCATTCCACTCCCGTAATCCTGAGGCGTGGTTCGCGCATCAGCCGGGACTTAAGATCGTTTGTCCAGCTACACCCATGGATGCGAAGGGACTCTTGATCGCCTCCATCCGAGATGAGAGCCCAGTGCTTTACTTCGAGCACAAGCGATTGTATCGCTCATTAAAAGAGGATGTTCCAGAGGGAGAATACATTATCGAGATCGGAAAGGCGAGAACTGCTCGAGAGGGAAAAGATCTTTCGATCATCACATATGGTGGCACGGTGCCTCTTTCAGTCGAAGTTGCAGAGAAGCTTTCGAGAGAAGGCATCAATATCGAGGTGATCGATCTGCGCTCCTTGATCCCTCTTGACGAGGAAGCAATTCTCGCAAGTGTTCGCAAGACGAATCGTGCACTCGTCATTCACGAAGATGCGCTTACCGCCGGCTTCGGTGCAGAAGTAGCAGCAAGGATCACCGATAAAGCGTTCGATTCGCTCGATGCTCCGGTCAAACGAGTTGCTGCATATGATTCGCCTGTACCGTTTGCACCCGATCTCGAGAAGATGATCCTGCCATCTGTCGCTTCGATCGAGAAAGCTGTCAGAGATCTCCTTGCTTACTAATCGACTGGCATTCCAAGTTCCTTGCGCAAGTAATAACCAGTAAAGCTTCCAGACTTTCCGAAGTTTGCAGCGACCTCTTCAGGTGTTCCCTGATCAACGATAAATCCACCACCCGACCCGCCTTCAGGTCCAAGATCGATCACCCAATCTGCCATCTTGATGACATCCAGATTATGCTCGATCACTACGATCGTATTGCCGCGAGCACGTAGCTCCAGCAATACACGAAGCAGTTGGATGATATCATCGAAATGTAGGCCGGTGGTCGGCTCGTCGAGGATATAGATGGTCTTGCCGGTAGCGACTTTACTAAGCTCCGTTGCTAGCTTGACACGTTGCGCTTCACCCCCTGAAAGGGTAGGAGCCGGCTGACCAAGCCGGATATAACCGAGACCAACCTGCGCAAGAGCATGGAGCTTGCGCTTAATGCGAGGGATCTCCGAGAAGAATTCTTCAGCCTCAGTAATGCTCATGTCGAGCACATCGCTGATGCTCTTGCCTTTGAAATGCACTTCCAGCGTTTCGCGATTATAACGCTTGCCATGACACACATCGCACTTCACGTAGACGTCAGGCAGGAAGTTCATCTCGATCTTCTTCACTCCATCGCCTTCGCACTCTTCGCATCGTCCACCTTTGACGTTGAAAGAAAATCGGCCAACTTTATAGCCACGGATCTTGGCTTCAGGCAGATTCGCGAAGAAATCACGGACAAGCGTAAAGAGCCCTGTGTACGTGGCTGGATTACTTCTTGGAGTTCTGCCGATCGCCGATTGATCGATCTCGATCACCTTATCAAGATGCTCTAAGCCTTCGATCTTCTTGTATGGCTGAGGCACAACGTGCGACGAGAAGAAATGCCTGTTCAAGACAGGCGCCAGAGTCTCATTGACAAGTGTAGATTTGCCGCTGCCGGATACGCCGGTTATGCACGTGAACGTACTGAGTGGGATCTTGAGGGTTACATCCCGAAGGTTGTTGCCAGTTGCTCCAGTTAGTGAGAGATACTTTGGCTCAAGGGGTAATTGTCGAGTGACTGGGATGTCAAGCTGGGACTCGTTTGATAGGTATCTCGCGGTCGGGGATTCTTCGCGAACAAAGTATCCGTTCTCGCTGAATGCGGTATCTCGCTTGAATAGATGGGGTGGACCATAGGCCACAACATTTCCACCATGCTCGCCGGCGCGAGGTCCGATGTCAACCAGAATATCAGCTGATTCCATCATCTCTCGATCATGCTCAACAACGATCACGGTGTTGCCGAGATCGCGTAGCTGCTGTAGCGAATGGATCAAGCGGTTGTTATCGCGCTGATGCAAGCCAATGCTAGGTTCGTCGAGGATGTAGAGTACACCGACGAGCTGCGTACCGATCTGCGTAGCCAAACGTATGCGCTGAGCTTCGCCACCGGAAAGCGTTCGAGCGCTCCGATCTAGTGTGAGATAACCAAGCCCCACCTGCAGTAAGAACTCAAGTCTCGGGACGATCTCACGTAGGATCGGCTCTGCGATGATATGATTTGTGCCTTTGAATGTGAGTGACTTGAAAAAGCCGATCACATCTGCGAGTGACATCTGCACGACGTCACGGACATTTTTCTTTGAGACTTTGATCGCCAGATGTTCTGGCTTCAATCGCCCACCATCACAATCAGGACAGCTATGAGCGGCCATGAATTCTTCAGCCCAGCCTCGCATGCTATCGCTGCTCGATTCCTTGTACCAGTACTCAAGTGTCTCAAGTACGCCAGCGAACTTCGTCTGATACGTTGACTTGCGTCCTGTGTCTGATTTCCATACGACGGACAGCTTCTCCTTGCCCGTACCCTCCATTAATTGCTTGAAGACGGTCTTCGGTAGCTGATCGATCGGAGTCGAAAGCAGTACTTCATGCTTCGTGAACAGCGCTTCAACTTGCGCCCATACCCAGTTCTTCCTGCTCTTACCAAGTGGCGCAATGCCTCCATCTTCGACGGAGCACGAATGATCGGGGATGATAAGCGAATCGACGAAATCCCGCTTCTCACCAAGTCCGTGACAAGCAGTACAAGCGTTTGATGGCGAGTTGAATGAGAAAGTAACAGGCTGCGGCTCATCATAAGAACGTCCGCAAGTCGGACAGCTGTACTTCTCGCTATAGAGATTGTCCGACGTGTCGCCATTTGGTGATTCTGCGACTACGCTGAGCACACCCTTGCCCATCTTGAGCGCGGTCTCAACAGAGCCTGCTAGGCGTGGGCGAATGCCTTCGATCGTGACAATGCGATCGACTACGACTTCAACAGTGTGAAGTTTGTAGCGATCAAGTTGCATTTCGTTCTCGATCTCGCGCATCTCACCATCGACTCGAACGCGTGTGTAACCCTGACGCTGAATATCTTTGAAGAGCTCGCGGTAGTGTCCTTTACGTCCGCGTACGAGCGGAGCAAGAAGCGTGAGCTTTGTGCCTTCAGGACTATTCAGAATCGCATCGATGATCTGATCCTGCGTCTGCTTCGTAACTGCAACGTGGCAATCGACACAATACTGCGTGCCGAGCCTAGCAAAGAGAAGACGGATGAAGTCGTAGATCTCGGTAACAGTACCGACTGTCGAACGAGGCGTCGAGCCGATTGTCTTCTGTTCGATCGAGATGGCAGGGGAGAGGCCTTCGATGAAATCGACATCCGGCCGCTCCATCAAGTCTAGGAATTGTCTGGCATATGGCGAAAGACTCTCGACATATCTTCGCTGGCCTTCCGCATAGATCGTGTCGAAAGCAAGTGATGACTTGCCCGAGCCTGAGATCCCAGTAAAGACGATAAGCTTTTCGCGCGGGATGTCAAGATCGACACTCTTAAGGTTATGAACTCGTGCTCCACGAATGATCAGGGTATCCTGGCCTGCCGCCCCCGGTTGCGGTTCGTAGCTGACTGGCTCCAGAACGGGAGCTTCGATCGTCTCGAAAGTGGACTTTTTCTTGGTAGCTTTTGCCAATGGAGGACCTAATTGAGCAGGATTTTGGGTAGACGCGAGGAGGATTTTTGGAGTAACCTCAGAAAACAAGTCGGGTATTTGATAGGTTGCCCCACGCTCGAGCCCAAAGTTCGTCGTATTTTTGCCTGACAACACTCGCTTCCCCGCTCGATTGCAATACAAATCGTCCAATAGAAAAGACCTGATCGGCATTGAAAACCTGCCTGTTGAGGTCATTGATAGCCTGCTCGATCGATCCGACCACTACTACGAGCAGTTACTATCCGACAGACCCTACCCGTCAAACTTGATGCTTGAGGGCAGGACGATCGCCAATCTCTTCTTCGAAAACTCCACCCGCACCCGATTCTCATTTGAGCTCGCCGAGCAGCGACTTGGTGGGCATCACATCAGTTTTACAAGTCATGGGACGAGCGTAAGCAAAGGCGAGTCCTTGCTGGACACCGTTAAAGTGCTTGAGGCAATGAAGCTGGACGCCATTGTCGTCAGGCACGCGAGTTACGGAGTGCCGAACTTCATCGCTAAGCATGTCCCTGATCATGTTCACGTGATCAATGCCGGTGATGGCGCCCATGAGCATCCTACGCAAGCACTTCTGGATGCCGCGACAATGCGCATGATGATGGGTACCTTACGAAACAAGAAGGTCGCGATCATTGGCGATATCCGACATTCCCGTGTCGCTCGAAGCAACATTTGGCTGCTGAAAAAATATGGCTGTGAGGTTATTCTGGTGGGACCAGATACTTTAATGTCCCGTCACGCAGCTGATGTATTTGGTGTTGAGGTTCGATGCGAGTTGGGAAACATTGTCAACGAGGTGGATGTGGTCATTGCGCTTCGCATACAGATCGAGAGACAAGCGAGCGCTCTGTTTCCAACACTCGAAGAATTTACATCCATGTATGGATTAACAGCACAACGTCTTGCCGGATCGAAAGCACATCTGCTCCATCCAGGCCCGGTAAACGTCGGAGTAGAGCTTGATTTCGATGCAGTTTATGGTGAGCAATCGGTCATCTTGCGTCAAGTGAAGCGTGGTGTCGCAGTGCGTATGGCAGTTCTTGAATGGGTCTTTAGTTGATAGGCGCGCAGTAAGTTTATGAATATCCTTCTTAAGAATTTGCGGGTCATCGATCCCGTATCGAAAATAGATGAGCAGAGACTCGATATTGAGATCACTAATGGAAGGATCTCGCAGGTCGGCAAGGGTCTTACATCATCGCACGAAAGCCGCGACCTAGCAGGAATGATTGCAGCGCCGGGCTTCTTCGACATGCATGTTCATCTCCGCGAGCCTGGGCAAGAGTATAAAGAGACGATCGAGACTGGCACACGAGCAGCTGCCTCCGGCGGCTTTACAGGAGTCTGCTGTATGCCAAATACGGAGCCTTCGATCTCTGATCCTTTCATCGTTAGTTACATTAAAGAGAAGGCCGCAGACAATCTTGTCGATGTCGCGATCTGCGGGACTATGACGAAGGACCGCAAGGGTGATGAACTTGCACCCATGGAAGCGCTTCACAGAGCCGGTGTCAGGATGGTATCGGACGACGGCGGGGCAGTGCGTAGCTCGGAGATCATGCGCCGCGTGCTTGAATACGCGAAGATGTTCGATCTGCTTGCTACGCAGCATTGTGAAGAGCATTCGATGACAAAGAACGCTCCAATGAACGAGGGCAAGACCAGCACAAAGCTTGGCGTTCAGGGTTGGCCTACCGTTGCTGAAGATATTATCATCTCGCGTGACATTCTCCTGACAGAGTACGTGGGGAATGTCCGCTATCATGTTGCTCACATGAGCACAAAAGGCGCGGTTCGGCTCGTGCGTGAGGCTAAGGCGAGAGGCGTGAAAGTAAGTTGCGAAGTTACACCGCATCATTTCCTGCTTACTGACGACGCTATCGAGACGCATGGCACGTTGGCAAAGATGAACCCACCGCTGCGTACGCAGGAAGATATCGATGCGATCCTTCACGGCCTTGCCGATGGCACGATCGACTGTATCTCCACCGATCATGCACCTCATGCAAAGCATGAGAAGGAGACTGATCTGAACTCCGCTTCATTCGGCATCATCGGACTTGAGACTGCGATCCCGATCGCGCTTACAGAGTTGATCCATAAGAAGAAGATCAACTGGACCTCCCTGGTAGAAAAGATGTCGGTCAATCCTCGTCGACTACTCAAGTTGCCTGAGATCCGAATTGCAGCTGGTGAACTCGCAAATCTCACGATCATCGATCCTTCGCTCGACTTTACCTTTAGCGAATCGGACATCTTCTCAAAGTCTAACAATACTCCTTTTGTTGGGACGAGATTCAAGGGCCGCGCTATCGGCACGATCAATAATGATCAGGCCTGGTGGCGTTCCTGAATCAGGGCAACTAGTAGGCACGTCTTCCGTATCTCTCGTCGCGCTGGCACATACTTCTCTATAATCGGAGGAGTGTCCAACTATCGCGCATTCGCACACGGATCGCTCCCCAAGTTTGACCAATTGTTAAATTCTATTTCTTAAATTGTAGAGTCCTGGCTCCAGGGTGTAGCTAGGGACAACCATGATGCGACGCAACCTAACCATAGCGCTGTTGGCCATTCTTGCAGCAAGCTTCAATTATGAAGCTGTAGCAGAGCCTCTCGTTGCATATTCGAAATCAACTCGATCAATGGTGACCGTGCTCGAGCAGTCCAATAGCGGACTCAAACAGCAGGTGAAAAAGCTTACCGAGGCACTTAACAAGCGAGATCTTGAGGTCATCAAAGCCCAGATCGCCCCTAGCAGGATCTATGTCGAGGTATCAGACAGGGCAGGCGCATATCTTTCGAACAGCCAGACGCTCGTGGTCATGGAGACCTTTCTGCGGTCCAGGACAGCCGTAAACGCCGCCTTCGAATTCGTAAGCGATGACGGGGTGATTGGGAGTGCCTCAGGCACCCTGACTGCCCGCAAGGATGGCCGAATCATCCGCTACAAGCTCAATTTCGGGTTTGTCAAGCAGGATAAGGGGTCATGGCACCTGAACCGGATATCAATGAGATAGGCCTACTTTTCCGGCCCTAACAACCTTTTCTCATTTCCAAGGTTGAATAGAGTGGATTCACACACACTCTCCCCAAAGTCGTTCTGGAAAGCACTAGCCATCAAGACCCTTCGGCCACAGAACCGGAGGTTATTCCCAAAAAACGGACGAGATCTTCTCGCCTGATGCGAAGCATCGGGACGGGACTGATCGCCTTTTGGCGTGAGCTACCGAAAGGTGTGCGAGTCATGCTCTTTCTGGCTGCCGTTGTCGCTCTCGCCTCTCAGATTGCCTTGCTAGCAATGCCCGATGAAATGAGTCGCAAGGACCCTGGGGCATTCGAAAAGATCCGGAAGGAATCGAAGACAGAGTTGCTCACCATCGCAAATAAGCTGGAAGACACTCGAGATAGTCTTGTCGGCGATGAAGCGATCCAATTCCAGCTTATCGGTCAGCCTCGTCAGAAGGAAGTATTTCAGATGTTGCTGGACCGATCCAAAGAGTGGCTAGCCCCAGATCCGATAAAGACGATGCGGCCTGAGTTCTTCCGACCAGAGTTTGGCTACGCGATCTACGATCGCGATTCGCGGTTGATCGCGTGGGCCTCTAGCCTCCCCGCCGTCTTTCGATTCGATTCGCTCCTGCCAAAAGCAGCGGGCGCAGATCGGCGGTCGCTTGGATTCTATTCTGAGAACGGCCCGATCTATTCATATCTCAGTTGCTTCACGAAGATCCAGGATCAAAGCACTGTCCTTGGGTATATCGTCACAAGCTCGCTTCTTGCCGTTCAAAATCCAACGGCTTCCCCAGAACAGCGAGTACGCTCGTTCCTCGATCATCTTCGACCAGAAGTCCGCAGCGACGTATCGTATCAGTTTAGCGATGCTGCAAGAGACATGCAGTCGAGCGATGGCTGGTTGCGATTCAATCTTCAGGTCAATGATGAGGATCCTGCAACCTACGTTGCGCGCGTTTCGGTAACGGAATTTCCGACCAAGCCAACCCTACTCTCTAAGATTTTTGAGATTGCGCTTCTTGGCGGGCTTACAACGGTCGTATTCGTACTGGTAGGATGGGGGATGACATTACTGCGCGGAGCGCAGGAGGCGAGTAACCCGATCGTACGTCGAACCGCGTACTCACTGTACGTGATCTTGCTGATCACCGTTGCTCGCTACGCGCTTGTCGTCCTCGATCCAGTGGCCCTTGTAGCTGGCCCTGGGTCACAAGATTCACTGGACTTCTCCTCATTCTGGGGTGGAGGTATTGTTGCAAATCCGTTACAGCTCTTCATATCAACGCTGTTCTTGTCCATCATCTCGGTCATTCTGTGGCTGATCTGGATGCCGCGAAGGCGATTAGTAAGAGAGAATTCAGGACAGGAGCAGGTGCGACTTATCGTGAGACGGGAAGCAGGGACTCTAATACTGTTTTCACTCCTTGCAGCGATCGGCAGTCAGCTGTTGATCTCGATTCTTGGCGCTATCGTTGACTTCATGGTGCTCAATGGAAGGATACGATTCCTTGTGATCAAGGAGATCTTGCCAGCACCGTCAGAGCTCATGATGTATCTTTCCATCCTGAGTCTTGGTATTGCTTTCCTCTTCTTGGGTACACTGGTTCTGACGTTCGCACTTCGTGCATTCATCTTCCTGATGCCGAGGTGGCTGTCGCTCAGTTGGCGTGTTCTCCTGGGTACCACTGTGCTTGGTGCCTTGCTGGCTGCTGCAGCTTTTGCATTCAGCCCACAGGAATCTGTAGGCGTTGGTTACCGATTCGCTGCTACGGGCTTGTTGCTGATGATCAGCGCTGCCATCATTGTTGCTGATGCCTTCTGGTCGACTTCGCAGGAGAGCACGCCGTCATTCTTGTACCGTCTTCCACGATCGAGCCGCGCGGTGATCTTTATCTTGGCTGCTAGTGCATTGCTTATGAGTCCGCTGGTCGCGCAAAAAAGCGTGAAGCGAGATATCTTGAACGCTGATGTTGTGCGCGATCAATCGCAACTCAGTGTTGTCAGCATTGAACCAACGCTTTTCAGTACGTTCGGGTCGTTGCAGGAAAACTTTGATCAGTGGATCGGGCAATCTCTCGAAGCGCCAGTGATCGATCAGCTTGCCTTTCTCATCTACGCGACGGAGTTCGCGAATGAACCTGAGTGGAATGTGCTGATCGACGTGAAGGATAAGAACGGCAAGCTGATCTCCCACTTCGCGAACTCTAGCACGGCAGAGGGAACACTGCAGGCGTCGAAGAACCGCGGAGATGTGGAACAACTTGCACTTCAAGCCGGCGTTCGTCAGCAAAATCCTATCACTCGATCGACAGAATGCTTTACTCGCTGGTGCAATCCGATGGTGGCTGCAGCAAAGCTTGTGCAATTGCGCGGAAGTGAGCAAGCGCTCTTGGTGTCAATAGCGGTGTGGAGTGAATTGCCGGCCCTTGTAAGTGAAGCCGGTACATTCGAATTGCTCGAAAATCGGGAGCAATCTGGATATGCAAGCGAACTCATTCAAGAGGGTGAGTTCATCGTAGCGCACTATCGGCCTAGCCTTCGAGTGATGACGAACGCGCCATCCTTAGACATTCCTGCCGAACTCCCAAGCGGTATCAGAGCTAAGATCAATAGCGTCGAGAAGATGACACGGCTCAACACGCTGGGTGGGGCGCGCTATCTTACACAGTATTATCCACTGAATGCCCGGGCTACAACCGCCGAGCCATCGGTTCTTTCAGTTAGCATCCCACTCCCATCCCTCGCAAGGGTCCTTGAATTCGGACTTCGACTTAACGCGATCGGCTTGTTGTATGGCGTGTTGATCGCGGTGATCGTGCTCATTGCGCGTCAGCTAACCTCTAAGACGGTTCGTGTGTCTTTGCGCTTTCGTGATCGAATCTTCCTCGTCGTTCTGGCTATAGCGCTGTTGCCACTCGTCGTTGTTACGTTCGTCACGCGCGATCTGCTTAGAACGCGTGCAGGTCTTGAGGATAAGGACAGGTTGCAACGTGACGCACAAGCTATAAATGATAGGCTCAGCGCGGAGTTTGTCCTTCGTACAATAAGTCCGACCGATTCGTCATTCAAGAAGACGATCGCTGAACTTGCGGAGGTGCTGGGTCGCGACTTCAACGTGTATTCTACTCGTGGAATGCTCATCGGCACCAGCCGTCCAGAGCTCCACGAATCAACGCTACTCTCAAGCATTCTCGCGCCATATGCCATGCGCGAGATCGTCTTTGGGCAGAAGACATTCATCACTGAACCACAGCGCGCAGGTAATCAACAGCTGCAAGTTGGATTCAGGGCAGTAACGACTCCGCAAAGCGAGTCTCCGATCGCAATTCTCAGCGTTGCTACATTGGAAGAGCAGAGCCGCATCGAGGCAGAAGTTTCAAGGACGACAAGCTTGATCTACGGCACATTCGCTGCACTCGGTGTAGTACTACTTGGTATCGGTGCGATCTTCGCTGCACGTGTTGCCTCCCCGATCCAGCGACTGACGCTTGCAACCGAACACGTCGCAGAAGGAGAACTTGGCACCACGATCGAGGTAGATCGAGACGATGAGATCGGCGAGTTGATGCACGCCTTTAACATCATGACCGCAGAACTTGAGAAGAACCGCGAACGCATCGCCGCAAGTGAACGTGAACTGGCGTGGAAGGAAATGGCGCGGCAGGTTGCCCATGAGATCAAAAATCCGCTGACCCCAATGCGCCTCTCGGTGCAGCATCTCGAGCATGCGCAAGAGATGAAGGATCCGAACTTCGGCCTGATCTTCAAGCGCGTCATGCGAACGCTCGGTGAACAGATCGATCTACTCACTCGTATCGCTACGGAGTTCTCGCGCTTTGGTGAGATGCCTCGTCGCAGGTATGCTGCAGTGCCTGTTCGCCGAGTTGTTGAGAGCGCGGTTGCTCTGTTCGATTCTGAGCGTCATCGCATCCGTTTTGCGATCGATATTCCTCCGAAGCTCAGTCCGATCCATGCCGACGAGGAGGAGTTTAGAAGGCTACTTGTCAATCTCATGCGCAACGCAACTCAAGCGATCGATGGCTGGGGCGTGATCGCGCTTCGAGCGAACGAAGAGAAGGGGATGGTGCACATTCGCTTAAGCGATACAGGATCCGGTATGGACGATGAAACTCTGGAAAAGGCGTTTGATCCAAACTTCTCGACCAAGACCAGTGGTATGGGATTGGGCCTTGCGATCGTGAAGAAAACGATCACAGATATGAGCGGTACTATCTCAGTTGAAAGTAAACTTGGGCAAGGCACGACGTTCCATATCGAGGTACCGGCCCGTAAGAGCTCCTCAGAAGAAGCCTAGAATGGTGCGGAGCCGGAAGCCCCGTGCCCGGGTTATACGCCCGACTCAAATACCCTGTCGACCGTGAAAGAAAAGCTTCAGCATTGGCTCTTTACGAATAGGAGCTACACTCCAATCCCATTCCTGATCCTACTCCTCATTGTGGGAAGACCCACATGGACCTGGGTATTTGTCGGACTTGGGATGCTGATACTCGGCGAGTTGATTCGGATCTATAGCGTGGGGTACGCAGGACTAGAGACGCGCGCTACGGCGGACGTGGGTGCGCCTAGATTGGTCACAGCAGGTCCGTACGGACATGTTCGCAATCCGCTATACGTCGGCAACATTCTGATGTACACCGGGATCGGAGTCATGGGCGGGATCTGGTGGTTGCCTGTGCTCGGCTTGATCTGGTTCAGCTTCCAGTACTACATGATCGTTGCCCGCGAACAAGGTTACTTGCGTCAGGCATTTGGTGCAGAGTATAAGACATACTGCGAGAACGTCCCGTCATTTATCCCCCGCATAAGCCCATGGCGTGGAGGGAATAATGCGGTTACGTTGGATGTGCCGATGGCACTGCGTTCGGAAAGGCGATCGTTTCAATCGCTTTCGATCAGCGCAATTCTTGTAATTGCCTCAGGATTTGTCAAAGGCTCACTGTGCCTTTGTGCATTCCGCGTGTGAATTTGAGAACTCAGATTAGAAATTAAAGCCGTAATTCACGCCGATAAATAGTCCGTTGAGATCTGTGAGGGTAACACCCTGAAGACTCTCAATGCCCGGCTCCGGAAGCGGGACGAAGAAATAGCGGACGCTTGCCCCAAATGTTGTCGTCTTGTCGAGGCCGAAGTTTGCACCTATCCCCCCGAATCCGCCAGGAACAGTCTTGACCTGCGCGTTGCCGAAGGAGGAGAAGAATTCCTGATCGCCTGGGGTAGTTAGGACGAACACTGGACCAGCGCCGGCTGTGATGTATGGCCGAAAATTCTCGCCCAGTGACTCGCTGAGTACCCGATACTGCGCTGATGCCATCAACGGAAGCACCAGGATCCTGTTGACCTTGATCTCATCCTGAAAGCCAAATTCCTTGTCGCTCTTTGCAGAGCCGAGATCGAGGGTAATGAGACCCGTCAGATCCTGGCTCAAGCGGCTGCTTGCGTAAAGCTGGCCGCCAAATCCATAATCGGTAAAGAACGCCCCAAAACCCCAGCCGTTGTTCAAACGGGCGTCTAGCTGCTCAGTCGTTTCAAGCAGGGGACGCGGCGACTCGAAGATGATCGCGGAATCCGCAGGCATCCCTTTCTCTACTTCAACAGGCTGAGCCATCGCCGAAGTAGACACACACATCGCGGCCGCAAGGGCCAAAATAAGCTTTTTCATAACATCCTTCACCATGTTGCCAACCGAGCTACTCATCGGCATCAAAAAAACTAACCCGCGACCTATACCCAAAGTTACAGTTATACGTGAAAGAAGCTTTTGCAGCGACACCTAATGAACCCGAAGGATGAACACCTTCAAATAGCGCGTCTCGGGCATCGCCATTAGCACAGGGTGATCAATTCCTGCGCCACGTTCTTCCAGCACTGTCACCTGTCTCCGCGATCGCCGTGCCGCTTCCTGAATCACATCGTGAAGCATTTCGCGGGTAACGTGATGGGAGCAGGATGCGGTGAGCAGGACGCCCTCAGGCTTCGTGATCCTCATCGAATCTGCGTTGATCTGAAGGTAACCCTTGCGTGCTGCGGCCAGATCCTTCTTGGACTTAACTAACGCTGGTGGGTCAAGAACGACTACATCATACTGCTTTTGATGGGCTTTTAAGAAGTCAAAGCAATCCGCAACCTCAGTCTGTACCCTATCTTTCACTTCGTTCAGCTCAGCATTTGCCTTTGTTCGCTGTAGAGCCTGTGCTGATGCGTCGACAGCAAGCACGTTTGCAGCCCCCGCAAGCGCCATGTTGAGGGCAAAGCCACCCTCGTTCGCAAAGAGGTCGATGCACTCATCCCCAGGCTTGGTATAGCTCCTGATGGCTGTTCTATTCTCCATTTGATCGAGGAAGAACCCGGTCTTTTGTCCGGACTCGATCTCCAGCTCGAACTTGGTGCCCAACTCATCCACGATCTGCGTAGATGGATCGCTCCCTTTGTGCACTTTCGAGATCAGCTCAAGTCCCTCGAGCTTTCGAAGATTTGTCTGATTCTTTTCTACGATCGTCTTTGGCGACCACAGCTCATCAATGTATCGGACAAGATCGTCCTTGATGACCTCAAACCCAACCGAGGCGATCTGGAAGCTGATAATGTCGTTGTATCGGTCTATGATCAACCCAGGAAGGAAGTCGCTCTCGCCGTGCACCAGCCGAGCCGCGTTGCGGCGTCCGAGCAAGAGGCTTCGTCTATCCGCCGCTGCCTTTAAGCGAGACTTCCAAAAGTCGTCATCCACCTCCTCGGCCTTTCGGCTTATGATCCGGGCTGCGATGAGCGAGTGAGGGTTGTAAATGGCGAGGCCTACCAGGTCACCGCCATTCTCACGCTCAAGCCGGACGACGGATCCTGCAGGAATGTCCTTTCGGATCTCAACGAGTTCATTGCTGAACGCCCAAAGGTGTCCCTGGATGAGGCGCTTTTCTTCCTTGTTTCTGAGGCGGATGCTAGGATAGTCGGTCAATTCCTTCGGTTTCGGTTAATGAGAGGGCTGAAAGGCAGAGAGATCGGAACCCCAGTCAAAAGCAGGGGAGTTTGAGTGTGGCACAAACGCCAGTACATGCAGAAAACTTGCCGTAAGATTTTTCCCCTGTTCTTTATCACGATATTCCTGGCGTCATGCGTGTCGGGGATCGACCCGCAATTCAGCTTTACGATCGATCGGCGCTTTGCGTCAACGATAGACGCTTCTGGGTCGGGGATCGATACCACGCTGAGCTTCAACATTGCGGATACTGCTAATGAATTCCTCGAACAGTCAACAACGAGAGATCGGGTAGAGGCTGCAACGCTTTTGAAGATCGGCGCTCAAAGCAGTTCGTCTCTCAGTGTATTCGATTCGATCGAGTACTTTGTCCTGACCGATGCGTTGCCTCGAGTGCACATCGGGACGCTAAAGCCGATGCCGGATGCCAACCGCTTTCTGATCAATCCGATCGACACCAATATTTCAGAGTATTTCAAACTTGAGCAATTCACGCTCGAAGCTCATGTGATGTCTTCACGCCCATTGGCGCAAGACACACCACTAGAGATCGAGCAGACTTTTCTCATCGTCGCAACACCTCGCCAGTAATGATCGATAAAAAATTATCCGACCCAGTTGCCATGGTCCAGCATAAAGAGACGGGTCTCACTTATCGCGATGCAGGTGTTGACATTGATGCCGGCGAAGAATTGGTCCATCGGATAAAGCCGATGGTCCGCTCGACGTTCAGCGAGCGAGTGCTTACGGATATCGGTGGCTTTGGCGGCCTTTTCGATGCACGCTTCCCAGAGCTGAAGTTTCCAGTGCTGGTTTCGAGCACTGATGGCGTAGGGACGAAGCTCAAGATCGCAACGATGGCGGATCGTCATGATACGGTTGGGTCTGATCTTGTGAATCATTGCGTCAATGATATTCTGGTTTGCGGTGCACGGCCTTTGTTCTTTCTCGATTACTTCGCGACAGGTCACCTCAATGTCGATGTCGGCACCGCCATCATCAGTGGATTCGTTAAGGCGTGTAAGGAGAATGGCTGCGCATTGATCGGCGGTGAGACCGCAGAGATGCCGGGCATTTATGAAGGATCGGATTACGATCTTGCCGGCACCATCGTCGGTATCGTCGATCGCGCGCGAATGTTCACACGCGAGAATGTACAAGAGGGTGATGTGTTGATCGGACTTCGCAGCAGCGGACTCCATACGAATGGCTATAGCCTGGCTCGCAAGGCGCTCTTCCCTCTCTATGACGTGAATGACAAGCCAGCAGAACTTGAGGGCGAGAGCATCGCAGATTCATTGCTAAAGGTGCATCGCTCATATCTCAATCAGATCATGTCGCTACTCGAGGAGTTTGAGCCAGTGAAGGATATACATGCGTTGAGCCATATCACTGGTGGAGGCATTGTTGGAAATACCTCTCGAGTTCTGCGCGAAGGACTTACACTTGACATCGATTGGAAAGCCTGGGAGCGTCCAGCGATCTTCAAGCTCATTCAAAGCGCGGCGGGCGTACCTGAAGATGACATGCGCCGCACGTTCAATCTTGGAATTGGTCTGATCCTGATCGTCGATCCTGCTGTCGCGCAAGCAGTCTCTTCGAAGCTTCAGTCACTCGGCGAGCAGCCGGTGATGATGGGTCGCATTGCGCGAGGGTAGGCTCCAATCATGATCGCCAGCTCCGGATATCGCCACTCCTCCGAGGAGTTGAGAGAGGTACTTCGGACGCGCTTCGGTCTCGATCGATTTCGCGAGCAACAGGAGGAGGCGATCTCCTCGCTCCTCTACGGCCGTGATGTGCTTGTCGTGATGCCTACCGGTGGCGGGAAGGCGCTATGCTATCAACTTCCTGCCACCATCGTGCCTGGAAGTTGATAGCATAG
>JBKJTP010000270.1:0-6486 GCA_046590195.1 Kapaibacterium sp. (SeqCode) | reverse complement strand
GCCTTTGCAGATCGTGGGTTTGTGCCAGTCTTCAGGTTTGAGCGCTGAAAGCAGCTCGATGAGATTTGCGTGGAGAACGGGGAAGAGAGGGTTGACATTGATCATTGGGTGCAAATTTACGCATGTCACCGCATGGCGACACCCGTTTTGACCAAGTTCTGCAAATATTAGTGATCAGCTTGCACGCCCAACGACGGCAATGGGATAACCTGGCGGGTTTAAGGAAGAGCGAAAGACAAGCTATCTGGTCAGCTACGGAGAAAGCGGTTGGCTGAGGAAAAGCAGCTCACTGCTGAGTGGGGTTTGTCTTCTGAGCGGGTAATTTTGGAGTCGACTCCGGCCGATAGTGAACAACGATCTCGGACGACGGTAGGGGTCTTTCCTGATTCGCTAGCCGTGATTCGAGGAATTCGACATGCGACATCAGATTCGCCAATTTATGCTTCGTCTCCGCTAGCGAGAGCTCTGCCTTGTCTGGCGAGATGGGCTCGATCGGGTCTTCAAATGTGTCGAATTCGTGTATCATTCGTAACGCTCTTTAGCTCTCTAAGTTGATATTTAGTCTATTCAACTCAGAGGGCAGACTGAGCCATTAGCAAACGATGAGGACTTTTCGACCTCAAATTGAAACGCCTATACAGCAAAGGGTTGCCCGCGTTGCTTAAAGTAAATTCTATTAGTCCTGCGAGATCGATTCAATCCGCATATGCACATCCCCAAACTGCTCTCGGAGTGCATCCGGAATGGTATCGTGGACCCTGCCGATCACACCATCTACAGATTTGAACTGGTAACCGGCTGGTTGCTGGTTATCGTCGAGAACAAATGTGATATGACCCAGCACAGTGTCGCCCGGTTCAGGACTGACAATGAAGGTATTATCGGATGTGAAGTTCAGTCTGAGATTTGTCAAGACTGATGATTACATCAAGAAGCAGTCCCAACAGGTGACAAATCGTCAGAAAAGAGAGATTTCCCAAAATAGTCTGTCGAGATTGTCGTAAATTTGTATTATTAATCAGTCACACCTCGCTAATAAAAGGGAGGTTCCTCGCTCACAAAAGCGAGCTTCTGGGCCGCAAATCGCAAAGCTTTTAATGCTCGAGAATTATACCCCGATAGTCCTTCTGCTTCTCGTCTCTGCTGGGTTCGCCGTCATCATGGCGAACCTCTCGAAGCTGGTAGGCCCTCGCAAGCCAAATCGCGAAAAGCTGACCACCTACGAATCGGGCATGGTGCCGGTAGGCTCGACCAAAGAGCGCGTATCGATCAAGTATTACGTGGTCGGAATGCTCTTCATTATCTTTGATATAGAAATCGTATTCCTCTATCCGTGGGCTGTCTCCTTCGAGAAGATCGGAGCATTTGCCCTATGGGAGATGTTACTTTTTATCGCACTTCTTTTTGTCGGATATCTCTATGCATTGAAGAAGGGCGCGTTCGAATGGGACTAGTGATCCAGGGTCCTGGAGAAGCTTTCCCTCGCCACATTATTGGAGGTCAAGATGAGTTTATCAGATCAAGTACAAGAGCAGGGCTTTGTTCTCAGCACAATTGATGCGCTGGTGAATTGGGGCCGTAAGAGCGCGATCTGGCCGATGCCGCTCGGTATCAGTTGCTGTGCTATCGAGATGATGGCGTACGCTGGTCCACGTTACGATGTGTCGCGCTTCGGATCAGAGGTATTTCGTTTCTCTCCACGCCAGGCCGATCTTCTGATCGTTGCAGGTACGGTGACATACAAGATGGCGAAGGTGGTTCGTAAGATCTACGATCAAATGCCCGAGCCTAAGTGGGTTGTCGCGATGGGTGCCTGCACATCATCGGGTGGTATCTATCGTACCTACTCTGTCGTCCAGGGTATCAATCAATTCCTGCCTGTAGATGTGTATATCGCGGGTTGCCCGCCACGTCCTGATTCGGTGCTCAAGGCATTGATGATGATCCAGGAATCGATCGACAACGATCGTCCATTCAACCGCGGTACCGTCATCGCGTCTGAGCCAGAGCCACAACTCATTCAGATCCCGGATATCGCAAAGCCAGTTATCGAACCAGAGCCACGTCACGGTGGCCGCAGGCTGGTGCCGGCAGCGTAAAGTTTTCTCGGCCGCAGTTAAAGCTGCGGCTGTTTGTTTTAGCGAACTCCACCTCGTATCTCAGCATATCTCCATCTCACGAGATGTTCCAATTCGAAGACCTTAAGAGCGTCCTCCCAGGACTTGAATTCCAGACGCAGGACGTCCGCGGCACACAAGCAGCACTCATCCCCAAAGATCGTATCGTCGAAGTTGCTCGCGCAATGAAGGAGAAGTTCGGCTTCCTTCAGTTGATCGATGCGCTCGGCGTTGACCGCAACGAGCGTAAGGAGCGCTTCGAAGTCATCTACAACATTCGCAATCACAAGACGAACGAGCGCGTATTCATCAAGGTACGTTGCGATGAGCGCAACCCGCATGTGCCATCACTCGCATCTGTTTGGACCGGTGCTAACTGGAACGAGCGGGAAGCGTACGATATGTACGGCATTCTATTCGATGGCCATCCCGACATGCGCCGCATGTATCTGCCAGACGAATTCAAGTACTGGCCATTGCGCAAGGACTTCCCGCTGATGGGTATTCCAGGATCGATCCCATTGCCTGATCGTACGGGCTCCGATCCTCGCTTCCATATCATGGAGAATTCAGAAGATCTCGCATGATCTCGAGACTCACAGCACCGACCAGAAGAATTAGCAGCAGCGCACAAGTTTAGTCATGAGAGAACCAGCAGTACAAGAGAACGAGCCGATACGAAAGAGTCCACTTTCGAACGAGCATGGCACCGGCAACGCAGGCAAGGATCCATGGATCGAGCCTGTACCGAAGCAGAAGATCATGGACCGCCTCATGTCGAAGGATACAAGCGTATCGTTCGAAGAGGATTCACTGGATAACGAGATGGTCCTCAACATGGGCCCGCAGCATCCAGCGGCGCACGGCGTGCTGCGCCTGTTGCTTCGCCTTGATGGCGAGTCCCTTGTCTCAGCAGAGTGTGAACTCGGTTATCTTCACCGCGGCTATGAAAAGCTCGCGGAGAATATGACCTATCACGAGTATATTCCGCACACCGATCGCCTCGATTATATCTCGCCGGTTGCAAACAATACGGCCTACGCGATGTCGGTCGAGAAGCTGATGGGCATTCAAGTGCCACGTCGTGCAGAGTTCATCCGCGTTATCTGCTGCGAGCTCGCCCGCATCTCATCGCACTTGATGGCACTCGGTGCACTCGCGATGGATATTGGCGCACTGACCGTGTTCATCTGGGCATTCCGTGAGCGTGAGCGCATCTACGACATCTATGATGTACTGACAGGTGTTCGATTCACAACGAGCTACATGCGCATCGGCGGCATGGCGCAGGACATCACTGACGAAGGTGTCGCAATGATCAAGGAATTCCTCACAGGCCTTCCAGAGGCAATGAAGGAATTCGCGAGCATGCTGCACAAGAACCGCATCTTTATTGAGCGGTGTGAAGGCATTGGCATCATGCCTGTTGACGAAGCACTCGATCTCGGCTGGACCGGCCCGAACCTTCGCGGATGCGGCGTCCCATCAGATCTTCGTCGCGATAATCCATATCTCGTCTATCCAGAGCTTGACTTTAACGTCATCACGCGCACCGAAGGTGATGTGCTCGCACGATATTTCGTTCGTTACGATGAGATCTCTGAATCAGCGAAGATCATCTGGCAGTGCCTCGACAAGCTTCCGAAGGGCCCCATTTTTGCAGACAATGCGAAGATGGTTATGCCTCGCAAGGGCGATGTTTACAGCGGCATGGAAGAGCTCATCAACGACTTCATGCTCGTGAACTTTGGCCAAGCCACACCAAAGGGTGAAAGCTACTTTGGCCTCGAGGGTGCAAAGGGAGAACTTGGCTGGTATTTGATCAGCGATGGGTCGGGCATGCCATGGCGCAGCAAGATCCGCTCTCCGAGTTTTGTAAACCTGCAGGGGCTTTCGAGATTGCTCGAAGGCTGTATGATCTCTGATATCGTTGCCATCATCGGTTCGATCGATCCGATCATGGGCGAAGCAGATAAGTGATGGGTGCTGCCCAGTCTAAAATTATACAGGCAACGGGCAATCCCGTTGCCTTTGGTTTTTATAGGACCTAGATGTCCTATAAGACATATAGGTCATAGATGGAAACCAGCCACAAGAATATTCGTAGAAACAGATATGGAACAGACAGTTATAAACGTTGAAGGTATGACCTGTGGTGGCTGCGTTGCAAGCGTAACGAAAGCCATTCAGCGACTGGATGGAGTGGAGCAGGCGAATGTCTCGCTCGAGAGCAAGATCGCGTCAGTGATCTACGACAAGGAGAAGACGAGCGAAGCTGCGATCGAGCAAGCAGTTCGCGATGCGGGATATGACGTAGCGAAGAACTAGGCACTCCGATGTCAGCAAGGGACGCACACTTTCACGATGCTCACATTAGCACGAGCGCTTCCACCATGCACAAGCATGATGAGAAGCTGGAGGAGTCGCGTTTACTCATCGAAGGCATGACCTGCGCATCATGTGTGATGCGGATCGAGACCGGCTTGAACAAGCTGGATGGCGTGACAGATGCAAGCGTCAATCTCGCAACAAACGAAGCGGTCGTACATTATCGCCCGTCCGAAGTAGATGTTCCGACGATCGTACAACAGATCGAGCGGTCAGGCTATGAGGCCGTGGAAGTACCGAACACTCGGAAAGAGATCGAGGAGAAGGAGCGCGCGCGCGAAGCGAAATATCAGAAGAAGGTACGAGAGTTCATTGGCGCCGCGGTGCTCACAATCCCGGTCTTCGTCATCGGGATGTCGCACATCGAAGCCGACTGGGCAAACTGGGTGATGTTTATCCTCAGCACACCAGTCGTCTTCTGGTTTGGCCGCAGCTTCTTTGTCAATGCTTGGAAGTCCGTCAAGATGCGCAGTGCGGACATGGATCTGCTCGTCGCGATCGGTACAGGCGCGGCGTACCTGTACTCGATCATCGCAATGTTCTTCCCGCAAGTCTTTGCAGGAGCTCATGGCGCGCATCACGTTTACTTCGAAGCTGCTGCCGTGATCATTACCCTGATCCTGCTCGGCCATCTCATGGAGAACCGCGCCAAAGGCCGCACGTCAGACGCGATCAAAAAGCTCATGGGCCAGCAAGCCCGCACTGCGACGATCATGCGCAATGGACTCGAAGAGACGATCGACGTCGATCTCGTGCGTGTCGGCGATCGTGTGCTCGTTCGGCCTGGTGAGAAGATACCAGTTGATGGCCTCGTAGTCTCGGGTAGTTCTGCCGTTGACGAATCGATGATCACAGGTGAATCGCAGCCTGTAAGCAAGAAGACTGGTGACGAAGTTGTTGGCGCAACGCTGAACAAGAACGGCAGCTTTCACTTTAATGCGACGAAGGTAGGGAAAGACACCGTGCTTCAACAGATCGTCAAGCTCGTAGAAGAAGCGCAAGGCTCGAAGGCGCCGATAGCTAGGCTCGCGGATGTCATTAGCGGATACTTCATCCCGGTCGTGCTGAGCGTTGCTATAGCTACTTTTGTGCTGTGGTATAACTTCGGCCCAGAGGAATCGAAGCTTACGTATGCGTTCATCACCTTTGTGTCTGTGCTGATCATTGCATGTCCGTGTGCGCTTGGCATCGCTACGCCGACGGCGATCATGGTCGGCACCGGCCGCGCAGCGGAACTAGGCATCCTCATCCGTAGCGGTGCTGCACTTGAGACAGCGCACAAGCTCAAGACGATCATCCTCGACAAGACCGGTACGATCACGCAGGGTCAGCCAAGCGTAACAGATATTATTACCACAGCAAGTTATGATGAACGGGAGCTCCTGCGACTCGTCGCCTCAGCAGAACGCGAATCAGAACACCCACTTGCAGAAGCAATACTGAGTGAGGCATCGCTTAAGGGCATTACACTCGCTGATCAAACTGACTTTACAACGATCGAAGGCAAGGGCATTCAAGCAGTAGTCGAGGGCAAAGTAGTCAAGGTTGGCAATGCAAGCTTTATTGCAGCGGATGCACATGCCGCGGAGATCACCAGTCTTTCCGATCAGGCAAAGACGACGTTGCTCGTTAGCATTGATGATGAACTTGCTGGCATCATCGCGATTGCTGATCCGATCAAGTCTAGCTCTAAGGCTGCCATTGCAGAATTGAAGCGCCAAGGACTTCGCGTCATCATGATGAGTGGTGACAATGAGCGGACCGCGAAAGCTGTAGCTTCGCAGGTCGGCATAGATGAAGTACTCGCTGGAGTCCTGCCCGGACAGAAGGCAGACAAGGTACGTGAAATTCAGAAGGGCGGAGGACTTGTCGGAATGGTGGGTGACGGAATCAACGATGCACCTGCACTTGCACAGGCTGATGTAGGCTTTGCGATCGGCAGCGGTACCGATGTCGCTGGCTTCGATCGCGATATCGGTAC
>JBKJTP010000301.1:0-6335 GCA_046590195.1 Kapaibacterium sp. (SeqCode) | reverse complement strand
GCATTCCACTTATTCCTGAACAGCAACGATGTTGCCTGTGTGCGAGTGTGATTAGACACACCGATCGACACGTTGTTCTGGAACAAGCGCCACGCGAGTACCGGAGGGAAGCTATTGATAGCACCGGAGAACGCACCGTAGTTGACCTGAACCGCTGAATCTGTACGAGACAGAACGATCTGGAACTTACGGATCATGATCCTATCGGCACCGCTAGCCGTGAAGCTAGGCGAGAACACGTTCGGGCTTCCTGGACGGAGGCGGAAATTATAATAGTTCACCATGAACGTGTCGAGCGACAGGCTCGTACGGACGTACACGCGAGATGTATCATTTTTCGTACGAACATCGAGATCAGCCCAGAGAGCTGCAATGATCGCGCGAGGACCGCTTGTGTAGTTGCCACCTGGCTTGAAATCCTTATTGTCGCGAGCCATATAACTGGTCGGATCAACTGCGGATGCGCCGATAGCCTCTGCGTAAGGACGGAAGCCGATAAAGCCGTTCGTCGAAACGTACACGCTGTCGTAATCTACACCGTAGAAGTTGTAGGTGAAGCCAATAGGCATTGGTCCTGCGATCGCATTATCTGCAGTATCCATGTTGGCGATGTCGTTCCATCCCCAAGGATTGTAGAAAAAGCGTCCAGGCGACGCGAACTGGCGTGGACCGTTTGCGATACGCGTCCAGGTGACCGGCTGGTAGCTGGTATCGACAAAGAAATAATTAGGACGCCATGGTGGTGAAGCATCATCGTCCGAATCAACCACGTAGTAGCCGGTTGAAAGGACATCTGGTTCGCCACGACGATCCCCTGACTGTGCACTTGCGATGTTCGCTCCGAAGAGTAACATTACAAGACAAGCCATTACTGACATGCAGTAGACACGTCTCATCATCGTATGATATTTAGGTGGAAACAACAGTGAGTATTCTGACACAAAAATTCGAGAACACACTCTCTCAAATCTAGAAGGCAGCCTTTAGGTATGAACCTTCGGGCGATTTCTGCTCAGCCGTGGGGGCTGATAATAACAACAACCGAGATCTTGAAGGCTAAAAAGTCAATAAGACAACAACAACCGCATTGACTCTTGCGAGTATTGCGGTTTTCGGCCTATCTTGGCCATTAGACTTCCATAAAGATACTCAATTCTTTGCCGGATCGCAAGAAATTCGACCTGCGGAAGAGCTTCCGCGAACTAGCAAGTCTAACTGAAGACCGGCGAGTTGTCAAAAGGTTACAGGTGAACTGAGGATGACCTAAGAGAGGTATCGATTCGGAAGTAAAACTAGCAACTACTGATCAGCTAACAAGCGAAAATTGCTTGCCCGCCATCTGACGAACAACTCCTTTAAACTCTAATTGCAGTAGATGAACCAATAAATCCTGTACTTCTAGTTCCGCACGCTGTGCGAGATTGTCGATATGAAGCGGGCCTCCTGCCCCTTCGAGCACATCCAGCACCTTGTTTTCGAACAGGTTGAAGGACGTTCTAGCTAGCGGCTTTTTATTGACCGCCTTGCCTGAAGCATCCGCCCAACCAAGGTCGATAAGAATATCCAACGGAGATCTGACCAGCTTCGCTCTCGACTCTCTGATCAGCATGTTAGGGCCCGCGCTTGACGGTCGATCGAGATCACCCGGCACTGCAAATACTTCCCGGTTCTCGTCGAGTGCCATCGAGGCCGTGATCATTGAGCCCCCCTTCTCGTCGCTTTCAACGATGATCGTCGCCTTGCTCAGACCGCTAACTATCCGATTCCTCCACGGAAAATTTCTTGCGTCAGGCGGAGCGCCCATCGGCAGTTCGCTGATCAACAATCCTCTTTCATCTTCTGACAACTGTCTGGCAAACGCCTTGTTAGAGTGCGGGTAGATAACGTCTACGCCTGATCCCAGAACGGCGATCGTCTTTCCACCCTCACGGAAGGCAGCAGCGTGTGCATGGGTGTCGATCCCTTGGGCGAAGCCGCTTACGATCGTCACATCATGTTTGACCAGTTCATCGACTATTGTCTTCGTCCAGCGCTTACCGTAATCGGTGGCGCGTCTGGTGCCGATCACAGAGATAAATCGTGGTGACTTTAGTAGCTCAATATTGCCACGAGCATAAAGAAGCGCAGGTGGATTAAAGATATCTCGAAGCTGCTGCGGATAGCGCTCATCGAAATAGGTTAAGAGCTTCGTGTGATCGTCAAGCTTACCTAGATCTTGTCTGGCGGTAGTCAGAGCTGTCTCACGTTCATTGACGAGCGATTCAGCGGTTTCTGCTCCGATCCCTGGTACCGACGTAAGCTCGCGCTTATTAGCGAAGAACGCACGCTCTGCGCTACCAAAATAGGTAATGAGCGTAACAAGACGCCGCGAACCAATACCTTCACAATGGGAGAGAGCAATGTAGTACTCGATCTCCTGAGCGGTCATGTGCCCAGCGAATGTTTCTACGCTCACTTGCCGGAGAACTGTGCTGCTCGCTTTTCGAGAAATGCTCCTGTACCTTCGCGGAAATCTTCCGTGGTGGTGAGTCCGCCAAAATGTGATGCTTCACGAAGCAGGCCCTCCTCGATCGTTTCCTCAATGCCGACAATGATGCACTCGAGAGCGGCGCTGATCGCGAGTGGCGCTTTAGCTGCAATGCTCTTAGCCATCTCCATTGCGGTCGGCATCAGTTCAGCCAATGGTACGACGCGTGATACGATCTCATGACGCTCAGCATCCTGCGCTGACATCTGACGCCCCGTGAGGATAAGATCTGTTGCATACGTGCGGCCGATCACTCTTGTCAGTCGTTGCGTACCACCATAACCAGGGATGATACCGAGATTCACTTCAGGCTGTCCGAACTTCGCATTCTCGGAACAGATACGAATGTGACATGCAAGTGCGAGTTCACAGCCGCCGCCGAGCGCGAAGCCATTGATCGCGGCGATGACAGGCTTCGGTGAGGACTCGATCAACTGAAACACTGCCTGACCATTCTGAGCGAACTCGCGGCCGGTCTCAAAGTCATTGAGCTGACTCAGCTCTTTGATGTCAGCGCCAGCAACGAATGCCTTCTCTCCTGCACCGGTGATAATGATCACGCGAACATCTGGGCGCTCTCGAAGATCGGTGATCGCGTAGCGAAGATCGTCGAGAACCTGTGAACTCAAGGCATTCAGCTTCTCAGGCCGATTGATCGTTACTTGAGCGATGTGTGAATCGACTGATAGTAGAAGGGTCTGGTACTGAGTATCAGCTATAGACATAGGAGAGGGATAACTGTAGTGAGGAGAGCTATTGTGCTTGCTCTTTAAGCTTCTCTTCGAGTTGACGTACGCGCTCGATCAGTTCTGGCAGCGAACGAAGTGCGCCTTCGAGTTTCAATGCTTCGCGGTGATTCTTTGCGGGATAGCCGAAGTACGTACCGGCCTTAGTGATCGACTTCGAGATACCGGATTGCGCGCCAACGATCACATTCTCGGTTGTGGTGATGTGTCCGGTAAATCCTACCTGACCGGCGATGATATTCTGTCGACCGATCTTCGTCGATCCACTGATACCGGTTTGCGCGGCGATCACGGTGTTCTCGCCGATCTCAACGTTGTGTCCGATCTGAATAAGATTATCAAGCTTTGCGCCCTTTTTGATCCGCGTCTCAGCCACGGTAGCACGATCGATCGTCGTGTTGGCTCCGATCTCAACATCATCCTCGAGAATGACGATGCCGACCTGCGGGATCTTGCGATAGCTGCCATCGCCCATTGGTACGTAGCCGAATCCATCATAGCCGATGACCGATCCGGGACCGATGACACAACGATCGCCGATCACGACATGATCGTAGATAACGACATTAGGATGGATCACGCAATTCGCGCCGATCACTGTATCGGCTCCGATCTGTACGCCAGGAAGAATATTCGAGTTAGCGCCGATCTTCACTCGATCGCTTACGTAAACATTCACGCCGATATTAACACTCGGATCAAGCTCCGCTGAATCGGCAACGACTGCTGAGGAATGAATCCCCTGTGCGATAAGCGTCTTCGCAGGTTTGAAGATCTCAAGCGATCTAGCGAATGCTTCATACGGGCGCTTCACGCGAACGAGGATCGGTGGCTTGCGATCGCCAAAGCTCGGTGCGCTGAGTTGCTCACTGACGATCACAGCGGTTGCTGCGGTGTTGCTTAGGAAATGT
Organism: Kapaibacterium sp. (SeqCode); assembly: GCA_046590195.1. Classification (GTDB taxonomy): domain Bacteria; phylum Bacteroidota; class Ignavibacteria; order Palsa-1295; family Palsa-1295; genus JBKJTP01. Next base: position 2,151 of record JBKJTP010000301.1, on the reverse strand, counting down.
TCGTATTGCGCATTGCCGATAAAGCTTATCGCACCTGCATCGCCATCCTCGATGGCGGTTGCGTGATCGATCTCTTCGTTGCCTTCAGCAAATTCCACAGAAGTTGCTTCGAGCAACTTTGCCAGTTCAGCGATTCTCATTCGGTAAGTATAGGTGAGACGTCCCTTCAGGACTACTTGCTAACAGGCACAGGCGGCGGAACATTGCCATCCGGCGTCTGCTGGCGTACCGGTTCACGATCGCCAACTCGTGGACGAGGCTGACGCGGGTTCGACCCCGCAGGACTCTCAGGCTCGCGTGTATTCGTAGCCGGACGTGCTCCGCTCGGTACAGAGCTGTTCGACGAGTTTGGAGTATTGATCAGCGGCTGCATGATGACATCGGTCTCGATGCCGAGTTTCTTCGCGACCGCTACGGTCAGATCATGCTTCGAATTCGAGTAAAGCACCGCAACATCCTTCGAGCTTTTGTCCAGGACGTAATCGTAGTTGCCGTCCTTTGCCACTTCCTCGATCGCCTTCATTAGCTTATCGTAGGCCGGCTTCATCATCGAGGCCTGCTGGGTGTAGAGATCGCCAGTTGGGCCGTACTTCGACTGCCGGAATTCCGCCAGCCGGCGCTGGACATTCTGGATATCGACCTCCGTCGAGGTTCGCTCGGCATCGGTCATGATCAGCTTGCGGCGTTCGAATTCCGCTCGCTTGCGGTTCAGCTCGCCTTGAATATTATCGGCTTCCTGATTCCAGGTCGCGACGAGTTGATCAAGCCTTGCATCGGCATCCTGAGCTTCGGGCAGCTTCGTGATGATCTTGGCGGCATCGATATAAGCCGTGCGGGTAGCCTGCTGAGCTTCAGCAGCAGTTACGAGAAGAAGGAGAAGTGGGAGGACCTTGAACAATTTACCCATTGGGTTTTTAAACTTCTGAGGTTCGAGAGTCGCGTTAAACTAACAAAGCGCGTTACCTGATAAGGTAACGCGCTTTCTAAAAGTGTCCTCTTCTGCCGGAGCGGAAAAGTCAATTCTCAATACCAATTGCTCAGCAGCTAATTTACTTAGCGGTCTTGATATAGGTTACGACCTTATCAGTTACGTCTGCTGCGCCATCGACATAGATCGCTGCTGACTTATCAAGGACCAGCGTGAACTTCTCCTTCTTGGCGTACGTGCCGACGAGCGTGCGGACCTTCTCGAACAACGGGCCGCCGATAGCTGCCTGCTGCTGAGCGAGCTCGCCCTGCTGACCAAACTTCGTCGTCTGGAACTTCGTCGCGCTTTCCTGCAAAGCTGAAAGCTCTGCCTCGACTGCCTTCTTCTTTTCTGGCGTCATCTGCTCGACCATCGACTGGTACGTCTCGTACTTCGTCTTGAATACCGTGCTCATCATCTGGAGAGAATCCTCCCATACCTTCTGGATGGTCTGGATCTTCTGCACCGCCGCGACATACTCAGGATAAGCCTCGAGAACCTGGCGTGAATCGATGATCGCGATCTTCTGGGCCTGAGCGTCGGCTGAAGAAAGGAGCATCATAACTGCTGCGAAAACGCTAAGGGCTATCTTTTTCATAGAGAACTTGGTCAATAACTTCAGAAGTAGCTGAAAGTGATCATTGGATTGAACCCTGGTGGAATGACCCTTCGGGCTACCTGTCGCTTCCGGGTGGACCAAGAAGCGTTCAGGACGGCTAACTAAGCTGGACAGCAATCAAAAAATTCCTATTCTCTGGAGTATGACTGAGAACTCAGAAAACTTCGGCGATTCTGGCAAGACGCGACATTAGCGCATGTTAAGTCCTTATAAATCAACGTTTCGGTTTCCCGACCCGGTCATTTCGAGCCTCAGCGAGAAATCTGCCGTGGTCAACCACAAATTCACACACACCAACCTCCCTACTCAGTCCTCAAACCTCAGTCCTCGTCACTCCCAAAGCTTGTGTGCACACACATTTAGGCGGGTTAAGTCGTTATAGATCAACGTTTGGGCTTGTACCAGATCTGGAATTTGGGGCTGGGAGTGAGCCTCAGCAGGGTGCATCTTTAACGGGCTGCAAATATACGAAATTCAAACATCAAAGTCAAGACCTTTCGTCACATTTCTGGAAAAATGTTGTCTTGAGGCATCTGCTTTCACGGCGCCGCTCGTCCGATCCTTG
>JBKJTP010000178.1:0-8601 GCA_046590195.1 Kapaibacterium sp. (SeqCode) | reverse complement strand
ATGTCGTTCAGCGACTTCTTGTTCTTCGTTCTGTGACGAATCTCTAGATCGAGCATCATCCCCACGAGCGGCCCTTTTGTGTACAGCACAATTGCGTTCTCCATCTCGAACTCGCTTTCTACTCGGGAAAGCTCTTCGAGCGACATCGTTAGCGCAGGCTGGGAGCGACGATAGCTGCCGTACCAGTCGCGAACATCGGAGAGGAATTTGTCTGAGGACACCAGTCCATCTCTCGCCAGGAGCGCGTGGGCATAATAATCTGTGATGCCCTCTGCTAGCCAAAGGCTTGTCGTCTCGACTCCCTTTGTGTAGTCGAATGGACCAAGTAGCGATGAATGGATACGCTTCACATTCCATAGATGGAAAAACTCGTGCGAGATGATCCTGAGCCCGCCATCCTTGAACTGCTCCCACGGTTGATGCATCATGAGATAGGCGCTTGAGTTCATATGCTCTAGCGCGCCCTGCCCCATTGTCGGCATCTGCATGAAGCTCGGTGCGTAATAGAGGAATGTGTAATGCTTGAAAGGCGTCTCGTTAAAGAACTCGGTTTGCGTCTTGATGATCTTCTTCGTGTACTCTTGCAAGGAATCCATCTCGAAGCTCTTGTTACTTACAAGGACTATCTCGTACAGCGCTCCATCTTGTGTGAAGCAACGAGTCTGCATCTCTGGTGCGGCAAGGACCGGAGCGTCAACAAGCTCATCGTAATCCTTCGCTTTAAAGACGGCCTGCGTAAAGGAGCAGTCGCGCTTGGCCTTGCTATGATAATCGAGTGCGGTTGCTATCTCCCAACTCGAGGGCTTCGTGTATGTGACCGTTGAAGGCGCGTTCTTCTTATCATTTACGTAGCCGAAAAGCGCGGTGCCATTTGCAAAGAAGAGATTCGAATCCATGTGCGCCATGGCAAACCAAAGGCTCGTCGAATCACGGCGCGAGTCGCCAACGTAGTACTCGATCCGACCAAGAGACTTTGCTCCTGATATCGACCACCGGTTCTGGTTCAGTTGCGTAACCTTCAGTACCTTACCTGCCAGATCAAAGGCCTGAAACTCCTGCACGTAGCGTCCATAGTTCGTAACGCTGTATGCACCTGGCGCCCACGCAGGCATCTGGAAGGTGACGGTCTCAGCGCCGAATTTCTTCGGGATGAGCGTGACATGCAAGCGCTTCGACTGGCTATTGGTCAGGTCGACCCGGTAGTCGAGCGACTGTGCACTCGCCGATATTGAAGACAGGATGACGAAGAGAACAATGAATATTCTGACCATAAAAGATTGCGGTGGGCCGTAAGCCGGCGTACGACCCAAAGTTACGAAGCATATCTGCCCGCGTTTCGAAGGCAAAAAGAAAGGCAGGCGTTGGCCCACCTTTCATCATTCAAATTTAGCCGTTCGTGTAATAACGTACCTTTATTTCCGGATCAACGTCATGAACTCAGCTCTGGTCTGGGGCTCCTTAAATGTGCCGAGCATTGCACTCGTGACGGTATACGATCCCTGCTTCTCAACGCCGCGCATCGCCATGCACATGTGCTGGCCTTCACAGACAACTGCGACGCCGAGGGGACTGAGATACTTGTCGATCGTGTCAGCGATCTGGCGTGTCATGCGCTCCTGAACTTGCAATCTCCGACCGAAGACATCGACGATGCGTGGGATCTTGCTCAAGCCGACGATCTTTCCGTTCGGTATATATGCCACATGGCACTTCCCAAAGAAGGGCAGCATGTGATGCTCGCAGATCGAGAAGAAGTCGATATCACGCACGATCACCATCTCATCGTACTTCTCTTCGAAAATAGCACCGTTGAGCACTTTCTCGATGTCCATCGAGTAACCACTCGTAAGGTATTCCATGGCCTTCGCTGCACGGTGCGGCGTGCGAAGCAGACCGATCCGCTGTGGGTCTTCCCCGACCTCGCTCAGGATACCACGATAGAAATTGCGCAAAGCCGGATTAGAATCGGCTTCGTTCTCAGCAGCACCGTGAGCGCACGCTGTATTCTTAATATCTTCACGAGTCGAAGCAGGTAGCTCTTCGAGATCTTCTGTGCGAGAAGGTAGCACTTTGATTGGTGTCATTTTGACTGGGACTTAAGCCAGAAGGGCTCAGTGAAACAATACGCGCTCCGACGTGGCACCGGATTCATACATCGCGATTTCGCCGACAGGCTCACCGAGATATTCGACAAAGTTGTTATCGCTCTCGTACACCTTGATCGAGTGCAGTTTCCCTTCAGTGATCTTTGGCTGAAGCAACGACCAGAATACTAGGGCGATATTCTCGGCAGTGGGGATGATGCCGCGCAACTCCTTCACATCAAAATTCAGATGCTTGTGATCGACCTTATCAATGATCAGCTCATCCATCAGGCGAGCAAGCTTCTTCAGATCGATAACATATCCTGTGGCCGGATCGGGGATACCGGCGACGGTTACATCGATCGTGTAATTGTGGCCATGGCCCCTGATATTGTTGCACTTGTCAAAAACCGACTCGTTCATCTCATCGCTGAACGTCGGATTATAGAGCCTGTGGGCCGCTGAGAAATGTGCGCGTCGCGTAACGTATACCATGCCGTTGCCTTGTCTGTGATGAGGGTAGAGAACGCAGTACGGGGGCAGCTAATTCTTACTCTGGATAGAGGGCGCTAAACTGTCCTTGACCAGACCCCACTTTTGCAGGAGTGAATGCATCCCAATAGCCACCAGAGGGAAATATAGTCCGACAAGGAAGATCTGATACCTGGGCAGGCTGAAGAATACCATCGTTAGTAGGGTGGCCGCCACGCAGGCTCCGCCAGCGATCCAGAGCCACCGGCGAATTTCTACGGCCAATCCCCGATTTCTCAGACTCAGGAGACCGTAGCTAGCTAGGAGGATTGCCCCGATCTGAAACAAACCGTATATGTATTTCAGCTTGCTTGGATGGTAAAGATCGACCGTCCATATTATCAGCCCTTTTTTGAGCGAAAGGAGTAATGCTCGGCTTGGATCCTCCCTGATCCAAGAGACGGCTTCCTTTGCTAACTCCGAGTTGTATGCACGTTCGAAATCCAATGGCTCAACATGCCCGATGTTCTGCCAAATATCCTGCTGGAGCTCGCGGGTAGGCAGCACGACTGAGTCGCTGGAGGTCCAACCGCCGCCGCTAGCGATCGGATTGTTGCCTCGCCAGAGGTTATATCCGCCGCTCGTGCTGCCAAGTATCAGCGTATCGAAGCGAACGTAATTATAGATCAACCAGGGACTCAGAACTGCAAGCATCATGAGGCCGGACGCCACCAGATACTTCAGATCACGCGGCATCTGCTCCCGGTGAAAGATCAGCATGCCGAGCAGTATGAATGCGATAGTCAATGGCGCCTCCGCGCGAAAGAGGGCGAGTACTCCTGCAATCAACCCGAAGTAAATACTTTCACGCAATAGACGATGACGGGCCAAGATGGCGCGTGAGAAGAGCAGCGCTCGATAGATCACGAGCGAGTTCAGTAACAAGACGCTCGATGCAATTCCCCACGTCGAGGCAGCACTGATAAATGGTGGGAATAATGCCGCTGCATACAACGCGACTGTCTCGTAGGACCCACTTTCAGTGATCATTCCTGTGCACCTGCCAAGAACATACACAGCCGCAGTTCCTAGTAGGGCATTAAGTAGAAAGATCAGATGATTTGCACCAGCGCCCTCTCCGAATACGGCAAAGAAACCAGTTGTCACTAGGACCTGGCCAGGCGGCATCCAAGCACTTGGTACTGTTAGGGTAGTGTCGGCTATCCAATGGACGATCGAGTAACCATTCCCGGCTACCAAATTGGATGCGATGTCTCCGTACTCGAAGAACGCGGGTCTTTCGATTCCGGAAAGCGGATACATAGCAAGCCTTGCGAGAAGGGCCAGCAACAGCGCCAGATAGAGATGCTTTTTGGGTGTGTTCAATTCGGGAGAGACGCAGGGCAATGGCTTTCTCGGAAAAGCTTACAAAATCCCAAGAAGAAGAGTTGACCAGGTCGTAATTTTGTATCTCTCGGCGAGATCCATCAATCTTCAGATCGCTTGAAAACATTCGTTTCAATGTCCACCTGGAAGCACGGCTTCCAACCAAATCAGGTAGTGCGTGAACTGCTCGAATCTGGCAAGTCCTCGCTTGATGCCGTAGAGGCCGGCGCCCGCTATTGCGAGGCCGACCTCACCTGTATGTCGGTTGGTAAAGGTGGTATCCCAGACGACTTCGGGGTCGTTAGCCTTGATGCCAGCATTATGGATCACGAGGGTAAGTGCGGAGCGGTCTGCTTCGTCCAGAATTATGAGAATGCCATTGGTCTGGCGCGTCGTGTCATGGAGAAGACAGGATACATCATGCTCGCTGGTTCAGGCGCGGAGATGTTCGCGGAGGCAGAAGGCTTCGAGAAAAGCGACCTCATGACGGACAAGGCGAGAGCGCTCTTCGAGACTTGGAAGCAGCATCCCAATCGACTTCGCGTCCGCTTGCGAAGGGCTACCGAAGGTGAGCATGAATACACATTCGAGGAGATCGATCAGTCAGGCAACTTAAGGGAGATCGATCGCGAATCGCTTAACGAATCGCACGACACCATAGGACTTATTGGTATTGATAAGGAAGGCCGACTAGCAGGAGCCTGCACCACGAGCGGACTTGCATTCAAGAAGCATGGCCGTGTAGGAGACTCACCGATCATTGGTTCGGGTCTGTTCGTTGACGGCAAGGTTGCTGCGGCAGTAGCTACTGGCAACGGTGAATTCGTTATGCGAGCCTGCTCGACGTTTCACATCGTCGAGCAGATACGTCAAGGCATTGAACCGGATGTAGCGCTACAGAATGCAGTCAAAAGAATCGCGCAAGATCCACACATCAACGACAACGTGCAAGTGGGACTATTGGTCATTCGAGCAGATGGCGTGTGGTCATCACGCAGTTTGCGATCCGGTTTCCAGTTCACAGCCGCAACTTCGACGCAAGAAAATACGCTCTACGACTGTTCTTCATTAGGTTACTCCGCAGTCAATGGCTAAGACATCAGCGAAGATCGCACTCATCACAGGCGCAGGTCGAGGCATTGGTAAAGCGATCGCACAAAAGCTTGCTCACGATGGATACATCGTTGTACTCGTAGCAAGGACTACTAGTGAGATCAATGAGGTCAAGAAGGAGCTAACCGCTGCTCGCAACGTTGCGCACGCTTATGCTTGCGACGTCACTTCATCGCTTGATGTCGATCTGCTAGAGCAGCGCGTAACGAAAGAAGTTGGCCCAATCTCGATCCTCATCAACAATGCTGGTGTAGCACCGAGCGAGAAGCTTGAAAACACTGACGATGATCTATGGTATCGCACGATCGCTACCAATCTCTCTGGTCCCTTCTATCTTTGCCGTGCTATTGTCCCATCGATGAAGAAGCATGGTAATGGCTCGATCATTAACATTGCGTCGACAGCAGCGATGGAAGGCTTCGCTTACACCGTTGCATATACTGCAAGTAAGCATGGCGTTTTGGGACTGACCCGTGCCCTTGCCAAGGAGCTGGAGCGTAACGGGATCACCGTCAACGCGATCTGTCCTGGCTTTGTACGGACGAGTATCGTCGCGGCAAGCGTTCAAAACATTACGGCGAGGACTGGCAGATCTGCTGAGGAAGCCGAGGCAGATCTAGCGAAATTCAACAAGGAGGGCCGGCTCATCGAACCCGAAGAGATCGCCAATACCGTCTCCGAAATGCTGAGATCGGCCGTCTATTCCGGTAAAGCTGTTGACGCCCATGGCGTGCTTCTTGATTAAATACTTTCTGTCCGAGAGCTATTCTCGCAACATCCCCCTTAGCATAGCGTAAGAATCCTTCGCCAGCATTCGGCACACATAGAACCTATTGAAAGAGACTCTCCAATTTTTTGAGACCAATAAGCCACGCGAACGCGCTGGCCTTGTTTCGCTCATAACCCAGACCGACGCAGCCGGCAGGCTCACTGCCAGCGAGCACCTCAACGAGCTCGCTCTCCTGGCCGACACCGCAGGAGCCGACGTCCTTTTTCGCATGACGCAAGAGCGGGCGAAGCCGGATGGAGCTCTCTATCTCGGTAAGGGTAAGGTTGAAGAGCTAGCTACCCACGTCGAGATGCTAGGGCTGCAGATGGTCATCTTCGATGACGATCTATCGCCGGTGCAGATCCGCAACCTCGAGCGCGAACTCAAGGTCAAGATCCTCGATCGCAGCGCTTTGATCCTGGACATTTTCGCATCTCGTGCTCGTACTCGCGAAGCTAAGACGCAGATCGAACTGGCGCAGCTCGAGTACATGCTGCCACGACTCACACGAGCATGGACCCACTTGTCCAAGCAATACGGTGGTATCGGTACCAAGGGCCCTGGTGAAACGCAGATCGAGACCGATCGACGCATCGTACGCACGCGCATCTCACATCTGCGTGAGAAGCTCGCTGACATCGAACAACAGCAACAGACACGCCGTGCTGGACGCAACAACGAGCTTACGCGCGTAGCACTTGTCGGCTACACGAACGTTGGCAAGTCGAGCTTACTGAATGTGTTCGCTTCTGATAAGACGGCGAACGTGTTCGTCGAGAACCGTCTCTTCGCAACACTCGATGCGACGACACGCGCTGTCGAGCTCTCACATGGACGCAAGGCGCTTGTAACTGACACAGTCGGATTCATTCGCAAGCTTCCAACGAAGCTCGTCGCATCATTCCGAACCACGCTTAGCGAAGCCGAGGAAGCCGACATCCTGCTCCACGTTGTCGATATCTCCCATCCTCAATTCGAGGAGCAGATCGAAACGGTAAAGGCGACGCTGAAAGAATTGAACGTCGATGAGAAGCCGGTCATCATGGTCTTTAACAAGATCGATCAGCTCGATACCGTGGAGGATCCAACAGCCGGACGAGGCCTAATGGCTTCGCTGCGCGAGCAATATCCGCATGCTGTATTCGTATCGGCCGAGCGTGGTATCGGCATCAACCAATTGCGCGAGGAGATCGAGAAAGTGATCACCGAGGACTCGTTCGAGATCACAGTGGAGATACCGCTCGAACATTACGAGATCGCATCGCGCTTGCACGAGCTTGGCGAGGTCACCGAGCGCATCTACAACGACACAAACGTACGCCTCAAGCTTCGCGTACACTCTCGCAACCGCGAGCGCATAGAGCGCTTGATCGCTAACGCAGCATAACCATGAAAGTAATTGTCTCTCTCGATCAAGGTGTCCGCTCAAGAGGCACCACTGAAGCTGGCCACGAAGCCATGTTCGATACAAGCGTTAAGGGCGGCGGGTTGGCTTCCGCACCAAGCCCGGTCGAGCACATGCTCCAGGCAGCCGGTGCCTGCATGATCATGGACATCGTCCCGATGCTCCAGAAGCGCAGGAAGAATGTGATCGGCTTCAGCGTCGAACTCGAAGGCGAGCGACGCGAGGAGCACCCGCGCATCTTTACGAAGGTACATATGATCATGCGCTTGACCTCGCCGGACGTAACGCAAGAAGAGCTCGATTACAGCATTGCGCTCAGCGACGAGAAGTACTGCACGATCACCAATACCCTCAAGCTCGCTGGAGCAACCGTTACTTACGAGTCACAGATCTCCCGAGAGTCTTCGCTCTCCGACATCGAGCGGGCTGGACAGTCCTTGTAGTTCTCTTTATGTCGAATACCCTCCCTACTGCATTTGATGAGCTGATCAGGACGCACCAGCTACCGATACTTGTCGACTTCTGGGCAGAGTGGTGCGGGCCATGCAAGACGCTTGCACCGGTGATCAAGCAGGTCGCGCAGGAATTCAAAGGCCGGATCACCGTCATCAAGGTCAACGTCGACCAGAAGCCACAGCTCGCCGCCGAGTATGGGATCCAGGGCATCCCAACGCTGATACTCTTTAGTAAAGGGCAGGTTTCCTGGCGCGTCTCCGGAGCACTCCACTACGACCAGCTCAAAGCTGAACTCGCTTCTCGGTTAGGTTAACAGAATAAGGCTTGACGAAGCCTTGAAGAGGGCCCAAATAAATAAAGCCCGGCTGCTTCCTAATTCAGCCGGGCAATATTGTAGGTTGTGAGCAGATAGGGCGAACCCTGGTCTGAGGCAAGAGCTAGCCGTTTTCGGTGACGGCCAGGATCGCGGCAGGGCTTCCCCCTAGCGTCCAATACAAATATAGTAAACTTTTGGGAGGCCTGTACGAAAACCTGTGGAAAGATGTGGGGCTACGTGGTAAAACCCAGCGATCCCCAGCCAGGTCACGACATTTGCGCCCTCTAAGTCCTTTGTTTTCAACGTTTCAGTTTCCCGAGCCATAGAACATGGATGGGCTTGGATGCACAGCGTGAAAGCGCAGCGGGTGCAAGGTGCCCATAGTGAGAGCCACCAATATACAAACAATAATCGCCTGACATAAGAGTGCTTCACGAGTGCGCCCCGATGGAAATGCGACTCAGGTCGGCTACGCATTGCGGAACGAGGAGCACTCGCACAATATAAGGAATGGGCAAAGAAAAACCCGATAAGGCAGGGGTTTTTTGGATCAACTCCAAATCATTTCTTTAACGTATTTCAAACGACCAGGATGCGTGTG
>JBKJTP010000160.1:0-13696 GCA_046590195.1 Kapaibacterium sp. (SeqCode) | reverse complement strand
GGGTCAAAGCATGGCAAAAAGTCCGCGAAGAAGACGTTCGCGTTCAATAGCGCTTCGCCGATCAATGCCTTGCACTACAGATTCAAGACCGTGGAGGCGATCTTTGCGGATGAACCTGATAGCATTACTGTTGTTACCATCCCTGTCTATTATCACAATTCTCAGTAGTGAAGATACTTTACGATCCCACCGTTGATGCCCTTTATCTCAAGCTCCGCGAGCTCGAGCCGGGCACTGCTGAGACAAGAAAGCTTACGGACGACATCTTGGCGGATTATGGACCTGATGGTAAACTCGCCGGACTTGAGATTCTGGACGCTTCACAAGTACTTTCCGAAGGCGAGCTGCATAGCATGGTCCATGAGGTATATCCCGCGAAGGCCGCATAGGAGCTTGAGACCAGAGGCTGTTCTGATCGTCATTGCGAGGAGAACTCTGCCTTAGCCGTTGTGGCATATTGTTTGACCCTTCTTAGGAAAAACAATATTCTATGCCCAACGCAATTACGTTATTAAAAGAGGACCACGACAAAGTTAAGGATCTGCTAACTCAGCTTAAGGAGACGACGAACCGCGGCGTTAAGACGCGGCAGGAGCTCGTCGAGAAGATCGTGCTCGAGCTCACGATCCACACGAAGATCGAGGAAGACGTATTCTATCCAGCCTTCCAGGCCGCTGCTGAGAAGGTTGATCAGCGAGTGATGATCGCGGAAGCGAATGAAGAGCACCGTGTAGTCGATTTCGAGATGCCAAGACTCCAGAAGGCAGATCCATCAACCGATGAATTCACAGGGCACGCAAAGGTCTTAAAAGAACTCGTCGAGCATCACATTGAGGAAGAAGAGAAGGAGATGTTCCCGATGGCGAAGAAGTTGCTGAGCAAGGAAGAGCTTGAAGAACTCGGCGCTGCCATGGAAGCCGAGAAGAAGAAGCTGATGGCAAGCGCGAATTGATCGCGAGCGCCAATCATTCACTGATCATTCACTAGTAGTTTATCTAGAACGCATCGAGTGTATATCGCTTGATGCGATCTAGCTGTTTGTCTCTCTCCTCTCGTAGTGTGCATGGCTTATGCACGACTGTCCAACCCGCCCCAGCCGATGCTGTAACCTACCCGATCTTGGTACTTGCCGAAAAGTAGGGTGTTAAATCCGAATAGTCGAGCTTGACATCAGCTTAGAAGTTTCGTATTTTTGCCTAGCTCAGCGTTTTTGTTGTCCCGGGAGATCTCTCATTCGCAACTTCGATCATCTTCACCCGTGATCGATCTCTCCGCGCAACTCCACAATTAACATCCTACTCTATGCGATATCTCATTGCCATCGTCGTTGCTTGCGCTATTTCTACGGCGAGCTCGGTGTCCATTGCTCAAGTCGCTGTCAGCGGCGCTGCGGAAAGGTCAACCGATCTACCGGTGAATTCTTCGGGTGTGACTGCTCGACGAGTTGCACCACCCTCCAAACAAGTATCGAAGAATGGAACAACACAAGTGTCCGTATCGCACCGTACACCCCGCATCGCAAAACGGCCGGCAACACCTTTAACTTTGACGGCTCAACCTACGGCGCAAGAGCCTGCGCAAGAGCCTGCGCAAGCCAGCAAGCCTACTACGGTGTTGTCAGCATCGGCTGCAATACTATCACGTCCAATTGAGGAGGGTAAGTGATCATGAAAAAACTATTTATCATTGCTACACTACTTGTTGGTTCTTCGCTACTTTTGAGCGCTGATCTGACTTATGCTCAGTCGCGCGACCTCGGTGCGTATCGCTTGATCCTAGATAACGGTGGTTCACCAGCCTTTAGATTGACAATACGCGCCGATCCAGCAATGGTTGGCGATGCAACATTTACCTTCCCAGCAGGGGGAGGTTCTTTCCCGGATAATGGTACGATCGATGGACAGACGCTACGTTGGAACAACGGTGCGACGATGTGGCAGCCTTCAAGCTTGTTGACCAATACCGGTACGCGTCTCGGCTTCGGTACAATAAGTCCTCAGTTCGAGATGCATTTCAGAGATACGCTAACGTCGCCCACTGCAACGATCAATTCAGATACCTATACCGACGGTACTGGAGCGTTTGGTTCGGCTGGATTCTATGGAGCTAATTTCTCCGCGATCGCAAACGGTACAAATCCACTAGGCTCATCATCGACGATCGGACTTGCCGGAAGAAGCACGTCGGTCCGCGGTGCAGGCAACACTGTGCCTAGAGCACTCGGCGTCGTAGGCTCGATCGATAATCTTGGTCTCGGTGTGGTCACCGAAGGAACGAGCGTCGTAGGCCAGATCGCGAACACTGGTGGCGCAGGCGCCACAATGACAACGTCGATCGCATTCGATAGCCGCTACTTTAACTCTGGGACGATCACCAATGCGATCGGATTTCGATTTGCTGCACCATTCATTGTTGGTACTCTTACCAACCTTGATGCTGTGCTCGTCGAAGATATCGCGTCGAGCTCAAGCAACGGCAACGCATTCCGATATGCACATGCGACCGATCCGGTCTCTATCAATTCGGCTGGTAAACTGACGCTTGGCGCGATACCAACGACGCTGGGCGATAGGCTTGAGGTCAGAAGTACAAGCACTGCAAGCACGCAGGTCCTTGGCGTGTATGGTAGATTGGATCTCGCGCCATCGCTTCCGACGACGCAAAATAGCTACGGTCTAGCCTATGATGTAAACGCTAACGATGGCGATGACATGTCAACCCGATCATTGGTCGGAGTCGGTGGACGTACGAATAGCAATCGCTCGGCGGGTGCTGTAAGCCGATTGATCGGCACATTCGGATCAGCAAGCACAGCATCCTCCGCCTCGAACCCTGAGATCACTGGCGTCTATGGTGAAGCGTTCGGCAACGGCTCCGGTACGATAACCGATGCGCATGGTGTCATGGGAAGAATATTCGCCGGTGCAGGCACGATCACCAATGCTATGGCGATCCAGGCTTCGAATGGTAGCACGTTTGGCGGTACGATTACGAATGCCTATGGCTTGTTCATCGAGCCGGTAACACTAGGCTCGACATCGAATACCGCAATACTCTACGACCATCCGACTGCACCGTTTACAGTGTTGGGCAATGGTGATGTAGGTATTCGGAATGCAAATCCTGTTTTGTCATTGGACATCGCTGGATCTGCGGGCATTAGATCTTCAGGTTTTATTGCGCTCGGGGCAACCCTCGGCCACTGGTATTATGACGATAATGAAACCCGAAGCTATTTTAGCATCGAAGCTGATGCGGCTGGCTCGAACTGGGGTGGATTTGAGCCCGTAGGCGATGGACAGATCATTATCATGCATTCCACTGGACCAGGCGACATGACCATCATTAACGAAAGCGGATCGGTGCCGGCGGAAAACTTCAGAATCAGGACTATGGCAGGAGCCGATGTTGCAACCACAGGTGAAGCGATGTTTACTTTTATCTATAATGAAGGCATTCAGAGATGGCTGCTCCTCAGCGTCCAAGACTAGGACAAGTGACCAACGAGAAGGCCGCAATTGCGGCCTTCTTTGCGAATCCGACTTGAAGCAAGAATCCGACTTGAAGCAAGAATCCGAGTCGAAGTAAGAATCCGAATGTTCTCGTCTTGGCCAGCGCCAAAAAATTGAGTAACTTTGCATCAAAGTTATACTCAATTACCTGTCATGACGAAACTGCTCATCCTCCTCCTGCTGCTCCTACCTCTGTCCGCATCCGCCGATTGGATCGATGGAGGCCTCGAACAACCCGGTAATTCTTCCGGCAACGGCGACATGATCACCGTTGGAAGTACGCTGATCTTCTGGAATGGGACGCTTGGGATCGTTCGATCGACGGACAATGGTCAGACATGGCAGGATGTTGATCCTGCCGACAATAACAGTCAGGGTGGATTCGTCGCTAAATTCGCTGCATCGAACGGCAAGATCTGGGCAGCTCGCAGTTACGGCAGCGGTCAGGGCGCACTGACCGTCTCGACTGACGATGGCCTCACCTGGCAATTTGATACTGTTGGATCGCAGCCACATGCATTGGGTTGGGGCGGCTACGCCGTGATCTCCGATATGTATTCGTGGGACGGATACCTCTTCGTCAAATGGGATGCGCCTGATGCGTATGATATTCGCAAGCCGGATGGTACCTATACTCGGCCGTCATACTGGACTGCGAACGATCCGCATTCCGTCGTCGCGATCGGCAGCACACTCTACAGCATCAGCAATGGCTTAAGCTTCACAACGGACTACGGCGTCACGTGGCAGAAGACCGCGAACGCCGGCTTCCCGATGTCTGGCACAACACTGCAGTCTGATGGCGAGAGGCTTTACATCCTCGGGACCACTGGGTTCAATCAACCGAATCATCTCTGGTACAGCGATGACAAAGGCGAGAGCTGGACGATGATCTCTGCTGCTGGAATATCCGATCGCACAGGACTCGGCGGCACCTACACCAGCATCACAGCACATTTCGCAAAAGGCGAGAACCTCTATCTCGGTACACAACCAACTCAGTACTTCGGCTCCCGCCCGAATGTCTTCCGCTCGACGAACGGCGGCATCACATGGTTCGTCGATACGACCGGACTCGGCGTACCTTATTACTCCTCAGTGATTGGGTTCAACTACCACACGGATGGTCACGTCTGGGTTATCCCGGGACTCGATGGTGTATATAAGCAGAAGCTTGATAATGGTGGCGGAGGAGGCGGTGGACTTGCAGGTTCTGCAAAGCTGTTATCGCCACGCAC
Organism: Kapaibacterium sp. (SeqCode); assembly: GCA_046590195.1. Taxonomy (GTDB): domain Bacteria; phylum Bacteroidota; class Ignavibacteria; order Palsa-1295; family Palsa-1295; genus JBKJTP01. Next base: position 8,946 of record JBKJTP010000160.1, on the reverse strand, counting down.
TGGCAGCGTATTGCAAGACGCTGAAGTGCGCTTCGTATGGAGCAGCGTCGCAGGTGCCACGAAGTACCAGATTCAAGTATCAACCACGGTGGACTTCGCCACACTCGTTCATAATGATTCGAGCGTGACCGATACGACGAAGGTGATAACACTTACCGCCGGCAATCAATACTTCTGGCGCGTACGAGGGATTGCGCCCGACAAGATCAAGCCAAAGGGTGGCGGGATCGTGCAGAAGCTTAGCGGCTGGTCCACCGGAATGTTCTCGATCTCGATCGATCGCTCTGGTTGGGAAAGCATGGGCATTAGCGGCATCCTCGAAATGACGATGCATAAAGGGGCTATCTATCTCGCGACGGATAAGGGGATAATCAAGTCAGGCGATGGCAAATCGTGGACAGCGATTCCAAGCAATGGCCTTGACTCGATGACGACCACTATGATCGTCTCGGCAGGTGACAGGCTTTATGTCTCCGCGTACGATCCACAAGGTGAACCGTACTATTTTATGTATACAACGAATGATGGCGCGACGTGGATCACCGATACTGGCGGAATGACGGACGCTTCCTACGTGGACGGACTCATATACTTCGCAGGTCATCTCTTCGTCGAAAAGGGCGGAACAGGTCAAATGTTTTATAAAGCTATCGACGGTCCGACGTGGATCGAAGATATGACATCGAAGGGACTTAACTACGTTGCGAATGGCAGTGTGCTCTTCACCGATGGTGGCATGACGGGTATGGGATATCAGAAGTCAACCGACTTTGGTGCAACGTGGCAGCCGATCACCGGCCCGATGACTGGCCCGGACGGTCAGGAAGGCATGTACGCATTCGATGGCAAGCTCTACGTCTTTACGCAAGAGGATTCGCCATTCGATTCGATCTCGATGTTCGTGAGCGCTGATAATGGTGATTCATGGACAGCAAAGCCATTAGGTTCTTTCGCTGCGCCGGACGCGATCCCATTCGGAAATCAACTACACGTGTCCTCATTCTTGGTTGACGGAGACCGCATGTGGATCAGCGTTGAATACGGCCGTGATCTTGACGTTGTCTATCGCTCGCTCGATGCTGGCGCAACATGGAAGATCGACACAGCAGGCGCGTGGGAGCAATTCAAAGGCGCACACTTCAACCACATGTTGATAAAGGACGGCACGATCTGGGCGATCAGCGGTGGACCAGAGATGGGACCGGGTACGCTCTATCGCCAGATCATCGATGCCTCGGAAGCACCAGCGCTTGCTGCACCGACATTGCTTTCACCAGCGGATGGTGAATACATGTCCAACACAACGTTTAACTATGAGTGGAGAAGCGTTGAAGGTGCAACATCCTATCAGATTCAGGTTGGCTTCCAGGGCTTTCAATTCGTGGCGATGAATGATTCTGCGATCACTGGCACAATCCATGCGAACACCATCAAGAATGCTCCTGCACCAATGCTGTGGCGTGTTCGGGCACTGAATGGTGAGATGCTCGGGCCATGGTCAAGTCAATGGGATATCAGATTTCCAATGCTGGACGTGAAGGATGAAGCCAAACATTCTGATGTGTTAGTCTATCCTAATCCTGCGAACGGTCGTGTGTCTGTCTCATCATCAAATGCATTGATCAAGCGTATCACACTTGTAGATGTACGAGGCATAGAGATGAGAAGCACACTGACAACTTCCAATATTGATGTTGCCGGCATCAATCCAGGCAGTTACACATTGTTGATCGAACTGAGCAACGGGCAACAGGTGGTGAGGAAGTTGATTGTGGAATAGACTATTCTAAACGTAAGAGGGCTGCAACTGCAGCCCTCTCTTTTATACCTTAAATTTCTCCGTCGCATAGATGAGCGAGCTTCGGTTCTGCTTCTCCATCTGTGAGTGACCGGAGGTAGGAGAGATAAGCAACTCTGCGTCAGGTAGTTCACGCTTCAGATCCCAGGCGTTCTGTACCGGGCAGACGACATCATAGCGCCCATGAACGATGACCGTAGGGATATGACGGATCATATGCGCATCACGCAAGAGTTGCCCATCATCCATGAAGCCCTTATTGACGAAATAGTGGCACTCGATGCGTGCGAAGGGGAGCGCCTTCACCGGATCGGTAAACGTGTTGATCGCGTCGGTTGAGATCTCAAGCCACGATGTCGATGCTTCCCAGATGCTCCATGCGCGAGCCGCTTCGATGCGCGTTACCTCATCATCCGATGTCAGGCGCTTATAATACGCGCGAACGAGATCGCCTCGCTCCTCAACGGGTATCGGCTTCAGATACTCTTCCCAGAACTCAGGGAACAGCCGACTCGCACCTTCCTGATAGAACCAATCGATCTCCCACTTGCGAAGCATGAAGATGCCGCGAAGCACAAGATGGGTAACACGGTCGGGATGCGACTCTGAATAAGCGAGCGCCAGTGTCGAACCCCATGATCCGCCGAAGACCATCCATTTATCGATGTCGAGATGCTCGCGCAGCTGCTCCATGTCAGCAACAAGATGCCACGTCGTGTTCTCCTCGAGCGAAGCGAACGGCGTGCTTTTGCCGCAACCGCGCTGATCGAACAGGATGATGCGGTAATGCTTTGGATCGAAGAATTGCCGGAAGCTCGGGCTCGTGCCGCCGCCGGGTCCGCCATGCACGAAGATGACCGGCTGCCCTTCGGGATTGCCGCTCTGCTCGTAATAGATGTTGTGAATATCCGAGACCTTCAGGAAGTCGGTCTGGAATGGCTCGATGGGAGGGAAGAGATCTCTTAGCAAAATTAAGAATGAAGAATTAAGAGTTAAGAATTGGAGTCTCAATTTACAAACGCATCAAAGCCCTAAGATGAATCGCCCACTTAGTAGATCGATCCTCCACCTCGAAGAGGGGGAGGTGGCTTTAGCCGGAGGGGGTTGGTGGGGACGAGCAGGAGGATGTCGTTGTTGATTAGCCGCGCGGAATCCCCCGGCAGATTTCTCACTTCGCTGCACTTCATTTCGCTGCGCTCCATTGCGTTTGCTTCGTTCGAAATGACTGCATAATGGCAACGCTATGACCGACGAACAACTCCTTTTCGCATACCGCAATATGATCCTGGCAAGAAGCTTCGATCATGCGTTGATCAATCTCTACCGTCAGTCGAAGATCGTCGGCGGAGTCTACGCGCAAGTGGGCAACGAAGCGACGAGCGTCGGAACGGCAATGGCGCTAGGGGATGGCGATTATCTCTTCCCGATGCACCGCGATAACGGTGCGCACTTCGTCCGCGGCATGACGCCGAAGGAGATGGCGATCAATTTCCTCTTCCGCAAAGGCGCGATGACCCGCGGCACAGACGGAACCGGACACTTTGCCGATGTTAAGCGCCGTATCTACGGCAACGTCTCCCATCTCGGAGCGATGGTGCCGGTTGCAGCGGGCGTAGGGCTCGCGCAGAAGATGAAGAAGAGCGGCAACATCGTGCTCAACTATATCGGAGACGGCGGCTCATCCGTTGGAGAGGTTCATGAAGGGCTCATGATGGCAAGCGTGATGAAGCTCCCTCTCATCCTGGTCATCGAGAATAATCAGTATGCTTACTCGACACCGCTCGCTAAGCAGATGGCTGGTCAAAACTTCAGCTGCCGGGCGATCGGCTACGGCATCCATGGGGAGACTGTGGATGGCACCGACATCCAGGCCGTCTTTGCGGTGACCACACAAGCCGCCGAGCGCGCCCGCCGAGGTGAAGGACCGACGATAATTGAAAGCGTCACAATGCGAATGCGCGGCCACGCCGAGCATGATCCATTCGATTATGTCCCGAAAGAAAAGCTTGAGGAGTGGGAGAAAAAGGATCCTATCGAGAAGATCCAAAAGCTGATGCTGGAGCGGGGGATCGAGGCTAAGGAGATCGAGCAGGTGGCCGAAGCCGCGACACGAGCGATCGACGAGGCAGTTGCCTACGCCAACGAACTTCCCGGGCCCGATCCGGCGGAAGCTTTCAAGAATGTCTTCGTGAACACGTAAGGGGTGAGTTGCCGGAGGATCATCGCTATATACTCGCAGAAACGGTTCTAAGCCCTAAGCGTTTACATTCTTCTAGATGAGTGCCTGCAGGAAGGGTTGTGGAGAAATGTGTCGTCCCGCTCCCGCCGTGTCCTCTTGGCGCTGCATTAAATGTTGTCCTGTACCTGGATCTCCACAAGATCCTTTCGTAAACACGTGGTCCTGACCTCACTTGCCAGCTTGTTATCCTAATGGCGGCCGTCAAAGTTGACCGAGTCAAGATCCCATTCAGATTCCGCATGCGTCTGAGGTCCCTCGCTATCCTCCTTGTTCTATTCATCACTGGAGTTCATTCCCAGCTTCTTGCCCAATCCGATGGGCTCCCACGCATCCTTCAACTCGATGAGAGCGCTGTTTCCGTTGCGAATGCGACAGAACTGAACTCCGAGTACAATGAGGGCGCACCGGTCGTTACTCCCGATAACAAGTATCTACTTTATACTTCAAAGAAGTCGGGGAAGGATGTACTCTATTCGGTCGAATTCAGTGGCGATCAGCTCTCGGCTGTGACAACCTATCTCGAACTTCCGGGCAAGGAACAGATCAATACTGTGACCTTCACGCAGGATGGCCAGACCACAGTCGCTTCGTGCTCCGATCGTAGCGATGGCCTTTTCCGAAGCACCGATATCTATGCAGCTTCGCTCGACAACGGCTCGATCAAGATCCACGAGAACTACGGACGGCCGCTCAACGACGATTACTGGGATACGCATCCTGCACTATCGCCAGATGGCCAAACACTGCTTTTCGTAAGCGATCGTGATGATCGAGATGGCGACATCTATCTCTCGACTCGCAGTGGTAATAGCTGGAGCGAGCCTATCCGCGCAGGTTTCTCAACTGACGCAAGTGATCTTGCACCGCAGTTCTCTCGCGATGGAAGATATGTTTACTTCGCTACGGATGGCATCAAGGGCCAGGGTGGACTCGATATTTTCGTCGTCGAGCGCACCGGTGATAACTCATGGGGCACACCTCGCAATCTTGGCGGCGCCATCAATTCACGCGGCAACGATTTCTTCTTTGCGATCTCGCCATCAGGCGATCAGGCATACTTTGCAAGCGATCGTGAAGGCGGAAAAGGCGGAACAGATATTTACCGAGCCAGCGCAAAGCCTGTCGTAGCACCGCCAAAGATGGCAGTGCTTCAGCTTCGCCTCATTAATGCTGCGACCAATCAGCCGATCACTGCTGTACCGGAAGTTCGCTTGACGGCTGATGGACAGACGATCCCTGACGAAGCCGCCGGTAATGAATTCTCTGCGACGATGCTCGCCGGAACAGCTTACGAAGTAAATGTTGGCGCCGATGGCTTCGTGCCGGCCTCGGCATCTGGCTCCGCGCCAAATGCAGCAGGTCCATTCATTCAGGAAGTTCGCCTGACACCTTCGAAGGCTCGCATTTATGGTACGGTCATGAATGTGTTCAATCACAATCCAGTCCAGGCTACTCTTAGCATCGAGAATGTGTCGACGGGAGCCAAGGCCAATGTCAATACCGATGCAAAGGGAAATTACAGCTACAACGCGAATCCTGCCAGCAGCTATCGCATCTCGACTCAGGTAGCCGGTTACGATCCATTCTCAACGAGCGTCGAAGTACCTCAGGCTCGTGAGGAGATGATCAACGTCGAGAAGGCCATTCGCTTGCAGCCAGAGAACATCGACGCAGTGATGCTCTATTTCGATTTCAACAAGAGCAATCTGAAGAAAGAGGAGTCAGCAAAGATCACTCGCTTTATCGGACAGGTCAAGGCGAATCCATACGTTCGCATCGAGGTCAACGGACATACGGATGACGTGGGTACGGACGAGTACAACGAGAAGCTTTCTGAGCGCCGCGCTGTAACGGTGGAAGACTTCCTGCTTTCGCAGGGTGTTCCGCGCGATCAGCTTGCGATCGTTAAGGGCTTTGGTAAGGCCGCCCCACTCATGGAAGGCACAACTGACGAAGCTCGCGCAAAGAACCGCCGCGTAGAAGTGCGCATCGTTGGTATGGATAAGTGATCTGAAAGTATAAGAATTTAAGAAACATCAGTGCAGTATCGATCACAGTCTCTACAGATCAGAACTGCAACGACTAACACTCATATGAGTCTCAAGAAATTTCTCTCCGTTCTTCTGCTCTCAGGCGCTTCGTTCGGTATGACGAGCACCGCACATGCACAGATCTTCAGCCGAGGCGATCTCTTCGGTCCTGGTGCGTTGCCACCGATGTTCTCGATCGAAGCTGGTTTTGCGCAGCATGTGCAAGGCGGCACGTTCGATTGCGATTGCGGCGTCACGTTCGAGGGTCAGTCAGCAAATGGCTTCCTTGCCAACCTCATGTACGAACTTCCACTCGATTACACCTGGGTGATCGGCTTAAAGGGTGGTATCGACTTCAAGGGATTAAAGGGAAGTCAGCTCAAAAATGAGGATCTTGTAGTGACGTTTGCCGATCGCGGGGATTCGCTGACTATCAGAGAGGGCATGAGCGTCGAGAGAACTGACGTTGTCGATCTCACATATGTCGGCTTCGCGCCTTTCATTAAGTACCAGTTCGCGCGTGTCGGGCCGTACGTTCAGGTGGGGCCGAACATCCAATTCCTTGTTGGTAGCCATATTCTTCATCGGCGTGAGCTGATATCGCCCTTTACCGTAGAGCGCGACCCAGGCGAGTTTATCCCGATCAAGTTCAATAACGGTGAGCGCTTTGAGATCCTGCAGGATGAAGAGCTGACGACCGCGAACGGCACGCGCATTTCGCTTCAGATCACTGGCGGCTGGGATTTTGAGCTATCAGAGCGTTCGCTTATTTCGCCGATGATCACCTATGAACTGCCGTTTACGACAGTGCGTGATGATCTAGCTGACAATTGGAAGATCACCTCGCTGTATGGCAGCGTGGCGATCAAGTTCAGGATGGATTAAGCTCCTCAAGAGCGCGGTGCTTTTTGCTGGCTGCAGCAGTACGTTGCCTGTAGGCCAGCACGGAACCTAATCCGTGGGTTTTTATTGAGTTCTTTAGGTTTGTGCTAAGATCGGTGGTTGAGTTCAAAGCAGGGTGGATGTTGCCGCCTTGCGCTGCTGGGGCCTGGTCGGTTTGACCCAGCACGTACGCTTCGGTGTCTTCCTACTCTATAGTCTGTTGCTGCCAGTGAAGGCAGTTTATTCCTGTGTCGAACATGTCACTCTCTAACTCCTCGTTGCGGTATTGCATCCTTGCGATCGCTTCACTTCTGTGTTCCTTCTCGACGACTGCGCACGCGCAACCGACGCAAACGATCGGTGTGAACGATGCCTACGCAACCGTACGCGATGGAGATGGCCTGATCAATTGGTACACGACTGTCGGCAACACGATCCTCTCTTTCCAGTATAAGAGCTTTGTCTCCTTCCGCATCAACCGGAATAAGGTCTACACGAACAATGATCTTCCGGCTTCGCTGCCAGTCCAAGCGATACACCTACCAACAGGCACGATCAGCCGACGCGGGCCAAAGTCGCCAGCCGGCATTGACACGGTCACGCTGACGTGGAAGGGTGTCGAAGGCGTTGACATTTTCCAGGATGTATTTGCTATTCCCGTCGCTGATGGCACAAGTAACCCACGATGTCAGATCGGTGTGCGCTACCGTTTCGCGAACAACGGTGGTGCACCGGTAGAGGTCGAGACGCAATATTTGCTCGACGTTGCGATCGGTGGTTCCGACGGTGCAAAGACGCTAACACGTCATGGTTACAAGCGCTGGGCGCGATTTGGTCGTGGCGAGCAATCGGATCGCTATGTGCCTCCGTTCTTTATCAATTTCGAGAATGAGTTGCCGAATGCTCCGACTTATGATCCCGGTATTAGCGGACAGGGCTGGTTCATCAACCCGCAGTATAACATCAGGCCGCCATACCGCGTAACCATCGGTCACTGGCCGACACTAGAGCGAATCTCATGGGGCTCGCCAAGTCCATTGCCGACTCTTCCTGATGATAAGACGTTCGATAACTCGATTCTGTGGGAGTGGGACGGTATAACCGTTTCTGCTGGCGACACGGTAACGGGACCGTCGTTCACATACGGCACCGGCGATTTCCAGACGTGCAGCGGCAAGCTCTTCGCATTGCTCTTCGTCCCAAGAAAGCTTATCTATGATAAGATCGGCGATAAGTACATCCCGAATCCGTTTACGCTCGATGCATATATTTTCAATCCTGAGCCGCTGACCTCGGCATCGAATGTATCACTCAAGCTTGACGTAGGCCAAAATCTGACGATCGTCGGCACACCGTTGCCGTCGAAGACGCAAACGGTCTCGCCAAATCCTAACTCGATCAATCCGCTGGAGGTAACGACACATTCATGGCAGATCAAGGCCGATCTCAATCGGCCATGCACGGGGCCGCTCTTTTCCGAGATGACACTTAGTGCCGTATCGTCACTCGGACCACCATCGTTCATCGATATCTGTAGTCCGGTTATAGAGCTGCCATGTACGGTGGTCGATCTGCTCTCGCCGGTAGTCAGCAATGAGAAGGGGGCACCGCGTGACACGATACAGAGCTTTGACGTATCGGACAAGAGGCAGGATGATACTGGGCTCCAGAAGATCGAGTTCGTTGTCACCTCCGGAGATCCTGCAAACTTTGACGTTAGGATCCCTCTCTTTACTCCGTGCACAGTGCTTGATGTGCCTGTGGTCCTCGAGCAGAAGGATTCGACGAAGGCAGGCTGCGTGAAGTTCACGTTTACGGACTGCTCAAACAATACTTCAACGCACGAGATCTGTTTTATCGCGAGAGATACCGTTGTAATACCGGATACCTTAGCACCTGTTTTCAAGCTGATCGAGCGAATCGGCAGCGACGATGGCAGCGACTGCAATGCACTTCGCGATTCGATCGAAGTGACAGAGCTTCGCCCGCAAGATGAT
>JBKJTP010000228.1:0-13263 GCA_046590195.1 Kapaibacterium sp. (SeqCode) | reverse complement strand
CTCTGTTTCTACAAATCTACGGATGTCTCACACAGTGCCGCCACGCGGCTCATAAAATTCGGGGGCTTAGGTGGCCCGTGGGTTTCACCCACTGCTACTAAAGGTGACCGCTCCGCGGTCGAGGTTACTCAGTGCTCAGTCCTCCCCCGAAGGGTAGCTCCTCCATAATAAAGAAAAGGCTCCAAATGGAGCCTTTTGAATTTCAATTATCGAACAGGTACTGGCTGCAGGTACCGGAGCTTGAAGAGCTCGTATGCGCCGAAAAATACGGTAGTGAAGAGCAGATCGCTCAACAGAGTATTACGGTAGAATGGGATCGCCTGCTCGAAGCACATGACGAGTCCAGCCCATGAATGCGCATACATCGTGCCGTCGCCAAATGCGAAGACAGCGAGGTTCGTCAGAACGAAGAATGCCATCGAACCGCCAAGCACTGAGCCTGCGTAGCCACGGAGGGAGTCCGTTGCGAACCTGTCGCCCAGGAACACGGTCAGCAGGAACGCGCCATAGACGCTAAGCATGATGCCAGGATTATAGACGCCGAGGATCGCATCAGTGACGAGCATTGCTGCGACGGGTACCGTGTACTTCATCACGCGATTCGTCAGGAAGGCCCCTCCGAAGAGTGCGGCCGACATGACCATGCTGAAGTTATAGATCTCAAAATGATTGAAGATCACACGTGAGGCGATGGCGACGAGCACCAGGCCTACTGCGAAGACTGCCTGACGGCGGTTCTGCTCTTGCATTTCTGCGTTACGCATTTCTGCTATTTGGGATGGGGTTTTCATGAGGTCAGCGGTAGAACGCAAAGTGAGTAGGCGCAATTCCACCATTGTAACTTCTCTTTACGGCACCCGTCGAGCCGTCCAGAACGTCAACTTTGCCTGGAGAGGTGTAATTGCCCGAGCCTACGAAGAGCTCATTAGACGGAGCATCATAGACTCCCCCGAGATACCCATTCGCCGAGAAGCCGATCCCGATGCCACTGACGAGATCCATCGTCTCAACCTTGTCGCCATAGACAACATAGATCTTGTTATCCCCTGCGACGAGCTTTTGGACCGAGCTAGCGACATCTGTCTTGCGCTTGACGGTACGGGTCGCCACGTCAATGATCGAGACATTAGCAATACCACTTGGCCAGGTTCCCCACGAAAGAGTCACGAGTTGGTTACGCGCTGCATCAGGCAGAACTCGCTGCGGCACATCTCCGATCATGATCGAATCCACTAGCTTCTTCTGCGTCAGGTCGATGACATAGAGATAGTTGGAGCTCGCCGTTACATACGCGAAGCCGTTCATCGTGATAATGTCGACAGTCCCCTGGCTAACACGGATGCTGTCTTTTACCGCATTTGTGGTTAGGTCGATCACATCCAGGCGGTCGGAATAAAGATGAGTGACGAGCGCCTCGTTCGTGCCGATCTTTGCGATCGCATTTGGCGATGCCGAACCTGTGAAGGTGTACGACGCGAGGGTCGCTCCGTCAACTGGGTTGATCGCATAGAGTCTTCTCGAATTCGAGCTGACGACATAGATCTTGCCATCGATGATCTCGACGTCGCTGCCGACGTCACCGAGACTAGGGATGATGTTCTCCTGACGATCACCGGTGCCAGCATTGATGGCGTCAAGCGAAGCGTTGAAGCCATTGAATGCGCCCTCATTAAGGACGATCAGCGATGGCTTCTTGATGACCGAGTTGTCGGGTGGATTCTCCGTTGTCGATTCGCACGATGCTAGACCTGCGGTGATCAGCAGAAGTAGGAGTAAACGTTGGGTTATCTTGTTATTCATTTGGGGTATGGTTGTCAATGGTTGGAGTAAAAATGATCTCGGCGCCCAGGCGGACGGTGCGTCCGGCCATCGGAAAATTTGCGATCTCGGTGTATCTCACGTCCGTGAGATTGATGCAAGCGATATTGATCATCAGCTGCGTGTCATTCATGAGCGAAATGCCGGGCACGACATAGCTCAGTGTGAATGTGCTATGCGGCTTAAGACTCGAGAACGTCTCATTGGAGATCGTTGGGAATCGCGTGCCTCGGTAATCGTGTACGAGTGCCAGCATGCCATAGCTTGCGCTCGAAACTTGGGCACGAGTAACCGATTGTATCACAGCGCTATAAGGAAGTCGATTTCCATTATCCTCGCCTTCTGTTTGATTTTCAGCATCGAGCAGCGTATAGGCAGCGTCAAGGTCAAAGAGAAGGTCATCAGAGATCGCCGCTTGAACGACTCCGCGCGCTTCTATTCCCTGGGCTCTCGCGTTCTGAATGTTGATAGGGCTATATTCCCGGTTGGCCTTGGGCAGCCAGAGGATCTGGTCCTTGATCTGCGCACGAAAACCTGTCAGCCGAAACGTGGTGCTCCAATCCTTCAGCAGGGTTGGCCTCCACAGCGCACCGATCTCCACGTTGTCCCCTTGCTCATGCCGTAGATCCGGATTGCCGTAACGTCTCCAATAAAGCTGGTTGAATGTTGGAGCGTGGAAGCTCTTGCCGTAATTCGCATTGAGCACGAGATCCAGATGATCGAGTTCGTACTGTACGTGCAGTTGCGGCAGTCCTTTCCAGATACTGAGATCCGAGATGAATTCACCTCGCCCCGCCACATTTAGCGTGAGCCCCTCGAGCGGCCGTATTGACAGTGCAGCATAGCTTCCGAATCGAGTGCGCGAGATCGTGGTGTCATCTCCAGCAATGTTTTGATTGGAGAACAGATGATTCTGCTGAAGTTGCACGCCGTAATATGCGTGTAAGCCATTCGTGATCTTCCCATCCATCTTGGCTTCCGCGAAGTAAAGACGATTGAGATAGCTGTCGCAAAGCGTGCCTCCTGTGCTCTCATTAGGTTTTTCAGGATCGACATATTGCTCGGACTGCGATTGAAATGCGATCGCTGGCGCAATGTTCAATCCCCCGATCTTCGTCTTCGCTCGCAACGAGAGATAGCTGTCCTCATCTGCCTGTCGGGCTCTGAACTGGCTTGCACCGCGACCTTCTACAACCGCACTTCCTGGTGCACCTCGTTCTGCCGTGACGTAGCTGAAGGTGCTTGATAGTTCAAGTGGATCTCCTTGATATGTCCCCGTAACGACGAGGTCATTTAACGTTGCATCATTGTTCTCACGCCGCACTTCGCGACCGGTGAATCGGTCGGCGAATGGGAAATCGCCGCGAGAGGATTGCGTATTATAGCTGCCACCTAGGCCCCACGTATCGCCTTTATACGAGAGCGTCGCGTGTCCTTCCTGCTCTCCCATCGAACGCAGGTCATCGTGAGTTGCAAGCCTCGTCCCAATAGATGCCGTTGTTGATTGAGGTAGATAGCTCGCAAGATTCAGTGAGGCGGCTACTGCGTCACCGCCTAACAGGATCGAAGCATTTGATGCGAGCAGATCGACGCGCGTCAGCGATGCGGACGTGATGCGACCGAGATCGGTCAGGCTGTTCTGCTCATTCGTCAGACGAATGCCATCGCGGAAAATGATCGTGTATTCCGGCGGCAATCCTCGGAAGCTTGATAGCGTAATGCCTCCGAGTGTCCCGTAGCTCCGAAGGGCAAGACTTGGGGAGAGAAGGCGGATGAAGTCAGAGGCGCGTGTCGAGCCCGACTGAAGTGTGAGCTTCTCGGTCTTCTCAGATCTGATAGCGACCGCTGGGATCGCGTATTCGCGCTCAGCTCGTGTCTCTTCTACTGTGACCTCTTTGCCTTCGTACTTGCGCAGCGTGTCGCTTCCCTGCGCTGTAACCAGCGAGGGAATGAGTACAAAAACTACGAGTAGGAACAGCCGCAAATGAAAAACTCCTATGCCCATAGGGGGCATAGGAGTCGAGAAAGATTTGCGGACGCGTTTTAGCACAGCTAGGCCTGCCAACGCGAACGTTGATCGTTCGGAATCCCATGGCCTCTCCCTCGAAGGCGTGATGATAGATAGGCATCAGGCAGGTCTCCTGGCTCCTCCGAGGTCTTTGCGGACCATGCCTTCCCGACCTGGCTTCATGCCTGATCAGTGGACTTTTTAAGAGTTACAGTTGCGGGGCAGCTCTCGAATTGAACGAGATTCCCTTTTCACTACTGCCCCATTATCACCCCTGGAGGGTCTCATGAAGCGCGTAGCACCTGACGCGGATTGAAATGAACTTCGGTTGCAAATATACGCTGGCGACTTACTCAATGCCTGAATTGTGCTGACAATGTTGCAAGCTGCGCCAGCCCTCGTCTCAAATTAATGCGTGAAACTGGCCAATTAGGAACCTCAGCATGGTATATTCGCCTAATTGTAAGCGTCTCATTTAGCCTGGTGGCAGTTCGTGTTGGCTGCGCTGGGATCTCACAAATCCAATGCTCGCTTTTTTAGTCCGAAAACTCATCTACTCCTTCCTCGTGATCGTCGGCGTCATGACGGTCATCTTCTTCGTGATGAATCTGCTGCCCGATCCTGCCCGCATGATGCAGGGACAGCGTGCCGATCTTGCGACGCAAGCAGCCATCCGGCATGAGCTCGGGCTTGACCTCCCACTCTGGGAGCGCTACGGCAACTTCATGATGAAGACGTTCTCCGGCGATCTTGGTCGTTCGTACACAACCAACCGCCTGGTCATGGAGAGCTTGCAGGATCGTCTGCCAGCCACAGCACTTCTCTCGATCAGCGCTATGGTGATCGCGACGATCATTGGCATCGCGATCGGGACTCTATCGGCGGTGAAGAGTTATAGTCTATTCGATAATCTCTCGATGGTGATCGCCTTGCTCGGGATCTCGATACCGGCGTTCGTCATGGGCTTGCTGGTCATTCTCGTCTTCGGTAGCTGGCTAGAATGGCTGCCGATCTCCGGCTACATCGATCAAGGCTGGGAGTATCTGGTTCTTCCGATGTTCGTGTTGGCGCTGCGTCCGATCTCTATCATTGCGCGCGTGACGCGTTCGAGCATGTTGGATATTCTTTCGAGTGATTTCGTCCGCACCGCTAAGGCAAAGGGCGTGTCGTATAGGAACGTCATCATTAAGCACGCATTGCGCAATGCATTGAATCCGGTGGTTACAACCGTGAGCGCATGGCTCGCTGCATTACTTACGGGTTCGTTCTTCATTGAATACATCTTCAACTGGCCAGGTATCGGGCTGATGGCTGTTGATGCGATCCCTCGCTCCGACTTCCCTACCATCCAGGGTACAGTTCTCTTCTCTGCTTTCATCTTCGTGGTCGTCAACTTCTTCGTAGATATTCTCTACGCGAAGCTCGATCCACGCGTGAAGCTTTCTGCTTAATCTCTAACACCACCGACATACAATGATAGAGAATAAGCAAGAGCAGGATATGAAGGCAGGCGGAAAGGTCGTTGAAGCAACGACCGGCCTCGGTGACCCAGTAAAGCAGCAGACCCAGGCTGAGCTCGCTGCGCACTTCACAACAACGCCTGTCACGCCGACATACGGCAAGGGCGGGACATACGTGCACAGCAAGACCGAAGAGATCGGCGGTGAATCGCACTCGCTCTGGTACTACTCATGGAGACGGCTAAAACGCAACAAGCTCGCGATGGCTGGCTTGATCGTGACGTGCCTGCTCGTGGTGATCGCGTTACTAGCCAACGTACTCTCGCCTTACGATCCGAACGCACAGATCCTCGAGTACGCGACGAAGGAATCAGGCTTCACCGGCAACGTCATACTGAAGAAGAGTGACATCCCAGGTGCGAAGCCGATCTCGGTACCGGTTCAGGAGTTTACCGATCTTGGCGACAAGATCAAGTACATCAGTGACGAAGGCAACGAGATCACGATCGAAAAATCAAAGCTCCATGGCACGAGCGAGGCCGACTGGCATGATCAACCAACGTATCTTCTCGGCACCGATCGATATGGCCGCGATGTACTCTCCCGATTGATCTATGGTGCGAGAGTTTCGCTCAAGGTCGCTTTCTTCGCAGAACTGCTATCGATCGTCATCGGGATTCTGCTCGGTGCACTAGCGGGCTTCTATCGCGGATGGGTCGATGATGTGATCATGTGGTTCACTAATGTGGTCTGGTCGATCCCGGCACTGCTCCTCATCATCGCGATCTCGATCGCGCTTGGACTCGGCGAGTGGCAGACGATCATTGCGATCGGCGTGACAGGTTGGGTCGACATGACGCGTATCGTACGCGGTCAATTCTTCGCGCTTCGCGAGACTGAATATGTCGAGGCAACACGTGCTTTGGGACTGAAGAATATGCGGACGATCTTCCGGCATATCCTCCCGAACTCGCTCGGACCCATCATCGTTATCGCCACGGCCGGCTTCGCCAGCGCCGTTATTTATGAGGCGTCTCTCTCCTTCCTCGGGCTTGGCGTACAACCGCCGACCTCGACTTGGGGACAGATGATCCTCGATGGCTACGGCTTCATCGCCTCCGGTTCGAACTGGGGACTTACGATCTACCCCGCTCTCGCGATCATGATCGCCGTCTTTGCGTTCAACTTGTTCGGTGACGGACTTCGCGACGCATTCGATCCAAAACTTAAGCGCTAATCATTCGAGAATGCCACTTTTAGAAGTTAAGAATTTACAGACGTACTTTTTTACAGATGACGGCGTCGCTAAATCAGTTGACGATGTTTCGTACACTGTAGATAAGAACGAGACGCTCGGCGTTGTTGGTGAGTCCGGTTGCGGTAAGTCGGTAACGGCACTCTCGATCATGCGCTTGATCCCTCAGCCGCCAGGACGTATCGTCGGCGGCGAGATCCTCCTCAATGGTCAGGACATGCTGAAGATGACCGAGGAAGAGATGCGCAAGATCCGAGGCAACCGCATCGGTATGATCTTCCAGGAGCCGATGACATCACTGAACCCAGTATTCACGGTTGGTAACCAGATCGAGGAATCGATCATCCTCCACCAGAACGTATCGAAGGAAGAAGCGAAAAAGCGTGCGATCGACATGCTCAAGCAGGTAGGTATTCCTGCGCCAGAGCAGCGTTATGGCGAGTACCCGCATCAACTTTCGGGTGGTATGCGTCAGCGTGTGATGATCGCGATGGCTCTCTCCTGCAATCCCGAAGTACTCATCGCCGATGAGCCGACAACGGCACTCGACGTGACAGTTCAGGCGCAGATCCTCGAACTGATCAAGTCGTTACAAGTAAAGCTCGGTATGGCGGTCGTCTTGATCACGCACGATCTTGGTGTGATCGCTGAGACGGCTGATAAGGTCGCCGTCATGTATGCATCTCACATCGTTGAGTATGCACCGGTCGACGAGATCTTCTACAATCCGTTGCATCCTTATACCGTGGGCTTGCTTGGATCTATTCCAAAGCTTCACATCGAGAGCGATCGCCTGATGACGATCGAAGGTTCAGTGCCTGCAGCAACCAACTTCCCGGTCGGGTGTAACTTTAACTCACGTTGCCCATGGGCAACAGAGATCTGTTACAAGGAAGAGCCAGCACTGATCGAGCACGAGCCAAATCACAAGGCTGCTTGCCATCATTGGGCACAGGTCAAGGCCGAGCGCCCTGCCGATCTTGTAGAGCAGGCGTAAGCTGCCTGTATAAGATATTAACGAGAAGAGCCGCTGTTAACAACAGCGGCTCTCTTGGTTTTGCGCTTGGTAAGCTTGACTAAATACCGCAATTCGAAATCACAAATTTGAACTCAGCACAAACAAGGTCTGCGGACATGCAAACAACTCGCACATAGGAGTACGCAACATCTGCATTCGTTGGTACAAACAAATTATGGTAGTGCCTTGACAACTTTACTGGTAGTTGTTTTGCCATTTGCCGCAACTCGCACGACGTAGGTCCCGATCGGAAGTGATGAGACGTCAATAGATACGGCGTCACTAGAAAGGCTCACTTTGGTCATCGGTTGACCCAACATATTTAATATCGTGATCTCGCTCAATTGCCCAATCGCATTGCGGACATTCATTACGTCTGACACTGGATTTGGCCAGACAGAAACTCCAGCTGACACGCTCTCCTTTACACCAAGCGCATCAAAGTCTTCAAGCGGCCTTCGAAAGCTGGTAAATGACCCATTTGATGAATACAGAAATCCATCAAATGCTACCAGCCCGAGAGTGAACTTGTTGGTAAGGCCCTCGCTAACACTAAACCACGATTCGCCGGCATCACGAGACATGTACACACCACCTTTCGTGGCAGCGAACAATGCGGAAGGTGTCACCACAACTTGTCGTATTCCCAGATTATCAAGCCCAGAGTTTTTCTCGGTCCATGTAATTCCGTTGTCGGAAGAATAATAGACGCCTGCGTTCTCGGTCCCTGCAAAGAGTCCTGAACCGCTGACGGTCAGCGATCGTATCTGAGTCTTAGGCAATCCGGCACATGTGTTCGTCCACGTGACCCCATTATCGCTGGTCATGTAAACCTGGCCTCCATCAAGCCCTGCAAACACGCTAGCCCCGCTTGCGGCAAGCGAGTAAGCCCCTTTGTTCGGCAAACCTAAACTCACATCCTTCCAGGTCGAGCCATTATCAGTTGAAGTATGGACACCACCCCCGTAGGCCGCAAAGTACAAGTAGGACCCATGCCCTAGAACTGCCTGATAAAGTAACGGCATTTGCTCTGGAATTGCAGAATGCCATGTCTCCCCTTCGTTCGAAGAGCGATACAAGCCGACCCCGCTAACTCCTGCAAAAAGATTGTCACCATGTTTCGCGATCGCTGCGATATCTCCATTCGGAAGCCCACTTGAAGCGAGTATCCAACTGCTGGTCACCGGATCAAATCGGTACATCCCCTGAACCGAAGTTATACTTCCCGTGCCCGCGAAGAGGTTAGTTGACGAAGTGCCGAAGGTATAAATATTTCCATTTGTGATACCCGGAGTTGCGACCCATTGACTCAAACTAGGGGTACTCTGCATGAGCAGCGCGATCACACAGACCGCAGGCAGAAATTTTCGCATAGTGTATATGAGCTAAGTAATGCAGTCAAACAAAAGAACATCAAGGCATGCGAAGATCTATCGGGATCTGAGCACAGATCCGAAGCTTCACCACAACCGTGTACGATCGAACTCAAGAAGCAAAGATACTAAGATTTTGCAGCAAACGCAAAGTTTAGCATTCGATAGACCAGCTTCGCCACCATGTACGTGGCGTGCTTCTGATTTTCATTCGGGCTCAACTCAACGACGTCGAAGCCTACGATCTTCTTTCCTGCTTTGTTTAGTCTGCGGAAGATCTCCATTGTCTCCGCCCAGTGGAAGCCATCAGGCTCTGGCGTGCCGGTCGTCGGCATGATCGATGGATCGAAGTAATCGACATCGAACGTGATATAGACCTCGTCAGTCGGCAATGCATCGACTACTGCTTTCTGCCACTTCTTCCCATGATCGCGGCGGCGGATCGCAGTTGCGTAGAACGTCTTGATCTGGTTCTGTCGTGCGAAGCGCCACTCGTCGACCGATTGCGCGCGAATGCCAACCTGCACAAGCCGATCCATCGGAATGCCCATCTCCGCAACGCGAGCCATGAAGCATGCATGCGAGTACGGAGTGCCAGAATACTCCTGACGCAGATCCGAATGCGCATCAAAGTGCAGGATCGACATACCGGGATACGCTAGTGCATGTGCCGCAATCGGGCCAGTAGAGATGGTGTGCTCACCACCGAGCGTCACGACGAACTTGCCGTTCTCTATCTGCTCAGTCACAATCTTTTGCAACTGGTCGAGCATCTCGCGGCCTTCCTTCGCACCGAAGTCCAGTTCGGGAAGTGTCGCAATGCCGCGCTCGAAGCAGAGCTCTCTCATGAATTCGTCATCGAAGAATTCGACGTAGTGCGATGCCTCGATGATAGCCTTCGGAGCATCCTTCGTGCCGCCGCCATAGCTCACGGTCTTTTCATACGGCGCAGACAGGATCACGATGGAGCTTGTGTCGTAGCTGCTCGCCGTTGGTTCGAGCGCAAGAAAATTCTCCTCGGCGCCAAGCACTTCAGGCGCGGTCGTACTTGCTCCTGACTTTGCAAGACTCTTCTTGCCGTTCTGAGAGGCCTTCATCTGCTTCGATGACGTGCCATTGCCACTCGCTGCTGGCGCTGGCTTCTGCGACTTCGTGCTACTCTTACTCATGTCCATCTTCTAATGCTACTGTAAACTTAGACTCGCCTGCGGATCACCGTGTCATGCTGACTCAGCGCCTTATCCGCATCGGGATAATCGGTGGTGAAGTGCAATCCCCTGCTCTCCTTGCGTCTCAGCGCGGATTCAACGATCAGCACAGAAACGTCGGCGATATTTCGCAACTCTAACAACGGCACAGTGACCCTTGTGCGTCGATAATAATCTTCGATCTCCTCACGGATGACCTTCAGCCTGCGAAGTGCGCGCTCGAGACGATAGGTGGAGCGCACAATGCCAACATAATCCCACATCAATTGCTGGATCTCCTGGCGATCGTGCTCGATCACGACCCACTCTTCTGCATTCTCCGTTCCGGATTCATCCCACGGCTTGATATCCACTTTGTTCGCGGCCTTGCTATCGCTCTTGATTGAAGCGAGGCAGTCCAATGCAGCGCGGTTGCTGAAGACGAGCGACTCGAGCAGGCTATTCGATGCAAGTCTGTTTGCCCCGTGCACACCGGTCATTGCTGCTTCGCCACAGGTGTAGAGCTTATCGATACTGGTTCGTCCGTAGAGATCGGTCAGCACACCGCCACACGTGTAATGCGCTGCAGGCACAACAGGAATTGGCTCCTGAGTAATATTGATGCCGAACTCCAGGCACTTCGCGTAGATGTTCGGAAATTCCTTCTTGATCTCCTTTGTCGAGTGATGTGAGAGATCGAGCAAAACATGCGTGTCACCGCGACGCTTCAACTCTGCATCGATCGCGCGTGCAACGACATCGCGGGGTGCAAGCTCTAAGCGTTCGGGATCATACGTTTCCATAAATCTCTCTCCTGAGAGATTACGAAGTATTGCACCAGCCCCGCGAACGGCTTCGGAGATGAGGAATGATCGCGCGTCGCTTGAATATAATGTCGTCGGATGGAATTGCATGAATTCCATATTGGCGATCTTCGCACCTGCGCGATAGGCCATCGCAACGCCATCGCCTGTTGCGATGAGCGGATTCGTTGTGTGCAAGTACACCTGCCCTGCTCCACCCGTGGCGAGCATTACTGCATGTTTGGCGGTCATCACTTTCACTCTGCCGGTCGGTTCGTGCAGAACATACGCGCCGTAGCACGTGATGTTCTTCCGCTTGCGTTTGCGTGTGAGTTGGTGATCGGTGAGCAACTCGATCGCAAAGTGATCTTCAAGGATCTCAATATTCGGGTTTGCTGCGACAGCGGATAGCAGCGCACGCTCGATCTCGCGGCCTGTCAGGTCTTTGGCGTGGATGATCCGGTTGGTCGAGTGACCTCCCTCTCTTCCAAGATGCAATTGACCTTTTCGATCCTTCGTGAACTTCGCGCCCAATTCGATCAGATCCTGAATGCGGTCAGGGCCTTCGTTGACGAGTGCTCGCACGGCATCTTCATGACAGAGTCCTGCACCTGCGCGGAGCGTGTCGCGGATATGATCCTCGAATGTATCCTCCGGATCGTACACACTGGCGATGCCGCCTTGTGCGTAGTTCGTGTTCGATTCGGAGCGCTCTTTCTTGGTAACGACGATGATCTTCATGCGCGGAGCATTCATCGCCATCTGAATGGCAAAGAACAGCCCTGCACTACCGGAGCCGAGAACAAGGATATCTGTCTTCAGAGGAACGGGAAGGTTTTGTGAAGCAGCGCCCGATGGGGTTGCGCCGCATACAAAATTACGGCATCTACAGGGTATAAAAACGAAAGAGCCTTCTTGCGAAGGCTCTTTGCTGCAAACCAACAAAGGACTGCGGTCCTGATAAGGGACGTTAGGCCCATCGGTCAGCCGAGGCTTACAGCCGTGGCCGACCTGTTGGGATACTCCCTAAATCTTAGAAGTACACGATGAACTGGAGGCTGCCGCCGCCGTTCACACCCATACCAACGTCTGTGTTGGTTGGCTCGTCTGCCTTTGTCTGTCCTGGGAATTCGAAGACAGATGAAGTTGACGTGAATCCAAGTGTGTATTCACCACCGAGCGCGAGGCCACGTGTGAAGAACCAGTTGAAACCGACAACCGCACCAACGCCGAAGCTTGTTGACTTCAGGTTTGTGATCGACTGTGCACCACTCGTCGGGGTAAAGGTACGCTTGAAGTTATCCGTTACGAATGAGATCAATGCACCGAGGTAAGGCGACGTTGAGTACAACGGACGGAAGTGATATTCACCACCGAAGTTGATACCAGTTGTGTTGCGCTGAACCTTACCAGGACCGCCAACAGTCGAATTACCAATTTCTTCCTTACCATCCTCATAGAGGCGGAAAGCAAGAGCGACGCGAAGTGCTGTGTTATCGCTAACGAAGAACTTTGCACCGACGCCCGGCATCACAGCTGAACCACCGGTAACTTGTCCAGCTTGACCAGCAGCGATCTGGCCATCTGTCAATGCTGTCGAGCCTACGATCGGGCCGCCAAAGCCAAAATCGCCAAGGCCATTGAGTGAAAACATAAAAGCGGCAGAACCAGTCTGCGTGATAGGACGGATGATGTCGTTATCAGCATTCTGGGCTTGGCTTGCAGAAGCAAGACCGAGTGTAACGAGGCAAGCTGCTGCGAACTTTGTAATCGAACGTGTCATGGGTCCTCCGAGTAAGTTGTATAGTGAGAGTCTCATAGAGTGTGAGATTTTCCGAAGTGATCACACTCAACCGAGCCTGATCATTAATGAAAGCTCAGCGATTCAACTACCTTGCCAGTTTTGGCAACATGGAGAAATTTCTACACTAATGGGGATTACTCAGAGGGAATGTTAGCAACGACATCTTTAATAGCTGAGCTTAGCTCAGCTATATGCTCTGCTTCAAAGATCAGTGGAGGAAGAAGGCGTAAAACGTTGATATTCGTGACATTAGTAATGATGTTCCGCTCCAATAATGCGGCATTCACCGCCTTTGCGGCTGAGTAAAACTCAATACCCAGCATGAATCCGAGGCCTCGTACTTCTTTAATATGCTTTGGATATTTCTCGGCGATCCCTTCGAGCTTATGCTTGAGTTCAGCACTACGTGCTAGAACGGTATTGAGCAATCCATTTTGCAATTCATTAAGAACTGCAATGCCTGCGGCGCATGCCAAAGCGTTGCCGCCGAAGGTGGTGCCATGGACGCTGCCCGCCAACATCTCAGCTATTTTCTTG
>JBKJTP010000236.1:0-3490 GCA_046590195.1 Kapaibacterium sp. (SeqCode) | reverse complement strand
CTGCTCCTTGACCAGATCGATCCCGGTGACTTCTTCGGTCACCGGATGCTCCACCTGGATACGCGTGTTCATCTCCATGAAGTAGAAGTTGTTGTCCTTATCGAGCAGGAATTCGATCGTACCGGCGCCGACGTAGCCGACCGATGCCGCGCCCTTAACGGTCGCATCACCCATCTGCTGGCGTAGCTTCTCGGTCACGACTGGCGATGGAGATTCTTCAACAAGCTTCTGGTGGCGGCGTTGGATCGAGCACTCGCGCTCGTTGTAATGGACGACATTGCCAAACTTATCGCCAAAGACCTGGATCTCGACGTGGCGGGGCTTGTCGATATACTTCTCGATATAGACGTCGCCGTTGCCGAAAGCAGCAGCCGCTTCGGTCTGCGCCATTGTCACGTTCGACTCTAATTCTTCGATTGCGCGGACGATACGCATTCCGCGTCCACCACCGCCCGCAACGGCTTTGATGATGACCGGAACTCCAATCTCTGCAACGACTTGGCGTGCCTCATCTAAACTCTTAATGATGCCCTCTGAGCCTCGAACGACCGGCACTCCTGCAGCCTTCATCGTCTCCTTCGCGCGGGCTTTGTCCCCCATGGAGTTGATCATCTCGGGTGATGGACCGATGAACGTAAAGCCTGAGCCAGCGCAGATATCTGCGAACTCGGCGTTCTCTGCCAGGAAGCCGTAGCCCGGATGGATGGCTTCCGCGCCCGTGAGATCGGCTGCAGCGATGATGCGAGGAATGTTGAGGTAGCTCTCCTTGCCGGCTGGTGGGCCGATACAGATCGCTTCGTCCGCGAATTTGACATGGAGCGAGTGGCGGTCGGCCTCTGAATAAACAGCGACCGTCTTGATGCCAAGCTCTCTGCAGGTGCGGATGATCCGAAGGGCGATCTCGCCGCGATTAGCTATGAGGATCTTATAGAACATTCAGTAAACTTGTGGTCCAAATGCCTGTCATTGCGAGGAGGCGTTTGTCGCCAAAGCGACAAAGCCGACGAAGCAATCCGCTGGGGACAGCCACCAATGACAGCGCGGGATTCCCCGACAGATTGCTTCGTCGCCCTCGCGCCCTTGGCGCTCGAAGCTTCCTCGCAATGACAGTCGTTTTAAACCGCTCAGGACAGGATGAGAAAGAACTTTACGCTGGCTCTACCAGCATTAATACCTGGCCATACTCTACTGGCTGGCCGTTCTCGACCATGATCTTTACGACCTTGCCTGATGCATCGCTCTCGATCTCGTTCATCAGCTTCATTGCCTCGATGATGCAGAGCGTTGTGCCGACCTGAACCGACTGCCCGACCTGCACATACGAATCAGCTTCTGGCGATGGCGCGCGGTAGAACGTACCGACGATCGGCGACTTCACCTCGTGATATGTTGCGCCAGCTGGTGCCGGTGCATCGGCGTTAGCAGGAGCGGCGGCGGCCGGCGCTGCCTGAGGCGCTGGAGCATATCCTTGCTGCATCGGTGGATAGGCGAATTGCATCGGTGCTGCTTGTTCCTTCTGACGAGCCAGACGAACCTGCGTGCCCTCCTCGTCGATCTCAAGCTCGGTCAGTGAGCTATCGTCGAACAACTTAAGGAGTTTCTCTAAATAATTGATATCCATGAGGTTATGGGTTTTGCCTAACCGGGTTTATGCCCTTCCGGAGTAGCGTGGAAGAGTATGGATTAATTGCGGACGCGGTCGAGATACTGGCCGCTGCGGGTGTCGACCCGTACGCGGTCTCCCTCATTCAGGAAGAGCGGGACGTTGACAGTTGCGCCTGTCTCGAGGGTGGCTGGCTTGGTGCCGCCAGTTGCGGTATCGCCGCGCATCCCTGGGTCAGTCTGAGAGATCGCAAGGATCACAAAGTTCGGGATGTCGACCTGGATGATCGAGCCATCCTCAGCGAAAAGAACATCGGCGTTCTCGGACTCCTTCAAGAACTTCGCGCCATCGCCAACAGCCGCTTCAGGCACATTGATCTGCTCGTAGTTCTCGTTATCCATGAACACGAAATCGGTACCGTCGCGATAGAGGAATTGGAAGGTCTTGCGCTCGGTGCGGATCATCGTCACCTCTTCGCCAGAGCGGAAGCGGATCTCCTTCGTGTTACCGGTCTTCATATTGCGCATTTTTGCCTGCACAAAAGCGCGAAGATTGCCCGGCGTACGGTGCATGAATTCCTCGATCTGATACAGCTCGCCATCCATCTTGAGGACCGCGCCTACTCTGAAATCGTTGGTCGTTGCCATTAAAAGCCTAAAAACTCGTTATTCGTGGTCAGTGGCTAGTGGTTCGAGTGGCCGACCCTGACGAGCCACTAGCCACTAACACCAAACCACGGGGCCCTGCCCCTCTCTGTGATACTTCCTGCAAAAATACGTCGCAAAAACAGTCTGGCAGGCAAAAAGCTCCGAACTCAGCTAAATAGCGATTTTGATGGAACGCTGGCCCTTTCGCGGTGTAACATTCTGTGCCCAGCGAGGTTAGTCTTAAAAACCTATTCTCCGTCTATGAAGAAGAGCAGTCTCGTACTCATGGCAATTGCCATCGCAAGTTTGCAGTCGTGCAGGTCCGACCCCAATGGGCCGGGATCAAGCGATCCGGTTATCATGGCGTCTGTCGTTGATAGCTCGCTGGTAGATGTTGCCGGGGTGTGGAGACTGGTCTCTACGCCTGCGAGCAACGTCAGCTTGTCGATCTCTTCAGCGAGCGTTCGATCTTTCTTAGGAAGTCAGCTAAAGTACGAGGGCCTTATCGACCGTCGTTTCAATAGAAGCCTGATTACAAAAAAAGGCGGTGTCGAGCGCATGGCAACAGTCTACGGCGTCAATATCAATGACCGACCATTTAGCGTGGCCGTTTACAGTCAGGACTCGATCTGGTTTGGGCCATGCGATGAGGACACGCTGTCATCAGTTGACGGGCCATATATCCGCACGAAGTAGACTTTAGCGTCCACTTAGCGCTTCGTCGGGTAAATCTGTCGGAGGATAATATTCTGTAACTGACGAGTGTTCTGGCCGTAGAAGCGGCCAGGATTTCGCTCCCTGCCCCTGTTATAGGCTTACCCTTCATGACGCTACAACCGAATGTTGTCTTCAGGATAAAAGACCTTTCGAAGACCTACCACATGGGCGAGGTGGATGTCCTTGCGCTTCAGGATGTCTCGCTCGATATTCGTCAAGGCGAGTTGCTTGTCATTCTTGGTGCGAGCGGAAGCGGCAAGTCGACGCTGCTGAATATCCTCGGCGGACTCGACGGCCCAAGCACAGGCGAAGTAGCCTATCTCGATCGCCAGCTCACGACAGCCACAGATAAAGAGCTTACCTCATTTCGCCGCGAGCATGTCGGCTTCGTCTTCCAGTTCTATAATCTGATCCCGAGCCTCACCGCGCTCGAGAATGTCCAGCTCGTTACCGATATCGCGAATGATCCGATGGACCCCGAGGAGGCGCTGCGTATCGTCGAGCTAGGACACAGGCTTCATCA
>JBKJTP010000221.1:0-5146 GCA_046590195.1 Kapaibacterium sp. (SeqCode) | reverse complement strand
CCAAAGCGATATGAAGCAATCTCTACTCTTTCTCATTCTAATTGCCTGCATGAGCACCGCGCATGCCCAGGATGGCTGGAAACAGATCTATCAAAATCGGGTGGCCTACTACGGTGTCACGAACGCTGATAGTATCAGTGTGATTGACAGTGGGAGAGTCATGCTGAGCGCTGACGGAGGGAACACATGGCAACAAACCGGTACCTTGCCAGTGCTCGTTAATGGTCCGCTGAGCGGAGGTGGTAGTGTTACTTATCAATTTTATGATTTGAACATGCTCAGTGCTCGAGATATCCTGTTTAGCGGGAGCCTCAGAGAAAATCCGCCATCGTCTGAGGGTGATCTTAAGGGGTTTCTTTATCAATCTACCAATGCCGGTGCCACCTGGCGAATGTTGGCTTACGGTAGCTTCGTCGCACCGATCAGGGATCTGCTCAAACTCTCGGATACTCAAGTCATTGGATTTGGTCGGTCCGAATGGAACAGCTCCGAGAGAAATTGGATGCTATCTCCTTCGTTCTGCGTATGGACGGGCGACTCTATACGGCTTGGTGCATTTGAAGATAGTCTCGCTGCAGCATCGGCTTTATCCGTAGTAGGAGACTCGGTCTTTGTACACGTGAAAGACACGATCTATCGCAGCGATATCTCACTCTCAGAGTGGCAGCGGGTCGAACACATTAGTATGGACTACACTGTTGTAGAATCTAATGTGCGCGTTTCCGGTAGCATGCGATCGAGTGACAATGGCCAAACCTGGACTCCTACTGATACTCCGTTTGGACTATTGTTCGGTAGCAATTTTGGTTTAGGGTGGGTTGTCGGGGAGGTGCTCTACAAGACAACGGACGCTGCTCTTACCTGGAAGATGATCCCATTCGCGCCTGAGTTCAAGAGCATTGTGAGCATTGATACAGTCACGGCCTTCGGATACGGTAAGGATAGATTATTGTACCGCACGAGCTCGGGAGGATGGAGACTAGCAGTAGAGAAATCACGGACGACCGCACGAGAGATATTTCCAAATCCTGCCGCAACATTTGTCAGTTCGGTTGTGGAGATCGAATGGTACGATCTACTGGGAAGAAGCTATTCGCCACCGAACGAGATGATCGGCGATATTTATCGCTATGATATCAGCGGGTTGAATGCGGGCGCATATATGGTGCGTAGAGGAGGGATTACACAGATTGTCATCGTGCAGCGATAGGGGTCACAGGCGGGACGCCTGTACCACACTTAGCTAGACGCTGAACGCTGAACGCTAGACGCTAGACGCTGAACGCTAGACGCTAGACGCTTAATTCAACAGCGCCCATACGACGATGTTGGTGCCGAGTTTGAGAGCTTCGGTGCGCTTTGCTGGATCGTTCTTGTGGATGTCGGGGTCGGCCCAGCCATCGCTTGGGTTTGTCTCGTAGGTGTAGAAGACTGCGAGGCGCTTGCCGCTAAATAATCCGAATCCTTGAGGCGGCTTGTTATCGTGCTCGTGCGTCTTTGGTAAGCCGGTCGCGAATTGATAGTGGGTTTGGTAAATGCCGTGCGTGAATGGCAACTCCTGAAGCTCCTGCTCTGGAAACACCTTCTTCATCTCGCGACGAATAGCAGCGTCCATGCCATAGTCATCATCGACGTAGAGGAATCCACCCGCATCGAGATATGCGCGCAGGCGCTTCGCTTCGCTCTCCGACATCTCCACGTTGCCATGTCCCGTCAAGAAGAGGAACGGATAATTGTAAATGTCATCGCTTGCGAGATCGACCCAGAAATACTCAGGGTTGACATCGATGTTCGTATTCTGACGAATGTAGCGCAGCAGGTTTGGCTCCGATGACGGATCGTTGTACCAATCGCCGCCACCTGAATATTTCAGGCGCGCGATCTTGAACTGCGAACCGCTTTTCTTCACAACTGGCGCACTGCCTCCGCGTTGCGCCTCCGATGGCGTAGCGAAACAGAGTGCTGTGGCGATGGCTAATATGGAGAAGATCCTCATGCAGAGTTCAAGAAAATGCAGCAGGTTCTCGTTCCGAGATCGCGGTCATATCGAAGCAATACGAGGTTAGTTTATCTTCACGATTTTCCGGTCGAACAGTTACATCAGAGTACGTAAAAAAAAAGCCGCTATGCAGCGGCCTTTTAGATCTATCTGTGAAAGATCACAACTCCGAGGCGACAAGCTTCTTCTTGAGCTGCGAGATATGCCAGGTGATGTTGATGTCCTTCGGGCAAGCCTCTACGCAATTGAAGATAGTGTGGCAGCGCCAGATACCGTCCTGCGAATCGACCGCTGCGGTGTGCTCTTCCGAGCCATCGTCACGAGAATCGAATGCGAAGCGGAAGGACTTCAGGATAGCCGCAGGTCCGAGATAATTCTCGTTCGACCACAGGCTTGGGCAAGACGTGGTGCAGCAAGCACACATGATGCACTTGGTCGATTCCATCAGCAACTCTGAATCGTCTTCCGACTGATAGCGCTCCATCTGTGGAGGCGCTTCGCGGTTAATCAGATACGGCTTGACAAGCTCATACTTCTTGAAGAAGTCGCTCATATCGACGACGAGATCCTTGATGATCGGCAGATATGGCAGCGGCTCAATGACGATCGGCTTGTTGATGTTCTTGATGTCCTTCAGGAGCATCGAACATGCGAGGCCATTCTTGCCGTTGATCCTCATGCCGTCCGAACCGCACATACCGTGCGCGCAGGAACGACGGAAGGTCAGCGTGCCATCGATCTTCCACTTGATGTCGTGAAGAGCATCGAGTACACGATAGGTACCATCAAGGCCATCGAGAGTATAATCCTTGAAGTAAGGCTCATTGTCCTTCTCTGGATTGTATCGCTGTATGCGAAAAGTAACTTTCATCTAAACTTTATCAGCTTCGAAGCCTTGCTTTAGCTTCTGTGTACGACAGGCACGTGGATCTGAACTGGCTCGAGTCCGCCTTCGCGCAAGGCATGCACTCGGTTTGGGCTTGCAGGAATGTTCGAAGCAGAGACCTTCTTCTCGAACTCCTCACGGAAACGCTGGATCGTGAACTTCACTGGCCATGCAGCTGCTTCGCCGAGTGCGCAGATCGTGCGGCCTTCAATGTTGACAGCAACATCATGCAGAATATCAATATCGGCAGGTGCGCCCTTGCCGTCATCAATACGCTTCAAAACTTTCAGCAACCAGCCAGTGCCTTCGCGGCACGGCGTGCATTGTCCGCATGACTCATGCCAGTAGAACTTAGCGATGCGCGTGAGAACGTGAACGATGTCCGTGTCCTCATCCATCACCATGATACCACCGGTACCGATCGCGGAGCCAACAGCCTTGAGGCCTTCAGCATCCATGCGAACACCTTCCAGTTGATCACCGCGCAACGGAGGCATTGACGATCCGCCAGGGATCACGAGCTTGATACCCTTATTGCCCGGAACACCACCGCCATACTTATGAATGATATCGGTGAGTAGAGTACCTGAAGGCAACTCATAGACACCTGGCCGGTTGACATGCCCGCTCAAACCATAGAGCAGCGTGCCCGGATGCTTCGGCTCTCCGATCTTCGAGAATGCTTCCCAGCCCATGTCCATGATGACCGGGACATTCGCTAATGTCTCAACATTATTGATCGTCGTCGGCTGGCCCCATACGCCGACGTTCGCCGGGAATGGAGGCTTAATGCGCGGATATCCACGTCCGCCTTCGAGCGAATTCATCAGCGCTGATTCTTCACCACAGATGTAAGCACCTGCGCCGGAGTGAACGGTGATCTCGACCGAGTAAGGGATGCCTTCGCCTGTCGGCTTGAAGGTCTCCTTCATCTTCTCTCCGATGAAGCCCTTCACATAGGCCTGATCGACCGCCACTTGCATCATCTTGATCCAATGCTCATACTCGCCACGGATGTAGATGTAGGCATGATTGATCTGCATCGCGTAGCACGCGATCAGCACACCTTCGATCATCAGATGCGGATTGAACTCAAAGACCTGACGGTCCTTGAATGATCCTGGCTCTGATTCGTCACCGTTGATGAGCAAGAATTTCTTCTTCGCCGCGCCTGTCGAGGTATGGCCCTTCGGCATGAAGCTCCACTTCAGTCCCGTTGGGAATGCAGCGCCGCCACGTCCGCGGAGGTTCGACTTCTTTACCTCATCGATCACCTGGTCAGGCGACATGCTGAACGTGCGCTTCATGGCCGAGCCATAGCCGCCATGTTGCATGTAGGTATCGATGTGGCGCAATCCCGGAATATCGGGGAGGATCAGTTTTGGTGTGTCAGACATTCGGTCTTGTAAAACTCTGTAGGTTTGGGCGAAGCCCGTCCCTCAATAAAAATCATCCTACCAAAAAACGTCATCTTACGAGATACATCTTCTTCGTAAGCTTCGTCTGTGCTTCGTTCTCATCCGAGCGATAGATCATGGTATAGGTGTATTGCCCTGACGGGTAATTGGACCCTTCGAACCTGACCGAGTACTCGCCCTTCTCTCTCTTTCCGTTTTCGATCTCCTCAAGCTCGCTGCCGAGCATGTTCTGCACTGTGAGCTTTACCTGTCCCGAAGCGGGCACATAGTACTTGATCACAGTTACTTCGCTGAACGGATTCGGATAGTTTTGGTAGAGCTTCGCAGTATCCGTCTCCTGTGCTCCGATCCTCAATGCCAAACTTGCGCTCAGTGCTACGAGCAGGAGTACGACTCCGGCTTTCAGCCACTTCGAGCGAGCCGACATTCTTGTCTTCAATTCAACGCACTTACTGATTGGCCTCGACGCTAAGGTCTGGCATCTGCTGCACAAACTTCGGACGGGGTATCTCGTTCTTATCGCGAACATGCGCAATGATCTCTCCTGCCTCGTCACTCGTGACGCGCTCGTAGAACATCTCGTTGATCGCGATCATAGGTGCTCCGCCACATGCGCCCATGCATTCGACCTCTTCAAGCGAGAACATGCCATCATGCGAACGTTCGCGATGTCCGATGCCGAGTCGCTCCTTCATCTCGCGATACAGCTTCTCGCCACCCATCAGCATGCAACTGACGTTCGTGCAGACCTGCACGTGGAAGCGGCCCATCGGCTCGTCGAAGTACATCGTGTAAAATGTCACGACGCCCTGAACGTGGCTGATCGGTACTTCGCAAAGTCGG
>JBKJTP010000197.1:0-6736 GCA_046590195.1 Kapaibacterium sp. (SeqCode) | reverse complement strand
GGGACCGGGGTCCGGGGTCCGAGAATTCGATTCATCTGCATGATCGACCTTAAAATCTGCGCTTGGCTTTGCACCCATCAGTGATGCTGACGCGGTGATCTTGATCTCTTTCGGGTTGCCGTTCGCCTCACCATTACCCGGACCCCGGACCCCGGTACCCGGCCCCCGATGCCCCCGAGTCTCCGCTTCATGTCGCGCGACCTTCTCCGCAGCCTTTTGGGCCTTTGCCGACTGATTCCTATTGGCGAGCTTATTTGCCATCCCGGTGGGTAAGTACTTGGTAGAATTTCTTGTGGATACGGAGCAAAACCTGCGATAATGAGGAGTTTTGGTCAATTTGTCGGGTCCCTCGCGAGATCCTGACCTCAGCCTCATAAGAGGCCTCTCCATAGCCCGAAGGGCTGTCCCTAGGGCTTGCGCGGATACTAAACGGCAGGTCAGGAATTGCGGTTGCGAAGCCGAGAAAAAAGTCCAGATCCGACTGTGTGACTCAGCTTGCGCTACACTTTGCGGAATCAACTCGCGACATTTGGGACCTCTAACTCCTTTGTTTTCAACGTTTCGTTTTCCTGCCCTGCTTGCGAAGCTAGCGCCGTTGCTGCTTCCTTCTCGCGTAGGATCTGGAGCTTCTGCCGATCGTAATTATACATCGGTGTTCCGTCCGGGTTCTTCTTGATCTTTGCGTAGAATGTTTCTGACTCCGACTTTGGCCGCGCTGCCTCGGCATCATCGATCTCTTTTTGTCTGGCCGCTTCGAGCGCGAGCCGATCCTCTTCTGGCTTGCGGATGTATGCGCCGACCTCCTGGCAGGTCTCCGAGACAAAGCGCATCTGCCCTAGTGTGCCGTAGCTCCGTGGGCCAGATTGTGTAAAGACGACAACCCTTGCACCCATCACGTCCCGCACCGACTTCAGCCAGAAGAAGATCTCGATCCGGTGACGCGAGGTCATCGCACTGAACTCAAAACCATTGAGGATCACGACGCGGACGTTCTTCTCTTCGATCGTTTTCGTCAGAAACTCGAGATCCTCAGCCAGCGCATCCTGCAAGAGCGTAAGAGAGAGGAAGCGGCGGTTCTGCGCGACGTCCTTCTTGGCCCGACGCTCATGGAATTCGAAGGATTGGGTGGAGACGAGCGTGTTGATGTAGAGGATGTGATCGTCTTTGCCGAGCGCGTGAGTCATCAGGTCACGTGACAGCGCGATCGACTCTTTGAGAACCTCGCGCTCGGAGCCTCCGTATAAAATATCGAGACGTGTACCTGCCTGAACAGCGAGAGGATGTGTAGGGATGTTCATGTTTTTGCCGAAAATTGAGGGATTTGACTAGGTGCCTATGATATGTATGACCAATATGCATCAATCTAGAACATAAAGTCAACAGTTGACCATCATATTTCAGCAGAATTCATCAAAAAGGCACCTATTCATTCCGGCAACCCAAAGCAGCTCCAAAAAAACAGCCCGGGACTCTACTGATCACGGGCTTGAAGTGACAATAGGTATTTGCACACACGCTAAAGTACGTGCTACACTTGTGAGCTTACTGCTTGATCACTTTCTCGACGTACTCGTTCGATTCTGTCACAACGTGAAGCAGATAGCTGCCAGCAGGGAGGCTGCGGAGATCGAGCTCGAACTCATTGGTCGATGTGATCTCGCGGATGGCGTCGATCGCGATCTCGGTGCCGATCATTGTCGTGACAAAGACGCGTTTGACCGTTTCAGGGAAGAGTGCTTTGACCATCACCAAGCCCTGTGTAGGGTTTGGTACGATGCGAAGACGTTCGGGAGGCGTGCCTGTGATGGTAGAGAAATTCTTTTGCACGGATGCCGACGCATCGACGCAACCGAACTCATTGCCCACTTCAACATGATAGCTGCCCGACTGCTTCATTACGTACGTCTGTGATGTTGCGCCAGCAATAGCTTCGTTGTTGCGGTACCATTGATAGGACGTGGCGGTATTCGCGATAAGCGTATCCACGTTGATCGTGATCGAAGCTTCAGGTGCAGGGCGCTCGATGACTGTAACGCGCGCGGTGTCGGTGCAGCCACTTGCGTTCGTCACAACGCACCAGTACTCACCAGCAGTTTTGACATTAAGTGTTGGTGTTGTGCTGCCATTCGACCAGCGATAGTTCGTGAAGCCTTGTGGCACGACGAGATCGGTGGAGCCGCTTGCGCAGAACTCGAGCTCTCCAGTGATGCTTGCGACCGGTGCAGGGAGCAGCTTGATCTCGATCGTGTCGCGTCCGCTGCAAGTGCCATCGTTGACGAGCAGTTCGTATCTCGCCTCAGAAGTCGGCGTGAAATTCAGCTCTTTCGTTGTTGCTGTGATCGCGCCGGTCGAGAGATTCTTCCAGGCAAATGTTGCATCGGCAGGGAAGCTGGTTGCAGGTGACAAGATCGTTGGTGTGCCCATGCAGATGCTCTTGTCCGGTCCGAGAGAGAACTTGACGCCATCGCTGACCGATACGCGCACCGTGTCGGTTGCTGTGCAACCGAAGACATCGGTGACAGTTACCGTGTAGGTAGTGGTCTTCGTTG
This sequence comes from Kapaibacterium sp. (SeqCode), assembly GCA_046590195.1. Lineage (GTDB taxonomy): Bacteria > Bacteroidota > Ignavibacteria > Palsa-1295 > Palsa-1295 > JBKJTP01. The sequence goes on along the minus strand of JBKJTP010000197.1, from coordinate 4,187 downwards.
GAAATGCCTTTGGCATCGAGACGCGAGTAGCGGAGAGCCCGACCGATGGCGACCAAAGATACGTGTATGGCGGTTGGCCTTTGGTTGCGGGTGCGCCGATCGTCACAGATGAGCCCTTGCAAGAGATCGCTTCATTCTCGACGGAAACGGTAAGGCCTTGAGAGACCATCACCATCACAGTATCACGTGTCAAGCAGCCCTTGGCGTCAGTTGCATAGACGTAGTAGGTCATGTCCTTTGACGCAGTGAGTTGCGGACGTACGATGGTTGAATCTGAGAGACCTTGCTTTGTCGACCATCTTACTACGTAAGGCGGTGTTCCACCGCCGACGCTATCGCCGATCGTTAGCGTTGTGCCGACGCAGGTTGCGATATCGGATCCAGCGTTGACTTTGAAGGCTGAACCGACCGACACGGTGACAGAATCTCGGCGCGTGCAGCCGAGCGCGTCGGTCACGGTCACGTAGTATTTCGTCGTGGTTGGTGGCTGCGCGAATGGGCGCGCGATGGTCGTTGCCGAAAGCCCGGTCGATGGTGTCCATGAATAGCTATATGGAGCGGTGCCGCTTGTGGCATCGCTTCCGATCTGCACATCGGTGTTTGGGCAGAGGCCAGGAGGCGTTGTCAGCGAGATCATTGGTGGCAGGCTCACAGTGACAATGATGGTGTCGCGTTTGATGCAGCCGTTCTGATTTGTTGCGGTCTGAATGTACGTTGTCGTCGAATTCGGATTCGCCATTGGTGCTGCCTCGTTCGGATCGCTAAGCCCTGTCGTTGGGCTCCACGAATACATGAACGGTGAGCCGTTGCCAGTTGCAGCCTGACCGATCTTCACGCTGGTGCCGGTGCAAAGCGCCTTATCCGGCGATGGCCCGAGCGAGAGAGATGGGTTGGAGGTGACGTTGACGGTGTCGTATGTGCGGAAGTCATTATCATCGGTCACGCACACGATATACTGTCGGCTGACTGTGGTTGATACGGTCGGCCTCGCGATCGATGTGTCCGAGAGTCCAGTCGAAGGCCTCCAGACGTAGCGGAGTGGAGCAGTACCGCCTGAAGCGTTCTGCCCGAGCACGGCAGTTTCGCCAACACAGAGCGAGACATCGCTGCCGGCATTGGCGACAGGGATGTTCGCATTCGACAGGCATGAAGCCTCGATCTTGTTGCGCATGAATGTTGCGCACTTCGGATGGAATTGCAACGCACGCGTATTGCAATAGCTCATGATCGTGCCGGTGATCTGGCGAAGCTGTCCGTTCGTGTAGCAGTTGCCGTTCTCTGCTGCGACGCATGAGTCGATCGCCGGATTCCACGAGCAGCTTTGCGTGTGCTCCGAGCCGACGTTATGCCCAAGCTCGTGCGAAGTGACGAACGGATCCCAATAGAAGCCGTCGCTTGGATAGACGTAGCCACCAAGCAGCCCGCTCCAGGCATAGCCGTAGCCATCAACGAGTGACTCGCAGAGCACATCAAGCCATGCTACGCCGCCGAAGTTCGATGCGGAGTAGAGATGTGCAGCATTGCGAGCGACGGTTCGTTGATTCGTGTTCCAGTAGGTTCTGAACTGATTGAGCTGCGTGCCTTTGTCTGCCCCATCATAGGGGTCTGCAACATTCCATACGCGGGCATAGGGTACGAAGACCTGCGTGTTCATGTCACGCATGTAGATGTCGGACTCGCCGCCGGTCACAAGCAGCGCGTAGTTATACGCTTTGTTTACGTCGCTTTGTCCGCGTGATGTGTAGAAGTTATACGTCAGTTCGAGCGCATTTGTCAGATACTTCGGCGTGGTGCTCTGCGAGCGAGCGCCTTTGCCCGATTGCCCGCTCTTTTGTGTAGGATTGTTTCCGCCGCGATAGTCGAGATCTTCCATGCCGCATTCGAACTTCGGCGCCTGTGCATCGGTGTGATCGTAAACGATCATTGTTTGCGGCGAATAGATCTCGTCGGTTGTTGGCGAAATGAGATAACGACGGATCTGACCAGCTTCTAGACGTTCAATATATCCGGCGCAGTACGTGCCGAACGATCCGATGTAAACATGCGACTCTGGTTCACCCACGATGGAGCCACGCATCATCACGTGCTTCATCACCTCGAATGGAACATCTCCATCTTTTGTGCGGACGACTGTCTGAGCATCGCGTGTGAGAACGGGGAAGCTAGTGAGTTCAAGCGTCACGAACTTACCTTCACCGATCTGAAAGTTAGAGAGTGTGAATGACCTGCGATGATCAGGCGCCCAGGCTTTCCAGAATGTTTGATCGATCTGGAAGAAGGCAGCGTCTTTTGACGACGCGAGCTCCGTTGGTTTTACAGCAGGTTTGATTAGGCCAATGCTCGGCTGAGCGAGCACAGTGCTTGCGCTGTAGAGAGTGACGAATGCAACAACGAGCGCAGCGGTACGAGAGACGATCGAAAGGGACATCAGGAAACGAGGTAGGTAATGACTCCATCGCGAACTAGGCGTCTGAGAGGAAAGGTTTCTCGCGGAACGAGTATGGCTTGCTGGCAAGAGAAACGTCCACATTTGAGCAAAAAAAGTCCCTCTCGTGAGGGACTATGCTGTCTAGGTTGACTGATTCGCTATGACGGGAGGACTTTCGCTTCGCTCAAATTAAGAATGTAGAATTAAGAATTAAGAATTGGGACGTGGGCTGGATGATCGTTCTGCTCGATGGCAGGGGATTTCTCGCTGCGCTCGAAATGACGGCGTTTATCAGCACTCAGCACTCAGCACTCAGCACTTTCAACTTCTACAACGTTTTCCACGGATACACTCGGATGTTGAAGCCGAGCATGGGCTTTGGCAGATTGATGATGTTCTCATGCTCGAATGTTGGGCTGTGCATCATTGCGAAGCTGAGGGATACGTGATAGTTGTGCATCAGCTGTGCGGTGATGCTGACATCGGGATGGATCAGCATGATCGGCTGCACGGCGTAATCCCAATTGCAAGGGATGTCGTCGAAGCGATCCGCGATGCCGACACCGAGCGTTGTGCTTACATTGAAGCGAACATCCTGCGCGACATCGATGCCGGTCTCGAACCTGCCGTATCCATAATACATCGATGAATAAATGCGCTGATAGTTGCTGGACCAACTGCTGACCTGTTGTCGGTTCAGCCGCAGACATGCACGGGTGCCGACGGTGATCAGCTTTGTTGCGGGTAATCCGGCATTGATCATGAGATATTCATCGCCACCAACGATCGCGTAGGACATGCCGAGCTCTGTCTTGCTCCAATCGAAAGCTTTGAACTGGTTCTTCTTCATAAATTGCGCGCACAGATCGGACGAGGCAGCGATAACGAGCATCGCCGCTACGATCATGTTCTTGACCATAGTGGTACGTTGGATGTGGGACGTGCAGCGCAGGGTGACTACTCCATTGCAGCACCAAATCAATTACATACTTCAACGAGGAAGCTGCTTCCAGCGGGGATCCGGAAACCCAACTGATAGTGAATATCAGTGACAGTATGAACAAATCGGCTCACACCCGTTTGTTACACTGTCACCTAGGGTTTTCTTTGCATGTGTTACGATGCAGGATAATAGCCCGAGAGTTGACGCGTGTGTTCAAGTTGCGTCGTGCAGTATAGACCGATGACTTCCCAAATGGTTACAGATTCCTGTGCGCCGCTCCCCCGTAGGCCCACATCGCAATGTGGCCGCGATGCGGGCTACGCGTTTATCGAGTACGCAAATATAATGCGTGCGATGAGTTACGGCATTTCGTCACACGCATAAACGCCTAGGTAGCCGTGCGACCTCTCGTCCCGCTTTTGGCCACTCTGCCGAGTGGCCCTACGGAGAAAATGTCCTATCGAAAATTGCTTTTGGCACGCAGATTGGATTACGATAATTCAGTCAGCTCATTTACACTTCTACCATGGATCGCTAGTTGACCTAACCTCCGAATGATCCCGCCAACGGCTGCGATAGCGATTAGCTCCTCATCCGATTGGCATAGAAATGTAAAGAGTTGTTAGCAGCAACAGCTGCCGCAGCATGGCAAAAGAATTACTTACAATGTGAGCCTGCTGCAAGAGTGTTAATTGAAAGTGGAGAGCATCCAGGATCGGCAACGATCCGGATCGTAGTCGATCCGCTGTAAGACCAGTTATCGCGCTTTGGGTATTAAAAAACCAACTACCGCTAACAGTATTGTCAGGAGCCGTG
>JBKJTP010000109.1:0-3664 GCA_046590195.1 Kapaibacterium sp. (SeqCode) | reverse complement strand
AGTTGCGGTACCATCCCCAACTGTGGCTTGTCCTGGTCCTTCCGCTTAAGTCCACCCACAAAAAAGATAGTCCCATCAGGGAGTATGACAGCGCTTCCGCTCTCTCTATTCCCAATGATGAGTCGATCCTCCTGCCGCTGCCAGGAGGGATTGTTGTCCAGCGGGTGAATAATGTAATAGCCAGGATCACCTGCGTTCATGTTCTCGAACACCATTACACGCGGTGCATAATGCGGGAACGTCAAGGGCAATAGAACGGAAGTTCCTTTATGGTCGGGCCCTATCGTACCTCCGCCAGGAAATTCAAAAAGCTTCTCCCACTTTTTGTTAGCCGCCTTGTAAATGGCGGTGATCCCTTCAGGAAAGGGTTCGGCGGGCACAGTTGTCCTTACGTATCGATCATCTTGAATGTCGATGCGCTCATATCGTGGTAGGATCCGAATCTTAGAGGAGCAGAAGATATCGCCATTTGGAAGCAGATGGATCCTAGGATACTCCGCGATAACATTGTGTCCCCACCCCATAGAAGCATTTACGGAAGGTTCGAATTGCCACCCGCCAGTTTTGGTGAGGAATATCTCTCGGTCTGTGTTGAAATGACGGTGTTGTGGTTGGCCACCATCGAAATCATCCTCATAGGATAACAACTCGTCGTCACTACCCGGGTGCCCATCCATGATGAACACGTTGCCATCGCCGAGAATGATAGTACTAGGGTACCATCTGCCGTTACGCATTGGGGAAACCGCAGCCCACGTTGATGTATCCGGATCGTAGATAGATACTTCGCGTGGTCCAATGGGGTGGTGAAAATGGTATTCGTCGGGCCTCCCTGCCGTTGCTACTGCGCCACCAGCAACAAACAACCTGCCGTCGGCAAGCAAGCTGTGCCCACTACAGAACGTGTTGTGTGACAGGGCGTACAGCTTTTGACGGATAAAAAATCTATCGGCTGATGTATCCTCTACAAGTTTAGGCGGTGTACCTTCAACTGCGATAATGCCGTCTATTACCTCTGTGTCGTCCGGGTCAGTCTTGCTCTCTCTCGTGATCTTATAATCGACACCTTTCTCTTTGTTCTGTATCTCAACCCATGCCTCCATTTCATGCCCATTCGGACCGCCCATCTGGAAAGTATCATTCGTGGGGTCAAACAGACTCACATCATCCCTTCCACCTCCGGCAAAGAATAAGATCTTCCCGTTCTTCAATGCTGCGGCATGAACAGGCCACCCCTGCCCTGCGAGCGGATCAGTATCCCGATCAGCACGAATTATTCGTTTCCATTTTCCCCAATGAGAGCTTTGGGGAAACGGGATCGTAGCTTGGTAGTCATCAGACCCCCATCGCGACTTTACTACACACCGAATGATCCGGAAATCCATCTCCGGTTTTGTGAGGAAGATATGAGCTGCAGCTTCGGGGGGAAGAACTTTTCGAACTGCAAAATTTAGAGTCGTTGAAAAGCCTCCATTAAAGCCCCGGACGGTCGTTGTGCCGCAGTCAATCCACGGATTACCGACTCGTACGTAGAATGCGACGGTAATTTCTGATCCAATGGTCGTCCAATTTGGGTCTCTTGCTCCAATGGTTACTCTAAGAATTGCCTCGAGCATCGCCTCTTCAGGGTTCAGACCCGCACAACAGACCTTGATCGATCCATAGCCGCTGGGCCTTGGCGCGGGCGGGTCACCCGTTGGATGCTCAGGTTGAGGTGGCGATTTTGGGTTCCCCCGCTTTGGTACATCGGGGTCGCCAAGATCTTGGTCTCTAGGCTTGTCGAATCCTAGCCGATCCACATAAGGAGGTATGTCCCCTTGTGGATCATTAGGATTCTGATTAGTCACTTGCAGATCCTTATTTGGCTGGTTTACCGGTCCTTCGTCAATAGCCACAGCGATGCCTTTTAGTCGTTTACGATCCAGTCAGTCTGGAAGACACTCCAATTACCAGCATTATCAATCAGTCGAAATGCCATTCGATATGTGCCCGCTCGCTTGAAAACGAGTTGCATTTGCCTGCTAGCACCGCTAAAGTTATTAGCAGAGGTGAAGCTGATGACAGGGACAGTCCCTAGGCCGCCTCCGGTGAAATTGCCTCCAGACGTAAAGTTCTCCAAAAAGCTGATCTCTATATCGATTATTGTCGCAGAGAACGTTAGGTAAAAGGCATTGCCGAATAGAGGCCCAAGGCGCCCAAAGACCATACGCTGTAATGCATCCGGAATGAGCGTATCGGTCGTACGCATCTGATGGTTGAAATTCCACTCATTCGCATCCTGTATCGTTAGTGCGCTAGTAGGATCGTTCGAGTATACTGCGGGAGTGCCAGAATAGACCAGAGGGACAGTGGTGCTCCATGCAGCGCCAGTCTTTTTGAAGTCATTACTATTTTGGAATAGCCCCACGATAGCAGCACCAGTGCTATCGGCGATCGTTGCATACGAAAGAATGCTTCTTGGATCCTGCGGTGAGAGCAGCGTAAGATCATACCAGCTCTGAGCTAAGTTTGTCATGTCCGAAAGAGATTGAGCGTTGAGACGAGCACTTGCAGCAAAGCAGGTGCATGTATTAGATTCCCAATATATGGAATTAAGATCTCGAATGCAAGAGGATCTCTAAAATAGTTTGAGAATCAATCCAGGGCTCTCCGCTTCGCTGCGAGGAGGCAGGCACCCCCTTCCTCTCGTCTCTCCCCCTTTGCAATGGTGAGGGTCCGCCTCTACACTTCACTTCATGTGAATCGTAGGATAGTTTTGCGGATACAGAAAAGCCCCGGCTCTTTTGCAAGAGCGGGGCTTGGTAAATCTCGAGTCGTAACGATTCACTGGATCCGTGGAGGGATCCGGTGGACATTCTCAGGGCCTCGTGGGTAGCTCGGCCGGAGACCAAGCTAGAGATACAAGGGGAAACCGGAGAATTACGCGGTCAAATATTTATAGGTATGAATCGAGCCAAACGAGCAACGATCCGTCTTCCTGGCGCTCCTGGTTGGCTTTTCCGCCATAACCTTGGGCCTGGAGCATCTTGATAGCCGATTCTGCGCCTACCTTTTCTGTGTTCTTCGTGACAGTCAGATTGGATTTCAGTGAGCGGACTTTGAACGCGCCGTCGACGTGCAGGATATTATATTGAGGAGATTTCATACGCTCACAACCAAGCGCGGTGGGTTGTCGTGCCTTTGGTCCGGGTACCGGGATCCGGGGTCCGGGGTCCGGGTACCGGGGTCAGGCAATTCAGAATTCAGAATTCAGAACTCAGAATTCCTCCACTCCCTATTTATTCGTAACGCTTTCGAGCTTATGCCCGATGGGTGCGCCCGAGAGATTGAGCAGATGCCCGAGCTTGCTGCGTTTGGTTTGCAGGTAGTGCGCGTTCTTGACGTTGGATGGGATCTCGATCGGGACGCGCTCGACGATCTCGAGGCCGAAGCTTTCGAGTCCGACCACCTTGCGCGGATTGTTTGTCATCAAGCGCATTTTGCGGATGCCGAGATCGTGCAGGATCTGCGCGCCTAGTCCGTAATCGCGTAGATCGGCTTTGAATCCGAGCGCTTCGTTTGCTTCGACAGTGTCCTTGCCCTCTTCTTGCAGCTTGTATGCTTTGAGCTTGTTGGAAAGCCCGATGCCTCGGCCTTCCTGACGCATGTAAAGCACGACGCCGCG
>JBKJTP010000091.1:0-20602 GCA_046590195.1 Kapaibacterium sp. (SeqCode) | reverse complement strand
GACCCTAGACCCTAGACCCTAGACCCTAGACCCTAGACCCTAGACCCCAGACCCTAGACCCCAGACCCCAACTCCATGAATCTAAATGGCAGTTAGTGACGTAGATACACTAGACCTTAATTTTATCTATGATGAAGCTGTTAATGATCTCGCTCGCTGTCCTGGTTTTGGGCGGTTCGAGCGTATGGTTTGCGAATAGTAATGTGACGGATCCGAAGAATATGAAAGAAGTTAAGCCTGAGATCGGCGAAAAACCGGCTCAGTTGGAGAAAGCGACGTTTGGTGCGGGATGCTTTTGGGGCGTAGAAGCGACGTTCAGGCAGAAGCCTGGTGTCTGGCGCACGCTTGTGGGTTACTCGGGTGGACAAACCGATAATCCGACCTACAAAGAGGTTTGCGCGGATAATACCGGACACGCGGAAGTCGTGCAGGTCGAGTACGATCCGACAAAGGTGAAATACGAAGAGCTGCTACAGATCTTCTGGGAGAATCATAATCCAACGACGCTCGATCGTCAGGGGCCTGATGTAGGTAGCCAGTACCGCTCAGCAGTATTTTTCCACAACGACGAGCAGAAACAACTCGCAGAAAAGTCGAAGCAGGAGTTATCTGCAAGCGGTAAATGGAGCAAGCCGGTCGTAACCGAGATCACTCCAGCAAAGCCGTTCTATGAAGCTGAAGATTATCATCAGCAGTATCTCGAGAAGCGCGGGATGTCAAGCTGCCATAATTAGAGGATAGAGGTCAGAGGCTAGCGTTCAGCGTCTAGCGTTCATCGAAAATGTATAAGGTGTTGAGCAAAGCTCGACACCTTTTTTAAATTCGGTAAACTAAGCTTCTGCATAACGGAAGCATGTCTGGGTTGGCACAATGCAATCTTCCCAATCCCTATAATCCTATAAATCCTGGTTCCGATTGAGGTATCGATCCAACATCAGACAGATCGCTACCCAGAACGTTGCGATGCATGCTCCGGCTGCGATATCGCTGGGCCAATGCACGCCGAGATACACACGCGTGAGTGCGATGATCGTGGCTAGTAGCAGCAGGAAGAACGTGGTGAACCAGACCCATTTCTCTTTTCGTCGTGCGACGAAAAGCCATACGGCCATTCCGCCATAGAGCGTGAAGGAGATAACTGCGTGCCCGCTGGGGAATGAGTAGTTCAGCTCTTGGACGAGCGGCTCATAGCCATCCGGCCGCGCGATCGCGAAGAATAACTTCAGCGCGGCGATGAGCAAACCTGCACCGATGATCATGACCGCGAATGATATTGCTGTGCGCTTTCGACCGTTGCCAAGCAATATGAGTATGAAGAAGAATGCTATGATCGGCACAACAACGCCGGAGCCAAGCGCGGTGAGTTGCATCGCAACTTCGTTCATCAACGGCGAACGCATCTCGTAGAAGAACTTGAGCACCGCGTGATTTAAGGTATCTGTCTCCTTCGAGAGGACCTCATCGGTGATCTGGACAAAACCAAAGATCGCGACGACCGCAGCGATCAGTGCGAGCCCGGTATACGAGATCGCGAACTTCGTATAGCGCTGAAGTCTGGGATTCGACCAGACCTCTTTTGCAAAATTAGGGATTCGGTAGGATGGCATTAGGGAAAACTGTAGCCAAAGTTGTGCTCAATTCTCGAGATCCGATGGCGCAAATAGGCCGGATACGACCCAAGCTTACTCTACTATTGCCCGATTGGCACACCTTGTGTGGAAAAGTGGGGGAGAAGTGACAAAACCTTTCTTCCACTAAAAGCTCAGTTATATGCCTATTTACGAGATCGGACAATTTCTTGGTCCAAACATGGACGCTTCGCAGGTTGTAGCATTTGCCTTCGCAAGGCTTCAAAATCGCGAGATTTCTACCATTGAACAGCTTCTGATGGCGGTCTACGCTATCGACACCTACGGCACGGACGCCGACAAAGCTGCCTTGGCCGACATCCTGGAGGTCAGCCCGCTTGACGAAGAGGTGATCGAGTACCGCATGGCAGCCTAAGTCGGCCGCAACTCAACAACTGAGCTCGTTCATAAAGCTTTTAAACGTGAAAGGCCGGCATTGCCGGCCTTTCACTATTTAATGCTGGTGAATATCTGTCTCTCTTGCCGAGGGACTGGAGCGGCTACCTGATCGATGCGCGCTTGACCGGAAGCATCGCTGGGACGCGTGGCTTGGATGCATTCGCGGCGGGTGATGCTGGCATCACGTTCGCGACGAACAGCTTCTGTCGTTGCGTATCGTTCAGCAGATTGAAGCGCGAGGATTCAACGATCTTCCCGTAGCGATCACGGAGGAAACCTTGATCCGTCTCGAGGAATGCATCCATGGACGACTCGAACTGACGAACGCGGAGCTTCTCAAATGTATGATAGAAGCCTTCGAAGCCTGCGCGTTGATACGAGAGCGAATAGATCGCACCAAGCTTTGTATCGACCGCAGCAAGATAATGGCGGCCGCCGCTGGTCTTATCCGAATGCGTAAAGCCATCCTCGTCGACTACAACGCGCTGGCCGATCATACCACCACCTGGAGTTAGCTGATACGTGTAGGTCTTTGAATCCTGAATGCGATCGACATCACGCAACGCCACGATCATCATTGGAAGTGACGAGTTGCCAAATCTGCCTGCGTAGAATTGCTGCTTACTTCCATTGACCATCAACGGGATGATGCCCTTGCCCGAAAGCGTGTCGCGCATCTCGCCCGACTTCGTCTTATAGATCACCTCGACATGCTCGGGTGTCAACTGATTAACGCTCACGCTTCCGCGCACACCAAGCGTTGCGATGCTCTTTGTAACAGGCTTGGTCTGCTTTTGCGCGGATGCAGCAACGGGTGAGCCGAGGGCGACAAGAAGGATTAAAGTGCTTGTGATCTTCATAGGGTTATTGAGCTAAGCTCGTTTCTGTGCTACGAAAATCGCACATTTTTGGGGCGTAGTCAAGAGAAGTAGGATTAATTGATGAATTTGACCCAGAAACGACAAAAGCCGCACAATTGAACGTGCGGCCTTTTGCAGGATCGACTAAGTTTAATACTTCGCTAGCTTGATCGCGGCTTCCAGCACCTTCTTCGGATTTGGGAGGGTCGCTTCTTCGAGGATCTTCGAGAAGCCGACTGGGGTGAACTCGGAGCCTACGCGCATGATCGGTGCATCGAGATTCTCGAATGCCTTCTCGGACAAGATCGCTGAGAGCTCGCCGCCGAAGCCTGCGTGCACCTTGTCCTCATGGACGATGAGCGCTCGTCCGGTCTTCTTGATCGTTGCGAGCACAGCTGCTTCGTCGAGCGGATAGAGCGAGCGAAGATCGAGCACGTCGGCAGTGATACCCTGCTTCTCGAGCTCGGCTGCAGCTTGTAAGCAGAAGTGCGTTGTTGTGCCGTACGTGATCATCGAGATGTGCTTACCCTCGTGGCGCAAACGAGCCTTGCCGAACGGAACCAGCTCGTTCTCTGCCAGCGGCATTGCCTTCGCCATCTGCGAGTAATACAAAAACTTTGGCTCGAGATACATCGTAAAGCCGCGCGTGCGCATCGCGGTGCGGAGCAAGCCTTGGGCATCGTCAGCGAATGACGGCACGACGATACGAACACCTGGGATCGGCGTGATCGATGCTTCGATGTTCTGCGAGTGATAGAGTCCACCGCCGATGAATCCACCAGATGCAAGACGAACGACGATGTTCGGACAGAACTGTCCGCGCGTACGCCAGTATTCATGCGTGGTCTCGATGAATTGCTCCATCGCAGGCCAGAAGTAATCGGCGAATTCTGCGCCCTCGACTACGCACCAGATCGTCTCCTGATCGACGCGCGTGAAGCCGTTGGCTGTACCGAGAATGAAGTCCTCAGCGATCGGACCATTGAAGACGCGCTTCGGTCCAAACTCAGGCTGCATGCCCTTCGTCACGTTGAAGATGCCGCCCTTCTCTTTGTAGGCCACGTCCTGTCCCCAAATGAACGTGTTCGCGTTGAGGCGGAATTCCTCCTTCAGCGTCAGGTTGATACCTTCGATGAACTGCATTCCTTCCGTCTTCCCTGTCGGGATGTGGAAAGGATAGTACTTCGTCGAGATGTCATCAGGCTGAAATGTGTAAGGCTCCGGCGAGACGATCTTGTTATCGGCAAGCACAAAGTCGTGGATCGTTGAAGGGTTCGCAGCAGGCGCTGCTTCTGCCTTGTCAGCTTCGTCGGAGAAGTACTTGACGTTCGCGGCATGTACCTCCTTGAGCGAATCCTCGGTAGCGAGGCCAACCTTGATCAACCAATTGCCAAACGTCTTGAGCGGATCGCGCTCCTTGACGGTTGTGAGTTCTTCGTTCGTACGATATAGTTCGTGACGATCCGAGTTCGAGTGCGAACCCATGCGCACGCAATCGGCATGCACCATTGCAGCGCCCTTGCCGGCGGCGCACCACTCGTAGGCTTCCTGCATCGCACGGTAGCTATCGAGCACGTCGGTGCCGTCGCAATACGCGATGAGAAGATTGTTGAAGCCACGGAAATTATCAGCTACGCGAGCGTTCGCTGTCTGATCCCATACAGGTACCGAGATACCATACTTATTATTCTGTAGTACGAAGATCGCAGGTGTCTTCTCCTTGGTCGCGCCGTTGACCGCTTCATAGAAGTAACCTTCGCTCGTACCGGATTCACCAGCCGAGAAGATGGCGACTGCATCCTTCTTGTAATACTTCAGCGCGCGTGCAGTACCCGCGACGTGCTGCGCGTGGTTGTTCGTCAGCGACGATACGTTCTGAATGTTGAACTCCTGCTTTGCGAAGTGGTTCGACATATGACGTCCGCCACCAGCGATGTCAGTGTCCTTCGAGAGGCCGTTCCAGATGATCTCTTCGACAGTGAGTCCGGCGGCGAGGCAGGTCATCAGATCGCGATAGTACGGGAAGAGATAATCCTGCTTCTTGCGGAAGCTCTTACCGATCGCGAGCTGAATGCCCTCGTGTCCGGCGCACGGAGCGTGGTAGCTCCAGCCCATCGCTTTCTTGAGGTAGTTGGCGGCCTGAGTGTCGGCGATTCGGCCGAGATCCATTTCTTTGTACCAATCGAGCAACGTGTCCTTATCGACACCAGACTGCTCGAGCGTACCGCGGAACGAGCACGAGCCATCCTCGCGAGGACCAGTGAGCTTTGCTCCATTCGGCATTTGCTCCATCGAGCTCGGCGTGACCGGCATGGAGATCAGCTCCTGCATGTCGACTGCGTCTTCCTCCATCTGCTCGAATTTCTGCTCTGTGCCCGATTTCGGGCCGTCGGTCATGCCGCCATTGGTAGCGACCGGTGACTGGCCGTTGAGCACCTTTGCGTCAGCGCCGTTGGTGTTTCCATTAGAAGTACCATTATTCCCGTTGGAGGTAGGGTTGGAGGCAGCGGGCTTTTTGCTCGATTTGGTCGCCATTATCAGGGTAAAAAGTCGATTTAGAGGTAGGCGCCCTAAACAGAGCCGCAAACGGATTAGTGGCAGAGACCGGGCAGCCGCAAGCATGAGTGGGCTTGGGCACTTTTGCACCCCTTTTGGCCGAAATTCAGAGCTTTCTCTCAGGCTTGGTGTTGCAAATTACCATGATCAAATTACTCCTCTGTCTTACATTTATTGTTTTCGTTACCTCGGCCCGTGCACAAGGCGGCTGCTCAGACGCCGGCGTTTGCACCCTTGGCGGACACAGCAGCGCCTCGCCGGATGGCTCACACCGATTCACAGCTGGACTAACCCAGGTCTTCGCTCTCGGACATGATTACTCCTACCTCGAGACGGTCCCGAAGATCGGTTACGATCTCGATCTGGTCAAGCTCGATCTGAGCTTGCTTTATCGTGTCGCAAGTGCCAGATACACGAATGATGCACTGCTTGCACAGTCGGTGGTTAGAGGCGGTGGAAAGCAGCCTGTTATCCAGCACGTGACGGTGGAGACGAATAAGATCTCACGGCACTACGCACTCGGCGATGCGCGGCTAACCATGACGATCCCTGTTGATGAGCTCGCTTCGGGGCTCAAGCTCAATCTTGCCTGGTCGCAGCCGCTGACAAAGCTTTACGAGGATAGACCACAGGAGATGCAGAGCACCCTGGGAGTGCCAGCTTTTCTGAGCGGAGTGAGCTATGATGCGGGCGACGACGCACTGTCATACGGCGGTACCATCGCATACGAGACGACTTTTGGTGAGCAGAACGCGCTTCATCTTATTCGTGCCGATGACATAGCTCTCGCACTTCGCATGCGTGGGAAACTTGGCGCGACCATCAATGGCGGACTCGACGCCAGCTTCATCCAGCATCTTGCTGACGATCAACTTCACGGCAATCCAACTAGTGAGATATTCGGCTATGAAAGCACGAAGGGACTGACCATCAATCTTGGTGGATCCTTGAGCGTGCAAGTGATCGAGAACGGCTCGCTGGGGATCTATGTCGCAGCACCGATCGTGAGCAAGGCGCATGTTGATGGACTCGAGCGAGCTTTCGTGAGTGGCCTCTTTCTGAACATGGCGTGGTAGTTCGCGAGTTGGCAGGCGCTTAGAGCAACGCTAGAGAGTGCATTCTTTAGTACTCAGTATCTTCCTAACGCCTATGAAGCGATTCCTCTATCTTATCCTCCTGCTTGCTTCCTTCACTAGTTCTGCGAACAGCCAGGTGAAGCTATCAACCGTGCAGCGATCGGTTGGGGCTGTTGTCGGTGTTCCGAATTATGTCGCGATCATCGTCGAAGGTGCAGAGTCGAAGTCGACGATGTTGCACGTGCTAGAAGGACCGGGCCAACTCACCTTCGACAACACATCTCAACGATGGCTCTGGAATTGGCAACCCTCGATCGGCGATACAGGAAAGAGCTTTCAGATCGTTGTCAAGGGCGCGCAGTCGGATCAGCGAGCAATGTTCGTGGTCACGCCGCGCGCGTTGATCGCAGATCGCTTTCTTACCAATCTTAAGAAAGGTTTGTTTTACTCAGGCATTGATGCGCCCATCCGCGTCAAACAACCCGGACTCGACGGAGAATATAAGCTTACGCTCACACTAGACGACTCCGTTGTTGCGCATGTAGCTGAGCCGACTTTGGTATACAGGCCCGACATTCACACGAGCGTCGGCAAGCAGGCGCGGCTCACGATCGACTACATTGCGCCGTTAACGGGAAAAACGGTGACGCTCACCGAGTACACCGGGAAAGTGAAGTATCCTCCGTTTCGGGTCATGCCGGCAGTAGATATGGAGGTGGGTCAGCCTGCCTTCTTCCGCGCTGCTCTTGGCTTGCAGCCTAATTTTTATGTCCCTTCGGTGAGCAGAATATTTACCGTCGAATCGAATGGGTACTTTGAGGATACTGCCCAGATGATCTCTTCGTGGATCGATCGAGGGGAAGATCCCTTCTCCGTCTTCGCGTCCGAGCCGTTGAGGAGTTCGGGTCCGTCGAAAGAACTCACTTTCGATTTCGGCCTTCGCCAAACCGACAAAACCAAAGAGATCACGGCCAACGGAGGAAAGATCATCCTGGTCACTCTGCGCGACCCGATAACCAAACAGACTTCCAGTATGGTGGTGCGCATTTATACCAGACGCGCGGTCGAGGAAGAATAGCCGCATCTCGGCGTGAGGAGTCGCCGAAGTAGATTTTCAGCGATCTCCTTTCCCATTTCGTATCTTTAGGGGTTGTTGAACCCCCAAACGAGGGGTTGTCTGAATCCCCAATATCGGGTAGCCGGAAAGACCCCATGACAGTAAACGAGATCACAGAACGCGAAACGCGTAGCCGTGGCACAATGAACGGCGCGAGCGCGAAGTACGACACGCAGAAGATCATCAAGGATCTTCGCAGCGCGATGGAATTCGTGCAGGGCCGTGTCATCAACCGTAAAGAGGTCGTCGAGCAGATCTTCCTCGCGATGTTGCTCGGCGAGCACATCCTGATCGAAAGCCGCACGGGCGTCGGTAAGACGCTGCTTGCGGAGCAAGTCTTCGCGATGTTCGAAGGTGCGAAGATCTTCAAGGTGCAGGCGAGCAAGGAGCAGCAGCCGGATACTTATTTCGGCGGACTCGATCTCGAAGAGCTGAAGAAGGGCCGCATCATTCACAACACCGAAGGCTCGCTTGTTGAAAGCGAGTTCGGCTTCATCGATGAGATCTTCGATGCGAATGATTACACGCTGCGTGCACTGCTCTCACTGTTGAACGAGCGGGAGCTTGTTCGTGGCGTGCAACGCATGCCATCGCCGATACATACAGTTGTCGCTGCTACTAACTATCTCCGCATCTCGGAGATCACCGAAGCGTTGCTCGATCGCTTCCTCTTTAAGGCGCTGATCATTCCGGACAAAGATCCAGTCGCGCAGTATAAGATCGGTCAACAGTATCTAATGCACTCGGGCGGAGTCGCAAAGCCCGAAAAGAAGATCTCTTACGAAGAGTTGAATCATGCTACGAGCATCATCAAAGGTCTGGTGCCAGAGCAGATGATCCAATTCCCACCGGACATGCTCTACTTTATGAACTTGGTAATTAGGCATTACGAAGTGCAGCGCAACCGTCTGATGAAAGAGCGTCCTGATGCCGAGATGCGCGGTGTGGATTTCGGCCGCTCGAAAGATTATTACATCTCGCCACGCACGCAGGCCAAAGCAATAGATCTCGTGCGCTCCATTGCATTCCTGCATGGCCGCGACCATGTGGTGCGTGCTGACATTGATCGTCTGCACTTCCTGCTGTGCACTGCTGGCATCGCAGAGCAAAAGACCCTCTTCAAGAAATCATTCGAGACGCTGAACCAGCTCTATGCTGCATCGAATGGTTTCGAGCAGCTTGCATCGATGCTGCAACTCGAGGAGCTTCTCACGAAGTACAAGAAGGATCCGGCGCTGATGGATCAACCGCTTGTTGAGTTCACAGGTGTGAAAGCCAAACGCGGATTCTTCGATTGGGCGAAGGAGACGCTCGGCGTGACTGACAAGTCCATGGCCCACAAGCGCCGCTTGGCCGAAGGCTTCCTAGAGAGCCTCCACCCTGCTACTGACGATCTGAAGCAGCTCAAGGCAACACTTGAGAAAGAGGTCAAGACCGTCTTCGCCGCCGCACCCGAGCACTTCCAGTAAAGGCTAGCGGATCTTGTAAACGGTTACATCTTTCTTGCGCACGATGCTTTGATATCGTAGTGCAAGGATGCTGTCAGCTGCGGGCAATAACTTGTATGCCCAGATGTAATCGTAGTCGCGTTGCAATGTGTCCAGCCCCACGTTCGTCAATGGAATTGACTTCTCGAGCAACACCGGCGTTGGCTGCTGCTTGAATACAATGGGCTGCTGTCCTGGCAGACCGATGAAGCTCGCAAGCACAAGATCGCGATCGATCATCTTGTACGAGAGCATGTGCCTGAAAGGCCGCTCTTGCTTGTTTAGCACGACATCCTCGTAGTAGTACAGCGGACGAACATGCGATCCCTCCGGCAGCACTTCTGCTATCTTCAGTTGCCTATCCAATTCGCTGCTCAGCGTATTCCAATCCTGGACGATGAGAAGACTGCGAATACTGAATGCGATCAGCAGAGTCGCGACCAACGCTGTCGCAATCATTGGCTTGAACTCCAGCCGAACAGCGCAGAGCAGGAAGACGTAGAGCACGGGCACAAGCCGGGCATCCGCAAGATTCGAAGTGAAAAGGGTTGCGGGACAGAGCGCGAAGCATATCGCGAATACCACTGCAAGCGTCATCGCTTGCTTGTTGATCTCACGGTTCCTTGCGCTAAAGAATGCGATCAGAACGATCACGACAAGCGCAATCAGAAGCACGAGATCGAATGTCTTGTCATAGCTCGTGATGAGCATGAGCAGCGTTGTGAACTTGCCTCGCAGATCGCTGAAAGCCACGCCGCTATTAGTGCCGCTTCCACCCATGAAGAGCACGAAGAGGATCATCGGGATCGAGGATGCAAGCGCCAGCTTCAGGCGCGACATGAAGAGGCCTGTCTTTGCAATCAACTCATACGCGAGCACCGTGCTGATCGTAACGCCTAAGAACGCGTAAGACGACAGATGAGCAAAGTAGCAGGCGGCCGCAAGTAGCGCTATCGAAAGGTAATTGATGATCGAGCTTTTGCCTGATGACCAGCGATACCACAAACTGAAAGTCCAGAAGAACAGCCCGAGACCGAGAACGTAATTCAGGAAGCCGTACACGAACATCGTGTGATAGGCAATGAGCGGCGCGAGCAGCGGCAGCCATTGCACTTCGCTCGCAAATATGCGGAAGATCTCACGGATGCCTGTACAAAACAGTAGCAAGATCACGCTGATCATAAGCTTCATTGCGATGCCGATCGGTAGGATCCACTGCAATCCCATCATCACGACCTCGGCCCCGACGTTAGGTATCGGCTCGATCACTAGATCATAGACCTGCTTTAGAAATGGGTTTGAGCCATAGGCATGTAGCACGTGCGCTCGTGCTATGTGTAGCGGTAGATCGACGAGCGGCAGATACTCCAGCAGCCAGACTGGCAGGATCACCGCAAAGGTCAGCGCCCAGAATCCGTAGATCCAGAGCTGTGGGCTGTTCGGGTGAGAAGTTCGCTGAAAGTTCGTCATGCATGCTTGCAAATTTACTTCTGGACAGACAAGTTCGCATAGTCGGTCATGATTATGAGCGATCACATCCCTTTACTGCACGACATAAAAAAGGCGCGGTAACCGCGCCTTATTCTTATGCTGAAGTCTAGATGACTACTGGAGCCATGGATTCTTTAGATCCTTGCGAGTCAGGAATTGCTCATCGCTGAGTCCTTCGAGAAAGGCGCGTAGATCTTCCATCTCGCCATCGGTCAAATGGAGCTTTCTGATGTGCTGATCCTGTGTGCGATTGCCTTTACCACCTTCATTGTAATGCCTTATCACTTCGATCAGCGTCTTGAAGCGGCCGTCGTGCATGTATGGTCCCGTCTCACGAATGTTGCGAAGCGTTGGCGTTCTGAACTTGCCGTTGTCTTCTTCACGTCCTGTGATCGTCTGAAGACCACCATCCGAGTAGTGCTCTTCTAGACCTGTGCTGTGCATGCTGCCATCGCTGAAGTTATAGTCAGAGTGGCAATGCAGGCAGTTCGTCTCCGTTGTATCCATGAAGAGCCTTAAGCCGTTGATCTGCTGCGGGGTCATCGCGGTTGTTTGTCCGCGATTGTAGCGATCGAACGAGCTGTTGCCAGAGATGAACGTACGCTCGAAGGTTGCGATCGCCTTTGCGATCCTTTCGAACGTGATCGTCTGGTCGCCGAAAGACTTGGTGAAGAGATCGGTGTAGATCGGATCACCAATGTTCGTCAGCTTGCGAACGGCGGAATCTGGCGTCTGATTGAATTCGTGGCTGCTCTTGAATGGCCCTTCCACTTGTTCTTCGAGTGTGGTGAACGAGCTATCCCATAAAAATGCAGAGTTGTACGCGACGTTGATAACGCCCATCGCCTGCCGAGATTGCGCACCGCGCTTGTCAGACTGGACATTGCTTACCAGCGCAAAGCCCTTATCGGCTTCATGGCAGGTGCCGCAGGAATGTGTGCTGTTAAGACTTAATCGCTTATCGTAGAAGAGCCTTCTACCGAGATCGATCTTCGCTGCAGACGGCTGATTGTCGGCAGGGTGGATGACCGCCGGAAAATCGATCGGATGTACGAACGGCTGATCTGGCTTGTTCTCCGTAATGGTGTTGCCAGGGGCGTTGTCCTCGGAGCAGGAAGCAAGCCCGAACACAGTGAACGCGGCGATCGCAGCAGTAAACGTGCGTGCGCTCTTTAAAGCGATCTTCGATCGATCGAACGAGAAGAGGTTCATGGTCTCTTTGTGGGGAGAAGATTGATACACGGACAACTCAAACGAAGACTGCTCGATCATTTAAGATAGAACGGTACCATTAAGCAAACCACGAACGGCTACAAAGTTACACAGTAGGGACGAAATAAATACTAAACCTGGAGTTTAGCATGTCATTTCGTCACGTATTCGTTAGTTGACCGAATCCGACATGGCAAAAAGACTTTGAATGTAGCCCCGCTGCCTCTCGAACTCATCACCGAGATCTCTCCGCCAAGCAGATCCACAAGCCGCTTCGTGATCGTTAGTCCGAGCCCAGTGCCTTCGTAGTCACGTGCCCATCCACTCGATTCCTGTTTGAACTCGTCGAAGATATGCGGAATAAATTCCTCGCTGATGCCAATGCCTGAATCGATCACATAAAGTGTGATACCCGTCAGCTTCTCATCTCGTTGGTTGGAGTGTTCGATATCTGCCAAGACCTCAACAAAGCCACGTTCAGTGAACTTGATCGCGTTTCCGGCAAGATTGGTCACGATCTGCGCAAGCCCCATCGGGTCGATCTCTACGATAGCTTGTTCAAGTTTCTTTGTCGGTGCGAAGCGTAGATCGATCCCCTTCTGTATTGCCAGCGGCTGAAGGGTGTGCAGAATGTCTTCGATCTCTGTGACCAGGTTGATCGGAGCAGGATGCAGTTCCATCTTGTTCGATTCGATACGAGCAAGATCGAGAATGCCGTTGATCGTATTCAGCAATCGCTTGCCGCTTGACTCGATCATCGCTGCAAATTCCTCCGACTCGGAGCCTTCAAGCTGCTCGCGGAGCACTGAAGAAAATCCGAGGATCGAGTTCATCGGTGTGCGGATCTCGTGACTCATGTTAGCGAGGAATGCCGACTTGAGCCGTGACATCTCTTCGGCTTTGTCCTTCGCGCGCGCAAGTTCAACGACACGATTCTCTAACTGCACGCGGGCCTCATCGAGCTTCTTTTCTGCGATCTTTCGCTCCGTGACGTTCGTGCAGGCTGCCAGTGTACCGATGATCACTCCTTCGTGATCGACGAAAGGGGTGACGTGCATCATCGTCCAGAACGAGTTGCCGTTCTTGCGTCGCATCTGCAGTTCGAGTTCATCGCTTTTACCGCTAAGTGAGAGTGCTCGAGATTGTTCGAACTTCATGCGTGCTTCGTCATCGAGCAGTTCTGTAGCAAAATTACCGATCAGTTCTTCTTGCGCAAATCCGGAGAGCTGCGTCATCCGGCTATTGACATAGTTGATGCGAGAATTCTTATCGATGATAAACAGTCCTTCACCGAGCGCTTCGACGACGTTCATAAATCGCGTTTCGGTCTGGCCAAGAGTCACTAAGTGTGCTTTTTCCGTCACGACGCGGCTCGTGACCATCACGCGCATGCCGTCAGGTGTATAGATCGCTTTACCGAGCGACTCAAGGTACGCCCAGGATCCGTCCGCATGTCTGAACCGGAATTTCGCGGCCAAGGGAGAACCCGGCGTGGCGACACCCAGCATGAATACGGGAAGGACGCGAGGCACATCCAGCGGATGGATCAGTGTGAACGCATTGCGTCCGACAAGATCAGGCTGCTCGTATCCTAGTGCACGCTTGACCGAAGGGCTCTCGTAAGTGATCGTGCCTTTGATATCGAGCACGGTCACTACATCGATGAGATTCTCCAGAAGCGATGTGTTATCGTCCTCAAGATTAGACACTTTGCCGATCAGCGCATTCGCGGATCTCTCGAGACTTCCGATCGCACACGCGCGCTCGAGCATCGCGGGCAATAGCGACAGTGACTCTGCTCGACACACTTGCGCAGCACCGGAGCGGAGCGCGGTTGCCAGCACCTCATCCGAGTGAGAGACCACAACGAAGGATGCAGGCGTCGTGAACTCCTTCAGGCCTGTGAGCCATAGCCCAAGCGTGGCCTCGTTCTCGCATGCGATCACGTTACAATCGGACGCAGAGTTTCTCAACCGCTTCAAAGCAGTCGTCGTGGTCGCGATCGTGCAGGCATGTCCTGCGCTCTGGAGCGCCTGCTCGACCGACGAAGGGTCCGAGGATGTTAAAAGTACATTCATGGCCGTGTGTGATTCGGGCCTAGGGAAAAAGAGGTTCTTAGGAAAGGTCGAAGCTTGAACAAGTATTAGACAAGCTTCACCGGTATGCAAATTATGTACAAATTTGCGACGACACTGGATTTAGACACTTCTTTTCATTAACTTTCCCCTCTGGCCACCCTCTGGGCACCCTCAATGGCCAGAAATGAAACATTTACCCCACAATACGGGTAGTACCCCTGCTATGAAGAATTGCTTTCTCCCCTTTTTCTCTGCTTTCGCCGCCCTCATACTGCTTTCAGGTTGCGCTGAAGACAAGCCAAAGCAGGTCACCAATGTGCAGATCGTGAAGCAGAATGCCATCGAGCTTGTCGCTAAGACAGTACGGCTCGGCGATGGCCGGTTCGTTGTACACCTGCACAAGAGCCTCTATCATAAGGGCCAGCTCATCGGCGTAGATACGCTGCGTGACACCCTCCCCGACCTCGGGATGGAGAGCGTGTCGATCGAAGATGAAAATGGCAAGAGCTCGCAGCAGACGGTCCCAATACAGTATAACATGCTGTTCAAGGTCGACTCCTTGAAGAACTAGACGCGTAGCGATCAAAAAGCCCAGAGATTAGAAGTAACGAAGTTTAGTAGAAGAACGAAGTGAAGAAGAGCAAGCAGATCACGTTGACCATCCTTTCAGGCATTGCTGTCGCAGCATCCTCCTGCGCGCCTGAGAAGAAGGAGTTACCTGCTAACGACCCCTATTCAGAGTACTCGTACGCCGGAAAGGCCAATGAGCCGGGCATGGTCTACTCAAACTATGGCAGTGGATTACTCACCTGGTTTTTGGTGAGCCGCATGTTCAATGGTTATGGCTATGGCGCGATGGGCGGCAGCAACTTCTATCGTTCGCAGCCTCGGTATTTCACACGAACCACTCCAGCGACGAGCGGGTACTCGAGCGCAGTCTCTCGCGGCGGATTCGGCCGCATGGGATATAGCGCCAGCGCCCGTTCTTGAGCACAAGCTTTAATCCCTCTTAAGCTCGCTCGCGCCAGGTTTTTGTATTACTTTAGCAGATCAACCAATGCCTTATATCAAGAAGACGTGGGCTCAGAAGATGAACCCGCATACGTCTGCCAGGGTCGAGGTATCCGATCGCAAGTATGCCGACATTCCGCTTGGAAGCACAGTGCTCATCGCGACTCCTACGATCGCTGAGGAGTATATCCGCCAGCTTCCTTACGGTGTACACACGCCGATCATGAAGATGCGCAGAGACCTGGCTGCTGAATACAAGTCCGATAACACCTGCCCTGTTACCACAGGCATCTTCGTCCGCATCGTTGCGGAAAATGCTTATGAGCAGCATGAAGCAGGAAGGTCCATTGATGAGATCGCGCCGTTCTGGCGAATGATCGATATGAAGTCACCACAGACACGCAGGCTCTCATTTGATCCGAAGTTCTTGATCGAGCGCCGTGCCGCGGAAGGCCTCCCCGCGATACAGCCAGTCGCGCAGCCCTCACCACTTTCCGCTTAGCTTCTCCACGTTCAGTATGGTCCACACCCTTTGAGACGTCTTTCCATCACTCCTCGCACTGATTGGGTGCAGAAGGTCGAGCAACTCGGCTTCCTTTACCATAGCCTCGACGCGATCTATTGGGACGAGCGCGCCTGCTACGCGCTGCGTATGAATGAAGTGCTTCAGCTCGAGAAAGCCACAGCTGAATTGCATCAGATGTGCTTGCAAGCCGCGCAATACATCATCGATAGGAAGCTCTACTCCAAGCTTGCGATCGACCCACGCTTCATACCGATCATCGAGCGCTCATGGGAGGAAGAATGGCCATCGATCTACGGCAGATTCGATTTTGCGTATGATGGTATTTCAGCACCGAAGATGCTGGAGTACAATGCTGATACGCCGACGAGTTTGCTTGAAGCCGGTGTCATCCAATGGTATTGGCTGCAAGATCACGATGCCAACAAAGATCAGTTCAACTCGATACATGAAAAGCTAATCGAGTACTGGAGGTATCTGCGTCCCTATTTAAAAAAAGGCGGCATTCACTTCACTGCGATTCAAGGTTCGGTCGAAGATGCGATCACGACGCAATACCTTCGAGACACTGCGGAGCAAGCCGGTCACGAGACTGCATTCATCGACATCGCAGAACTTGGATGGGATGCGAAGAACTCGGAGTGGGTCGATGATGAAGATCGATTGATCGTCAATCTCTTTAAGCTCTATCCATGGGAGTGGTTAGCGAACGAAGAATTTGCTGGCAATCTCCTCGATCCGAAGAACGACGCATATTGGATCGAGCCACCGTATAAGATGCTACTGAGTAATAAGGGGCTGTTGCCAGTGCTATGGCAGATGTTCCCTGATAATCCTTACCTGCTGCCAGCGTTCTTCGAGGACGATCCGCGAAAGAAGTCGATCGCTGATAACTGCGTGATCAAGCCGCTGCTCTCACGCGAAGGCGCGAACATCAAGATCATAGCTGGGGGCAACACTGAGATCACCGGCGGGGACTACGGCAAGGAAGGCGTGATCTATCAGCAGTTCTCACCGCTTCCTGCGCATGGCGGCAACTTCCCCGTTATCGGATCGTGGATCATCGGGCAGGAGCCCGCAGGCATCGGCATCCGTGAAGGCGATAGCCTCATCACGACGAACAAGAGCCGGTTCGTGCCGCACTACATCGAATAGATTCTATCGAGCGTGCTGCCGCATCCGCTTCACGAAAATTGCCGGGCCGAACGGAATGAATGAAGACATGACGCCCCAAAACGTGTAGCTCATCTTCCATCGTGTTTCCGCATGTGCTCGAACGACGATCGCGACATACGCCATGAAGAGGACGCCATGGATCATCCCGACCCAGCGCACCAGACGCGGGTCACCCCAGATATACTTCATCGGCATAGCGATGAGCAGCAGAATGAGCAGCGAGATCGATTCGATCGACCCAATGCGATCGATCTGCGTTAGGCGAGAGTGCGTTAATGCGTCAACCATCTGTTACTAAGCAACTTCATTTGATGTGATCCGTCTTCGGTAGATCCACCATCGGACTGTGAGTATCATCGCACTAAGAAACGCGCAGATCACGACGAATGCAGCCATGCCTCCGATCGCGAACTGCCCAAGCACGATCCCCATCCGCTCATCATGCCATCGAACGGCGTTGACCGCACCACCAATCATGCTGAGTGATGAGACGATCGCTACAAGACCAAATAGCCGCTTCCGATCAATGGCAGTCAGTGAAGACCGATGCATCGTCCAGACTTCGCGCATCTTCATCGTGAGAACGATCACACCAGCCAGTGAACTCAGATCCTGCAGCCAGACATAAACCGGCCGCATCCCAACGAACGGCACAAGTAGATGTGGCAACAGTTGAACACCCCAGCCATCGAAATGTGTGAAGGAATCCCACACAAGATGTGTCAACCCTCCGATGATGACAGCGATGATAGTGTATCCTATCGGAGCATTTAGACGCGAAGGGACTTTGCCTGTTTCACGAAGATTCGGAAGCAATGAGAGCAGCGCTTGATAAACAGCTTTGCGCCACAGGAAGACGAGCACGAGGCACACCGGCACTGCTCCGATCAGAAGGCCTTCGAGCGTATGCCAGTACTTCCCGTGTACTCGGAGGTTGTAGAGGTATTCGAGATCAGGCCCTGTCGCGCCGATCATCAACGCATCGAGCGGCAAGCGCGGAAAGAAGCGCTTGATCGGGAATGCAGTGATCGTGTGAGAGATGGTGAATGGCACTGATGAGACCTAGAGTAATAAAAAAGAAAACCCCGAAAGTCTACTTTCGGGGTCTACGCTTTTTTGTAGCGAGGGAGGGATTTGTTCGCAACAAGTTTCGACCCCTAAGCTTTCCCCAGAATGGCAGAAATTCATCGGTTATGATGATGAGACATCTACTTAGACCTCCCTGACTTTACCGGTGTTCTGGACACAATGTGGACAGCGGAGATCGACCAGCAACACTATGGTAGACCTGAGTAGCAACCACTTTACTATCTGAGTCGCGCTAGCTTATCATCACCTTCTGGAAATGTCCAGACCTCTAAGCCAGATTGGTCAGTGACATAAGAATGGGAGACATATCGGCTCGCACCCTCCATAGCGTCCTTCCAAACTTGCCAATAGGCATCCAAAGCTTCTTGCAGCCCCTCACATTGTAGTTCTGAGGCGACTGCACTCTTGCTCGTTTTGAGATCAATAATGAGAGTGAACATCGGAGCGCAATAATTGTGCAGAAAACCGAGACTTCTGTCATCCTTACTGAAAAGATTGACTAAAAAGCACCATGCTGTTTGAGCCACTCAAATAGCTCCTGAACCTGCTTCCTTGGAATCTCAATTGGTGACCAACTCTCATCTGTACCGAGGTAGTCAAACGTCACTGCAAAACGAATTTTGTCATCAGGTGTAATATCGACCGAGAGATTATGTACCATTGGGGCAACGGCATGATTTAATTTATCCTCACCGACCAATTGTGCCATCGGTTCGATAACTTCAATAATGGCAGTATGCGATTCTCCAACCGGGCGGAATGTCGCCGACTCAGATAACATGCTTTCTGGATTTATGTCTTTGCGGTCCACAGGTAACGATATTGGGTTTGATTACTAGTTGCTGATCATTAAACGCTATCATAGCCTCGCTTATCTATTAAATAGAGTCGCGCCTGTAAGGTTCTTTAAGGCACCGGGCAAGGTTTTATGAAGTAAACACGGGATTAACACATAGTTTCTCACCAATGGCGACGTGTCGATAATCAATTACCCGAAACGGCATCGCAATGTCTCTAAGTAGCTTGCAGACCGTGCTGGACATCTCGTCATACGTCTTGGACCCAATAGGCATTAATTCCAGAAGCAAGAGCCCATCTCTTGTCCGTTGCTGACTCTGGACTAAGGCGATCTGGAAATTCCTCCCTCGAAGATTCTTAGCTAGCTTCTCAAATGTATTCTTTTTGCTACGTAGAACCCTCTGCTTCAGGGATGATTCGGAGAGCCAATGAATTCCTGCGGCACGACATCGTTTCTTGAATACTTCCAGAATTGACGGTTCTTGTGCAGACGTCTGCTTAGCTCGTAGAGCCTTTGACTTTTCGACTGCCCTCTCTAGCTGATCAAGATTAAGTATCTTATTCCGGTTGAGGACTGAGAATAGCTTCCACTCCCTTATCTGATCATGACAACTACGACAGAGCACCACCACGTCTGATCGTTTCTCGGAATAGTATACACTCTTCTTGTCTTTGGGTCGCCTGTACCATTTGTGTGCAACAAGCAGGTCTAGGTTTGCCGGGCAGACATGACAACCTTTTGCCGTTTTCAACAACCCAATCCTAAAGTGTTGCCAGTGTGATGATTTTAGATATTCTTCGTGCTTTTTCTTATTCATAACAACTTGAGGGCATAGTTCACCTTACCTCTTCATGTAGTAACAAGCCCTCCAAACAAGTGAATGCAATGAAGGGAATGATGACATAAGAGTGTTGGAGTAGTAAAAGAAGACGATGTACTGATCAATAGAGATAAGGTAAGTCCTATAAGCGATCCTAATATACAGATTAACATGGTCCTCATTGACACAATAGTACCGATGATTGGTTCTGTCACCTAGAATAACTTGATTCTCAGATCGCATGATCATGATTCTCACCTCTATATTCCGTCCACTCGACATACTACCTTTGTTAGCCCGTCTGACAATGCGCCTCTCCTAGATTCACAATGAATCTTAACTTCGCTGTACACCACTGACACGATTGTGCATGAAGTCGTGGTGTAATTCAGACTGACCTTTCCCGCTTTTGGCCTTTACCCTGCGTCGATCAGAGTTGAGAGGGCAGAAACAGTCGTTAACCCCTCAGATTAAGTACATCCTATCTCTTGATGTACCACCAATTCGCGCGGTTCAACGACCACAATATGACTGCGGTTTAAGCCCATCGTTCTAGCTGACTTACACTCTTCACCATGAACGGCACCCTTGAATCATTAATCGGCAAGGCGTTAATGTGGCTGGAAGTAAGGTACCTTGTTCAGTTATTATTTTGCTGGCATGTAACTCTGACAATAGGCAGGTGTTAATTCGTACAATCTCACGACAACTACTTGTAACTTGAATGCTCAAACTCGTCTCCTTATACTCGCTCATATTCGCTTTCGTCGCTTCTTCGTCGCACGCTCAAGTCGATCTTGTCCCCGAATGGCGCTTCATAGCGAACGGCAGTTTTAGTGAGCCCGTATTGAATGGTCTATCAAAGGGAAGCCCAAAGTTCATCGGGGTTGTGAGCAGTGAGTCGGGATTAGACTCATCGAACAGAGTTCATCTCTCAGACGATGGCGGACTTACTTGGAGAGTTGCGTTGAAGGATCGCAATCTCAATCTGAACGAAAATATGCTGCCGGGAGAAGGTGATTGGATCACCCGCTGGTATCACTCCATTGCAAGGCCGACAAAGGATCTCGTACTTGTGCTCGCGTCTGACCGTCCTAAAGACGATCCAGACCAAGGTTTCTTCGGGAGCCTACTACCGTACCTCCTACGATCCGATGATGCAGGAGCGACATGGACCAGAATTCCAATCATCCTGAATCCCAAGCCTTGGGGTTTGAACTGGCTCACGATGGCCGATCCTGCCACCGGTTACTTGGTATCGAATAGCCCTAATAGCAATC
>JBKJTP010000034.1:0-3258 GCA_046590195.1 Kapaibacterium sp. (SeqCode) | reverse complement strand
GAAATCGGTTGTACCCGTATTCGTGATCGTGACGATCTTATCAACTGGCGTTGAAACGACCTGACCGAAGTCCGTGATCGGTGGCTCGATCGTAGCGATCTGCGGCGTGTACTTGCTAATGATCGTTGTGGTGTTACCCGCTGCGTCAAAAACAACTACCTTGATGTACGCTTCTTTCGTCTGATCTACAACATTGATCGTGTAGAACGAAGAATCCTTGCCAGCACCTGCCTGCCAGAACTCATCGAGCTCGAACGTAAAGTTGTAGATCGAATCGAGATCGATAGCATTGAGCTTCGATGCATCGACGTGCACATCCTTGAGTTTGATATTAGCGGTAAAGCACTCGGTTGGAGTCGAGACCTCAGGAGCTACAATATCAGGGCTCTGGAAGGTACGCGTTCCGAACGCTCCAGTCCATGCGTATGAGTCGTACGAGCCATAGCCGTAGATGTAAACACCAACGCCGCTGTCGGACTCGATAGTGTGCGCACCTGGCTGGATATCGCTGCCTCGGTAGATGATATAGTTCGTACCCGGGAGATTCAGGGCACCAAACTTACCGGCGATATTCTGTCCGTCGAACTTCGTTGAGTTAATGGCGTCCTTGTTAACAATGACGTTAATGTAATTTCTGAACTGGGTTCCCGTTCTGATCTTCGGGGTCTGGAAAAGTACGTACGGTGCGTACTGCTCGGCAGGATTGACAACGGTCATGTTCGGATCACCGATACCGTTGTTCGAACCTGGATCTGGATAGTCCGTACTGTTGCAATACTGCACGAGAAGGAATGGCTTATCCGAACTCCACATCGATGCTTCGTCGATGTCGTGGCGCATATAAGATTGCCACTTATTGAGCACCGCGTGCGTGCGTGCTCCGGAGGCGCTCGTACGCACGATAGTCGTATTATCTTCCTTGGCGATCACGAGCATACCATCACCACCCTTACGGTTGATGAAGGGAGCTGTGTAATAG
This sequence comes from Kapaibacterium sp. (SeqCode), assembly GCA_046590195.1. Taxonomy (GTDB): domain Bacteria; phylum Bacteroidota; class Ignavibacteria; order Palsa-1295; family Palsa-1295; genus JBKJTP01. Next base: position 2,279 of record JBKJTP010000034.1, on the reverse strand, counting down.
GTAGTCGCCCATGTACGGGTTGGCGGGATCATATCGCAGATATGATCGCAGTAGGGATTTTCTGCTGGTACGTTCGCACACATAACACCACCAACGACGCCAACAGGCTTTGTCGAAGTGATGATCGTGCCGGTAACGTCGTAATCTTCCATGTTACCATTCGCTGCCGAGGCCTGGTACTGCACAGCCTGACCCTTATTCAAGGTAACGGTAAACTTCTTCTTGCGCGGGTAGGCAACAGCAGAGCTGATACCTTCGCGAAGATCCGTCGATGGATCGATCGTTACGACAGTGTTGTCCTGATTCGCGATGACGACAAACTCCGATGGGAGTTCATAGCCTGGGAGATAAGCGTACGACGCGAAGGCTGCTACAACGTACTCAGTACCCCAGCCAATGCTAGGAATGATATACATTCCGTCGCTCGTCGCAGGATTACGCGAGAGGAGATAGGCCGTGAGATCGGCATCTTCCGACCACACATGTACAGCTTTATCTTCGACGACAGCGCTCTGTGTCAACTCCCAAGCGAGAGGAATATCGAAGACCAACACTTCCAGCGCATTGATCGGGAATTTCCTGCTGCTGGCCTTGCCGAGCGCAACATTAATTGTCGTCTTTGCTGGCGATGCAACATAGAGCTGGTAATACTTACCGCCCTGCTGTAATTCGTAATTCTCAGCCATGGCGAACCAGAGGTCGCGCCCCATGGACTGTTTTGGCTTCGTGTCCTTGAGGATCTCATGTACGATGCGAGGACTCTGCGCCGCTACCGGCGTTGAGAAAAAGCAACCGAATACGAGAAGCACCATCGCCATTAAGGCGCTGGTCAGGATAGAAGAAGCGGGACGCTTATTCATAGGCCCAGTCTCCATTGGAATCTAAGGAAATGTGTGATCTAACAAAAAAGTCTATCGCCAGCGAACAGCAATTGAGGCTTTGCGAACGCGCAGCGATGCGGACAACACTCTAAAAAAACTTACCGCCGCAGAACTTGTGCGGTACGAACAACAAGGAAATCGCGCAAGATGGAGCAGCGTAGCTCCGGGCGGCCATTGCCGTAAAAACGTGCAGGAATGAAGGGCGGGCCGATCTGGAGATCGCGCCATGCCGAGATTAACGTGATTTAACAAGCACCACCAAAAGCGATGAGTTCCGAAACTCAGTTGCGACGAATACTGGCTTGCACGTTTTGGAGCGCCTTCCCTGTCATCTCAACCGCCTTCGAATCCCCCAAAAGCTTTGGGAGAAGCGAACCCTTCGCACCTGATTGCTTGCCTGAAAGATCAGCGTAGATCGTCACCTTGCAGAATGAGGACGCCGAGCACTCTGAAGGGTTACAGAAATTTCTGAATCTGTTTGCCAGGTCCTAGCGTGAGATCGTGAACTTGCGCCACAACGTCTCTCCTGCATGGGTTTGGAGCTCCAGCATGTAGCTCCCACTTGCCAGCGATCGGATGTCCAATTCCATCGGGACGCCATTCTGGCCCGAAATGGCCGACCTCAGCATTTCCACGCCATTTATGTCGGAAATTCGGATCGAGTTGCTGGATCCAAGGAGTACAGGATCGAGTGAAATGGTCAGGATATCGCGTGCCGGGTTAGGATAAAGCTTGAGTTCTAGGGCCCCTTCGCCCAGACCCACCCTGCCAGATGCCAGCCCTTCGCCTGTCAGGCGAACCCGGCCAGAGCCGAGGGATGTGTACACAGTCGCCCAAACGCTTTTAGCGCCAGTGCTGGTAGGGGCGAAACGGAAGCCAAACTCGGCGGTGTCGTTCATTGATACCACCTCTGGCAATATCTGCGGGATTGTCTCGAAATCTGAGTTCGCCTCGACGACAACTGAGTCGAGAGTAAAGGATTCTGTCCCGAGGTTAATCGCCTGAGCGGTCCTTATGCGCGAATTTCCTAAGACCACTTTGTTAAATTTTGGATTGCGGCTTATCGAGGACAGGTGGCGTCAGGTAGAGAGACTTACCAAACATCAAATGGTTACACCCTAAATGCAAAAAAGAAGGGCGACCCACTTGGCCGCCCTTCTTTCGCAACAATTGCATAGCCGTTATGGACGAGGCGTGTTGATCGGGGTCTCGACCAATACCTGGACTGTACGGTTGTAATAACGTCCCTCTGGGAGGTCGTTGATGTAAAGCGGTGTGGTCTCGCCATAGCCGGTCGCGACCATTGACTTGACCTTACCCTTGATGCGGTTTGCCATCTCACCCTTCACAGCGTTTGCGCGGTTGGTAGAGAGCTTCGCGTTGTACTCGTCGGTGCCG
>JBKJTP010000007.1:0-10549 GCA_046590195.1 Kapaibacterium sp. (SeqCode) | reverse complement strand
CCGCAAGGCAACGACCGCTGCATTCCACAATGGCTCAATGCCAAGCTTCGCTGATCTCAAGAAGCAGAAGATGATCGTTGAGCTTGATGTGAAGACGATGTACATCGAGAAGCTCCGCGAGTTGGTCGATCTGAATCGGATAAAGCGGGCGAAGATCAACATCGCGTACGACCCGATGTATGGCTCGGGCTTCGGCAATCTTGAGCATCTTGTGCCCAATGCCGGTATCCTGCACAATGTCTGGAATCCAGGCTTCGGTGGAACACCACCTGAGCCATTGCCGCAGAACACTGAAGACTTTGCGCGCTTCGTCGTCGAAGGCGGCTACGATATTGGCCTCGTAACAGATGGCGATGCCGATCGCATCGGCGCGATCGACGAGCGCGGCAATTTCTTCAGCTCACAAATGATCTTGTGCCTGCTGCTGAAGTATCTGGTTGAAGTGCGCAAGAAAAGAGGCAGTGTTGTAGTGAGTCAGTCGGTCACGAGTATGATCGATAAGATGTGCACGAAGTTTGGGCTTGAGCTGATCCGCACGCCTGTCGGATTCAAGTACATCACCGAGTACATGCTCAAAGGCGGCGTGCTCATTGGCGGCGAGGAGTCAGGCGGCATCGGCATCCCCTCGATCCATATCCCTGAGCGCGATGGCATCTTCAATGGCCTGTTGCTCTGCGAGATCTGCGCGCATTACAAGAAGTCGCTGGGCGAACTTGTCCGCGATCTCGAGAAAGAATTCGGCGCGCATAAGTACGATCGCTTCGACTTCCACACCACCGAAGAGCGCAAGCAGCAAGTCCTCGCAAAGAATCGCGAAGGCTTTACAAAGATCGCGGGGTCAGCGGTGAAGGAAACCGTCACGATGGATGGCTTCAAGTATCTCTTTGCTGATGGCTCCTGGCTCATGATCCGGACTTCGGGCACCGAGCCCCTCCTCCGTTACTACGCCGAGGCGCCTACGAATGAAGCTGTGGCGAAGCTGATCGGATTTGCGAAGAAGATGTGAGTACCCGTAGGGCCACATCGCAATGTGGCCGCGACGCGGACTGGATCTTTCGATTGAAGAAAAAATGTCGTGGCACAAACGGTGCCACGACATTTTCTTCTTGGTCGCTTCGATGACGTTTGCCGCATTGCGGCCACATTGCGATGTGGCCCTACGGGAAGTTCACCAACTCCCGCTCGACGACACAAGCAACTGCACGCCGAGATCATCGGTCAGCCAGGCGTAGCTACTTACATCGCAGTGCTCGGTGAATGGCTCTAGCACTCCGACGTGATCCTGCCATTCCTCCTGCGTACCTCGCCAGATGAAACTGGTGGTCGTGGCTCCTCCCAAGATCGCGAAATCGCTGTCGGGGTTTCGGACGCGGTCATCGAACATTGCGGTCAACTCGATGCCGTTGAGTACGGCGACGAATGGGAGCTCATGAATTGCCAGCGAATCGACCTCGCGTCCCGCAAGCCGTCCTAATGCCTCCTGCAACAGCCGAGCTTCAGATGTGTCAAAGTCGAAGAGGCGGATGAGCGGCGCCGAGCCAGTGTCGTCGGGAAGAAAATGAAGCTTCATGCTTGGGTGAGTGTTCGGCCTTGGGTGAGTATTCGGCGGCCCTCAACACCCGAAGGCGTAAATTGGAGCTAGCCTCCCATGTAGGCGCAGGCTTCAGCCGGCGTGCCGAGCTTTCAGGTGAACGTAGTCAGGAAATAGGCTGGCGAGCCACGGCCATCGATCCCGTTCAGCCGTTGGCATTTGAACATTTAGCACGCCGGGGCTGAAGTCTGCGCCAACGACAATGCAGAATGTGGATAATTTAATGCTGAAAAGTATTGACTTTTGCCTTTTTATTTCGTATATTTGCAGTGAATTTATCCATCCCATTGGCGCCCGCCATTTCGAAGTCTTTCGTGTGTGTGAATTTAGAACTGCCGACCGATCAGCCCACAAATTCTGCAAGCCTATCGTTGAAAAATAAAGACTTAACCTCTATGTGTGCACACTCCATCTGTCTGAACTCGGATTTCACGGATCGAAAGGATGGGCAGGATTGGTGTGGTAGTGTGTGTGAATTCATGCTGATCCGCAGGAGATTTCTCGCTAGCGCTCGAAATGACGACAAGGCCCCTTCGCTGACTGCGATCCAAATGCGTGTGTGAATTTAGAGAAGACTCAGTCCTCGAACCTCAGTCCTCCCCACCAGCCCCCACGGTACTTTTCTGTCCCTACTGTTGAAACAACCCAGCTTTTTTGACCGTACCCCATGAGGTTAGGGCATTCTACCCTTGCTATCGCCTCCAATCCTCGACTTCTGAAAACTTCGTTACTCCATTGAATTAGTGAGCCGCAGGCTAAACATTAATCCACTAGCCCTCCGCTACATCAGTATTGCCGGACACCCGGTCCGACTGGTGCTCATCACGCTCGGCACGATCGTAGGGGCCACAGGTATTGCCTGTGCCGTCGGACAGTTCTTCGCGCATGAGATACCGCTTAAGGGCGGTGAAGAGCGCGCGTTGATCCAGGTCAGCGCTCCATACGGATCGCTCATTCTTGGCTCGACATCCTCAACTGGCTTGCTCGCTTATCTTGAAGGCCACGGCGATAACGGCGAAGAGCCATCGATGCGATCACGTTATGTCGTTCGAGGTACAACAGGAATTTTGAATCTGACAGTTGGCGAAGACGAAGGCTCGTTGCAACAGCCGCCGCCACTCGCTTCCACTCATCGCGCCACTTCCAACTTCTCACTGATCGGCAGCGGCAACAATCGCTACTCCGATGCTGGCGAAGTCTATCACATCGGCGATGGCCGTGACTACAGCTACTCTGTTACTCGCGCATCATACGCTCCATCGAACACCAGCACACGGTTGTTCCTGACAAAGAAGCTTCCACTTGCGCTTGATGCAGAGATGGGATTTGGAGAGTCAGAGCTGGATCTTAGCGGCTTATGGCTGCAGGATCTGAATCTCGAGACTGGGGCCAATCAAGCGCGCGTTTATGTACGCTCACCGAATCCAGGCTCGATGGATAAGTGTAGTATTAGTGCGGGTGTTGGTGAGTTTACGATGGAAGGCATCGGATTTCTCAACACTTCGAAGTTCGATTTCAACGGCGGCTTTGGAATGTATCGCTTGCACTTCGGTGGCAAGTTGAAGAAGAATCTCGAAGCAAATGTATCAGTTGGCCTTGGCAAACTCTCTCTCCGTATACCTCCCTCGGCAGGACGCTTACAAGTCTTCTACGATGATGGCGTCTTTTGCTCGTACAACTTCACCGGTATCGTAAAGAAGCGCGATGGCTATGCAACAAGCGTCGGCTTCGATCAATCGAATGCACCAGTGCTAACGCTACGAATCACAAGCGGCGCAGGCAAAGTAAACGTCGTTTACAAGTAGCCGACTGCTAACACATCATGTTACAGCAAGGGCAGTGAATGATGCCCTACGATGAGCGAGTATTCACTGTAACATCTCCAAACACGCGGCGTAAAGATAGTTAGGACAACGTTAACTTCTCAAGTTAACCAAGTTAACTTCTTAAGTTAACGGTTACTTCTCAAAGTAACCAAAAAAATTAAGCCGGTGAGTAGGGACACTCACCGGCTAATTGAAGACACAACACAACTCAATCAGCCTCGGGTAACTCTCACCGCCCGAGGTTTCCTTTTGTAAAAGAGCTTGGCGATCGTTCACCATTCTCCTCCCGCCGGAATCTTAGCTTCAAACAACAAGGGTCTATAATATAACAGAAAAAAGACGAAAGTCAAGGGGCGGAGTCATTTTTTCTGAAATAATTTCTACCCGCAGAAAAGCATACTGCTTCCTACTCCCCTACTTTCGACTTTTCTTTCGATTTCAGCACTTTTTTTGAAGGAATCGTTGGAATGCTCCGAAAAATTTCATATATTCGCCTGTGGTCCGGCCGCACCATGCGGCCATGGTCCCGACTGAAATCCCAATTGACAGTCCTACATACACTCGAAAGGCGTTTATGAGTAATTCCTACCGTTTACGACAGTTGGCTTTTGGCCTGCTGATCGCTCTCTTTGCATTCTCGCTTAGTTCTACTGCGACAGCGCAGCAGCAGGACTTCAAGCGCAAGGTCGTTCTCGATGAATTCACCGGCACTTGGTGCCAGTACTGCCCTATCGGTGCATGGGTGATGGACTCGATCCAGCATCGCATGGGTGATTGGGTTGTTGAATTCGCATGGCACGTTGGCGGCGGAGATCCGATGGAGATCCCTCCTGGTGTCCAGCTCGCGAATAAGGAATTCGGGATCAACTCGTATCCTACAATTCTCGGCGACAGACTCTTTGCTTTTCCCAATTACAATTGGTCACCGAACGTCCCAACATACAGGTGGGCGGTTGATGAAGCAAAGAAAGCTCCTGAAGCTGACATTCGCATCACGAACGTAACGATCGTTGGTACGAAGATCGACTTTGATGTCGAAGTGTCTCCGTTGCTTCCACTCTCGAAGATGGAGAAGGAAGACACAGCAAAGTACACTCTCTTCGTTGCAGTAACAGAAGATGATGTACTCGCAGATCAGACCTACGCAAACCCTCAGACGCAGACAGTTGAGACGATCGCTGACTTCTCGCATCAGAACGTTGTGCGTGCGGTACGCACCAACGTGATGGGTGATCAATTCGCAATGGGTACTACGACAGCTGTCAATACCTATCCGATCAAGAAACATTATACTGTAACCAGCATCAATGGCGAGTGGAATCAAGCGAAGCTGCGCTTGAAGGCATTTGTCAGCCGCCGGTATGAAAGCAATAAGTATCAGTTCATCATGAATGCAGATCAGACTGCACATGTAGGAACACTGCCAGAGACGGCACCGAACGCAGTTTGGACCGTCACTCCAGCTCCGGGCACGGAGATCGAAGGCGACAAGCCAGCGATGATCATCTGGTCAAAGCAGGGTGCTACGACGAAGGTCAAGCTTGAGTACTCGATCGATGGCGGCGCAAAGTGGGAGCCGATCGCAACAGATCTGACTGCATCACCGTACAATTGGACGATCCCTGAAGCAGCAATGGGTCAGAATGTGATCATCCGCATCACTGATGCGACCGCTGCTTCGATCACCTCGACCTCTGAGTCATTCCTGGTGATCGCTCCGATCCCGGTAACAGCTGAAGTCATTCAGCCGACAGCTGGTGAGAAGCTTCGCCCAGGCAAGCAATACATGATCCAGTTCACAACTACTGGCGAGTTCGGTACGTCGGCTAAGCTCGAGTACTCCGTCGACGGCACGCAGTGGAGCAACATTACAACGATCACCAATGGCTCGACGAGCTACAATTGGACAATCCCAAATGTTGATGCGCCTGCTGTGCAAGTTCGCGTCAGCAATGCTAACGGTTCAGTGACTGGCCTCAGCGGGTCGTTCTCGATCACTCCGCTCGGCACGATCAATTCGATCATTGTCAATGGTGGTGACCCAGTTATTCGCAACACTCCTATTGAAGTCGCATGGACATCAGAAGGAGATCTCGGTAGCACACTGAAGCTCGAGTGGTCCAACGGCGGCACACAATGGAGCATGATTCAGAACAACATACCTGTCAGCGAGACCAGCTTCACCTGGACAACACCTGACCAGAATGTCGCTAACGCATTCCTTCGCTTGACAAGCAACGAGAACGTGACGATCAAGTCTGCATCATTTGCGATCGGATCTGCAGGAGCTGTAAAGCTTACTGGTACGCCGACGAGCAATGGCATTGCCAGCAGCTATCCGAATCCGTTTGTTAACTCGAGCAGCATCGTCTATCACATCGCAACACCAGGCGACGTGACACTCAAGGTTTCGGACATCCTGGGTAAGGACGTCATGACCCTCGAGAGCGGTGCGCACCAGGTTGGTGTTTACGCTTCAGAGTTGAACGCCGCAAACCTCGCTCCTGGAACGTACGTTGTGACGCTTCTCGTCGGTGGCGAGACGTACAGCCGCACTGTCAGCGTGTCAAAATAATTCGGTCCAGAATTATCTTAAAGCTCAGCGGCATTTGTCGCTGAGCTTTTTCTTTTCCGGGGTGTTATAGCCCACCGATCAACTCCTTTCTCCCCTAATTTTTTAGCTCAGCCTGAATGCAATACGCAAAGTCGATCATCGATTTCATCGGCAAGACTCCACTCCTTGAGCTCAGCAAGGTCACTTCGAAGAACAACAAGTCGCTGATCCTGGCGAAGCTGGAGCAGTTCAATCCAGGCGGGTCTGTCAAAGATCGGATCGGGATCCGAATGATCGAGGATGCCGAGAAGACGGGCAAGATCAAGCCAGGCGGAACACTGGTCGAGCCAACGAGCGGCAACACAGGCATTGGCCTGATGCTCGCCGCAAATCAGAAGGGCTACAAATGCATCTTCGTCATGACGGACAAGGCCTCCATCGAGCGAGTCCGTTACCTCAAAGCATTGGGAGCCGAAGTCGTTGTGGTATCCAGCGCTGCTAAGTCGAATTCACCTGAGTACTACTACAACACCGCACAACGACTTGCGCAGGAGATCCCGAATGCGTTGATGTTAAATCAGTACGATAATCCGGTCAATCCTGAATCGCACTACCACGGCACTGGACCGGAGATCTGGGAACAGACCGAAGGCAAGATCACCCATTTCGTAGCAGGCATTGGTACCGGCGGTACGATCAGCGGTACAGCGCGATTCCTCAAGGAGAAGAATCCGAATATCAAGATCATCGCTGCCGATCCTGTCGGCTCGTCGATCAAGACGTACTTCGAGACGAATAGATTGGTCGAGGCACTTCCGTACCTCATCGAAGGTGTTGGGCAAGAACGCATTCCACAAAACCTGAATTTGAAGTTGGTTGACGAGATCATCAACGTGCCCGATAAAGAAGCCTTTATGATGGCTCGTCGTCTGGCTAGAGAAGAAGCAGTTCTTTGCGGAGGCTCCAGCGGTATGAATGTATGGGCCGCGAACAAAGTAGCGGAGAAAGCACCCGACGGTAGCGTGATCGTCGTGATCATAGCTGATACCGGAGAGCGCTATTTGACGAAGCATCACTCGGACGAGTGGTTGAAAGAGAAGCGATTGCTGGAGCCTGAAAGAATGTCGATCGGTATGATCGCCGACCTCAAGAAGCGTGGCCTCGCAGCACTCATCCTTGTTTCCCCTCACGATTCAGTTCGTGAAGCGATCGAGAAGATGGATCACAATGGACTTTCACAATTGCCTGTTATCGATAGTGAGGGCAAGTCTGTCGGGTCGGTTCGCGAAAGCCGGCTGATGGCAAAGGCACTTGAGGATCGCGAGGTCCTTGATTCGCCGATCATCGAAGTGATGGAGCCGAGCTTCCCTGTTGTCGATGAAGCTGTTGATATGAAGAGCGCGTTGGCGTTACTGAAGAACAGCCCTGCCTTAGTGATCGAGGAGTTCGGTCGCGCAGCCGGCATCGTGACGCGTCACGACGTACTTGAATTTATCTGATCAACCCACCACAAGCACGTTATGTCAGGTTTTAGCACAAAGGCGATCCATGTTGGGCAGGAGCCCGAGGAAGTCACCGGGGCGGTAACGGTACCGATCTTCCAGACTTCTACTTATGCTCAGAAGGAATTAGGTGAACCTGTCACGTATGATTATGCTCGCACGATCAATCCGACGCGTGTCGCTTTAGAGAAGAACCTTGCCGCGCTCGAGAATGGCAAGTACGGCTTCTCATTCGCAAGCGGAATGTCGGCAATAGCGTGTGCAATGTCACTGGCGGAGTCCGGCGACCATGTCATTGCGGCAAGCGATATGTATGGCGGCTCATACCGTTACTTCTCACGGATCCTTGAGCCATTTGGAGTAAGCTTCTCGTACGTCGATATGACCGACATTGCGAACATTCGCAAAGCGATCAGGCCTGAGACCAAGATCATCTACACTGAAACCCCAACCAATCCGATGATGAGCATCACGGATCTCAAGGGCGTAGCTGACCTGTCAAAGGAGCATGGTCTCATCAGCATGGTCGACAATACATTTGCGTCACCCTTCCTGCAGAACCCGATCAACTTCGGTATCGATGTCGTGATCCACTCTGTGACGAAGTACATCGGAGGACACAGCGATCTTATCGGCGGTGCTCTCGTCACCTCGAACGATAAGTTTGCTGAGCAATTCAAGTTCTATCAGAATTCAGTGGGTGCTGTTCCCGCACCATTCGATTGCTGGCTCCTGCTGCGAAGTGTTAAGACTTTGGCCTTGCGCATGACAGCACATTCCAACAACGCGATGATGATCGCCGAGCATCTTTCGAGCGACAAGCGCGTGCAGAAAGTATTCTATCCAGGGCTGGCTTCCCATCCGCAGCATGAACTTGCCAAGAAACAGATGCGGGGATTCGGCGGCATGATCTCGATCGAACTGGGCAGCATCGAGAATGCGAAGAAATTTGCGAAAAAGCTTCAACTTTTCACTCTTGGCGAGTCACTTGGCGGTGTTGAATCTCTCATCTGCCACCCGGTCACAATGACGCATGGTTCGGTGCCTGAAGAGCGTAGACTTCAACTAGGCATCACTCCAGGCCTCGTAAGATTAAGTTGTGGCGTCGAGGATGTTGAAGATCTTCTGGCCGACATTCAAGCAGGGCTTGCAGCACTATGAGGCTTCTGATCGCTATTCTTGTGACGAGCGCTCTTTGTGTATCATGCACAAAGAAGGCGAGCCTCACCGACGACGAGGAGCGCTATGTGCAAATTACGCTAGCTGTCATGAAAGCACGCGCTACGACTGACAAAAGCACCGATTCGCTACAGCTGGGACGAACGCTTGACTCTGTGTACAAGGCCTTCGAGATAGACTCCGCGGAGTATGTCAGGATGTCTGTTGAACTAGCGGAGAAGCCCAACCATGCCCTTCTCGCTTATCAGACGATACGCGATTCACTTGGACTTAAATAATTTCGCGTGATCCTGCGCGGCAGACATCACAGGAGCCGCATGTCTTCGATCCAGGATCTCCGAAGTAGTTGAGGATCGTCCGAGTACGGCAATCCCATTCCGTTGCGTACTCGACAACTTTACTGAGCTTCTCAAGTGCTTTGTCGCGGCGCTGCTCGTAGAACTTCATCCGCAACGGAAGCTTGTTCGTCGGTACCCGTTCGCCAAGCAGTGTGATCACGAACGCTTTGTTGCCCGGCTTGACCCGAGGCTGGACACGATACTCGATCGCTCCCATCGACTCCAGTATGCGAAGCGAGTCCTTCCAATCCGTACTAGTCAGCGGAAAGTCTTCGAGGATCTGATCCTCGTCGAGATCGACCTCACGACTGAATCCATCCGCACCAACGCTTCGCATCAGAGCGTCTACAGCGGTCTTCATTCCGCGCTTCTGCGTGCGGAAGCTGATCTCTTCGAAGCGTCCGCGAGCCGCGAGGAAGCGCACAGAGCTTCGTTGATGGGATATCTGCCAGCGATGGTTATAGAGGTAACCCTCCTCTTCAAGCACATCGAGAATGCGTTCGATCGATGCCTGTGGTTGCACGATACGGCGCAAGATGTTACCCTCGTCGACGATGAAGGAAGACTGGTGGACGTTGCCAAGCGTATTTTGCACTATGTCGTGTAGCGCTCCATACACATTGCGAAGTTCTGCGTCGCTTGGTGTACTGAGTCGAATCAGGTATTCGTGGCTTCTCGTATCACCTTCATTATAAAGCATTACCGCAAACGCGTTCTTGCCATCACGTCCGGCGCGGCCACTCTCCTGGTAATAACCTTCAAGCGTTGATGGAAGATCGTAATGGATGACGGCTCTGACATCTGCTTTGTCGATGCCCATCCCGAAGGCGCTGGTTGCCACGATCACCTTTGCATCGCCCTTCAGGAATTGGTCTTGTATCCTCCGACGTAACTCCGTTGGTTGCCCGCCGTGATACGCGACCGCTGTGATGCCTTGCTTCGCTAACTTTGGCACCAATGCTTCAACACTCTTTCGTGTCGAGCCATAAATGATAGCGCTGCCATCGAGTCCACGAAGCATGTCTACCGTGCGTAGATCTTTATCGCAGCTCGTCAGAACTCCATACTGAATGTTCTCGCGGACGAATCCGGTAACGATCTCGAGCGGAGAATCGAGTTGAAGTTGCTTGATGATGTCCTTACGGACCTCGGGTGTCGCTGTTGCAGTAAGGGCTATGACGGGTGGACGCTTGCCATCGAAGATGTCGTACATCTGCGTCAGCCGCCGATAGCTTGTGCGAAAATCATGTCCCCATTCGCTGATGCAATGCGCCTCATCGATGGCGATGAAAGAGATCGGCAGTCGAGAAAGCTCCTCGCGAAACTTAGCTGATTCAAGTCGCTCCGGCGAAACAAGCAAAGCTTTGATCAAGCCCTTCTCCGCTCGCTCGAAGACTTGCTTCATCTTCGAATAATACAGCGTACTGTTAAGAGCTACGGCTGGGATATCAAGCCTGTTCAGACGGTCTACCTGATCCTTCATCAAGGCGATGAGGGGTGAGACGATCAAAGCGACGCCAGGCACGATCGCGGCAGGAAGTTGATAGCAGAGCGATTTG
>JBKJTP010000003.1:0-2724 GCA_046590195.1 Kapaibacterium sp. (SeqCode) | reverse complement strand
TTAACAACCTATGGAATTCGGTCGCCTCGAAAATGTGGATGGGGTCAGGTTCAAGCTGCCGCCTGATCACGCCATCACTGGCGAAGTGCTTGGGGGCAGGAAGCAGGAATGTAAGATCCACGTTGGCTGCCCTGTGTGGGCAGAGCCGAAACTTGTTGGGAGGCTCTATCCCAAGGGCACGAAGCCACGAGACTTTCTCAAGCTCTATTCGAGGCAATTCAACGCGATCGAGTTGAACGCCTCAGGCTATGGTATGCCCGAGGACGATGAGTTGAAGCAATGGCTCGCGGATGTGCCGCCGGGCTTTGTCTTCTGCCCGAAGGTGCCGCAGCAGCTCGCACGTACGAAACCACTAGGCAAGAATCACGAGGCCTTTGTTGAGGTCACCCGATCGATGCACTGCTTTGGTGATCACTTAGGCGTCGCATTTCTCCAACTCCATCCGACCTTCAAGCCTGACCGCGCTGATGATCTGCTTGCCTTCGTTGATCGATGGGATAAGAAGATCCCGCTTCACATCGAGCTTCGGCACGAGGCATGGTTCAATGGCACAGGCGCTTGTGACGATCTATTCGAGAACATGCGACGAAAAAATATCGGCACGGTGATCCTCGAGCCTTCAGGGAGACGCGATGTGTGCCACATGGGGCTGACAACTCCTACCGCGTTCATCCGCTTCGATGGGCATGATCTGCACAAGTCTGACTTTCAGCGTCTGGATCAGTGGGCGGATCGGATCACCATGTGGATCGATAAAGGACTACAGTCGCTCTACTTCTTTGTGCACACGCCATCGAAGCATCTGAATCCTGAGCTCGCTCACTACTTCATTCGCGCGCTGAACAAGAAGGTGGGACTATCTCATCCGGTACCTGATCTAATGACACCGCCGAAGCGGAAGTGATCAGCCGTAACCGCCATGGCTAGAGGGTTAGCTGCCGTAACAGCATCTCGCCGAGAGATCACGGCAGGGTATTGAATATCAATATTCTGAAAACTACCCAAGCTAGGGAAAATTTGCCCTTTTCACAGCATTGTTAGCAGCTAAGGCGTGGCTAACCCCTGAAATACTGATGAGCAAATTAATGCTCAGGTAGCAGATTTCAAGGATTTCTCTGAAAATGGCGTATCTTGCAAGGAATTTACTATCTTCCACGAATAAATTTCTATGGTTCAGACGAAGAATATTACCGATGTAGTTATTGTGAAGGACCAGAAGGTCGCTTCGAATTACAAGAATGGCGTCAAGGTCCCGATCACGACATTCATTGAGGACTACATGAACGGCAGAGTTGATGTCGCTTGTGATGTGCAGGAGCTTCTCCAGAATCGCACTCTCTTCTTCAACTATAACTTTGTCGGTCATCACGTCAAGTTTTTGCTTGGACAGTTCATTCCGCAGGTTACGATCCACTCGAAGGCGCAAGACGAGCGCGTCATTCGCGATCACTATGACCGCGGCAATGACTTCTTCGGCGCATTCCTTGGCGATCGCATGATCTACACATCTGCCTTCTTTAAGACGGGCAATGAAGATCTTGAGACAGCTCAGGACCAGAAGCTTGACCTCGTATCTCAGAAGCTGCAGCTCAAGAAGGGCGATCGCTTGCTCGACATCGGTTGCGGATGGGGTACACTCGTCGCACACACTGCGAAGCATTATGGTACCGATTCAACCGGTATCACGATCGCACAAGCTGGTGCTGATTATGCGAATGATCAGATCAAGCGTTGGGGTGTTCAGGACCGTGCACGCGTCCTTCGCATGGATTACCGCGCGATCCCTCAGGATAAGTATGACAAGATCTCTTGCCTCGAGATGGCAGAGCACGTCGGCGTGAAGTACTTCGGAAAGTTTATGAAGCAGATCAACAGCCTACTGAAGGATGATGGTCTCTTCTATCTTCAGATCGCTGGTCTCCGCGCAGGTTATCACCAGGAGTCACTCGTATGGGGTGGATTCATGGGTGAATACATCTTCCCGGGTGCAGATGCAAGCTGCCCACTGAGCTTCGTAACGAAGCGCCTGGAGCGTGCGAACTTCGAGATCCATAGCGTAGAGAATATCGGGATTCACTATAGCTACACGATCCAGCGCTGGTATCACAACTGGCAGTCGAACAAAGAGAAGGTAGTTGCTAAGTACGGCGAATGGTGGTTCCGTTGTTGGGAGATCTTCCTTGGCTGGTCTGTTGACATCGCCAAGCAGGGTAACTCCACATGCTTCCAGATCGCATGTAACAAGAACCTCGACACCTTCAACCGCCCAAGCTTCTTTGGCGGCGTGAATCTTGGCGAGCGCGATCTTGCTGCATTCGCAAAGTCTCATAGCAATGGTCCTGCAACATACAAGCACGATCATGTAACCTATGGCGGCGCCGGCAATGACAGCAGCGGCGTCAGCTCAACGAAGGTGACTTCGGGTGGGGTATTGAGCGAGGCATAAGCTACAACTAGCTTTTATAAGCAAAGGCCGCTGCAGTGATGCAGCGGCCTTTTTTTGTGCACGTTACTTTGGCATCTTGCTGAAATCCATGTGCAGGATATTCAAGCGATGACCATCGAGATCGGTGAACGCGCAGCCATACATCCAGCCTTGATTCCATCCTGGCTTCGCGAAGACGTCCCCTCCTGCTGCTTCGACCTTTGAACAGATCTCATCTACCTCTTCAGCTGACTCTGCATCGAATGAGAAGAGCACTTCATTCCCTTGCGAAGTATCAG
>JBKJTP010000281.1:0-12257 GCA_046590195.1 Kapaibacterium sp. (SeqCode) | reverse complement strand
GGAGTCCTTGCGAAGCGGCAACTTCAGCTCGTCCCTTGGATAGAGTTCGAGTGCAGTTCGGCAATGACTTACTACCCCTGCAAGATCACCAGTGCTTGCCGATGGTGCTGCAAGATGTGTCCAACACTCTGCCTCAAGCAACTTGTCGTTATGTAATCGCGCAAGGTCGATGGCCTTACGTGCATGGATTTGTGCCTCCTCGAAGCGTGCGTGATCCCAGCTAAAATGACCTTCGGCATCGTGCAATTCAGCCGTGAGCTTTGCGACTGTTGCTTCATTAAGGTCAGCGTGATACAGCAACGCCCATGCCCTGTCAAATTCACCACGTCCACTCGTGAAATCCCCTTGATAAGTTTGATAGTCTCCCCGCTTGATCAGGATATCGATCAATGCTTCTGGCAGAGCCTCGGCTTCCGCACGTACGATGAAGTCGCTCGATCGCTCGAGAACATCTTCACTTCGAAGTTCAAAAGCGAGCGAGATAGTCTCGTGCAGATCCGTGAGATCTGAAAGACGACCGGTCCTGAGTTCAGAGTTCATCTTGAGCGAGTTCACTCTTAAAAAAACAATGCAAGGAAACGGCACGAACCGCTCCCTTGCAAAGATACGTCAGAAGGAAATCGATGAGTCAATACCCAACTCGACCCTCTAAGTTAAGTACTATTCTTCTAACGGTGCCAGTTTAGCGCAGAAGCCTCAAAGGTCTTGTCAAGCTCCTTGATTGTCGTCGTCTGCGCGTTGTTCTTCAGTAACGAGTGCTTATCGCACTGGCATGAACTCGTGTATGTGGCCTTGATGAACATCAAGCTGGAGTTGTTCGGCGACCACGATGCATAATTTGCAATGGTGTTCGGGGCACTTCCTTTTCCTACATTTTGGGTAGAGGGCGAGGAGCCCGTGGATGGTGCGATGTATTGAATTGCTCCGTCGAGGACGAAGGCCAATTTGTTTACCGAGCCTGATCGAGACCACTCGAGACTGTTCAACCCGCCGTAGTTGCTGTTATCGGTAAATGTCATCGAATCAGCAACAAGTCCGGTCGAGGTGTTCACGATGAGGATCGTACCGGTAGTACCCTCGATCGTGTAGACCGCTAGCTTTGAATCGTCCGCATTCCATGCGATACCTTGAACCGTACCGCTTGTCGTGGTATAGAGCGTGTCGAGCGCGCCACCGGAGGCCGTAATGGTGCAGACATAGCTTGGTCTTGCGGTGCCATTGAATCGCCCGCGATAATAAACAAACGCGATGCTGTTCGTGGACGAAGTTGACGACCAGGTCGGAAATCGTATCCTGGCGGTATCGTCGCTTTCAGAGAGGATCGTGCGTACGTTTGAACTCACCGGCACCCCATTCGAGACACTGATATCGGCCGCTTTGATGGCTGACGTATTTCCAGAGGTGGGATATTCGGCCCACAACACAGAACTGGATGGCGACCAGAATGGCCGTTCAATGTAGCTGCCGCTCGCAGGCGTGTACACCAAGGTTTGGTTGCTACTGGATGTATCCATAACGCCAAGCTTGTTTGTCGCGTCGATGTACGCGATCTTCGGATCGGCAGCAGCAGCGGCCGGCTTGCTGCCCATCTGATGGTCTGTGGAATTGTTATCCGATGAAGTCGGAGCTTGCTCGCAGGCCACAGTAGTGAACCCGAGCACCAAAAGCACAAGGAAGAAATAGGAAATTCGAGACATAGTTGTTTCTGTCAAAGGAAGTAATTACGAAGTCACGTAGCAAAAATATGGACTTAAATAAGAAATCCAGTACTGAGTTTGGTACTGGATTTCTTCAAGACTTGCTAATCTCAGGAATATCTTGTTCGACCGAATAGTATTCCGCTGCTTTAGCTCATTGCGTTGGTATTCTCCCTGTAAAAAAACTATGTGCATGTAAAGCTATTCAAGTGCTAGCTACTTTACATGATCAAGTATCGATCGGTACTACAGGCAGCGCCATCAGGTCTGTTTCGCCGTCGGCGAAGACGAGGCGAAGGCGGTTCTCGATGCCGAAGGCCTGCTTTGTCGGGATGACGGTGCCGTCCGGCCGTTGGACGATCGCGTAGCCGCGTTTGAGGACCGCGTAGGGGTCTAAGGCTGCGAGCTTAGCCCGATCGCGCTCTAGCGTCAGCCGATGCCTCTCGAGGGCGTGATCGACGTTACGCCGCACTCTATCGCTTAGCTGTGACACTTCTCTGCCACGCTTCTCCAACTGATCGACAACGCACTGATTGAGCGAGTAGCCGCCAGAGATGTTTGTGAGCTCTCGGCGAAGATTGCGGATGTGCTGAGCAAGCGTGCCGGTCATAACTCGCTGCGTCTGCCGAAGTACTGCGAGTAGCTCCTGGCGATCAGGTGTTGCAAGTTCGGCGGCAGCCGTTGGCGTTGGAGCGCGAAGATCGGCGACGAGATCCGCTATCGTGATATCGACCTCATGACCGACAGCGCTGATGATCGGTATCCTCGAAGCGAAGATCGCACGCGCTACTGCTTCTTCGTTGAACGACCACAGGTCCTCGAGTGAGCCACCGCCGCGTCCGACGATCAAGACATCCGGGCGCTCGTCGCCTGTTGTCAGGTTGAACTCTTGAATAGCGCGTGCGATCTCTCGCTCTGCGCCAATGCCTTGCACCGAGGCTGGCCGCAACGTCACCTGAGTTACAGGATAACGACGGCGAAGCACGGTGAGAATATCATGCAGCGCTGCGCCAGTCTCGCTCGTAACGATACCGATGCGCTTCGGATACATCGGGATAGCGCGTTTGCGCGTTGGATCGAAGAGCCCCTCTGCTTCGAGCCGGCGATGCATCTCTTCGAACGCTTTCTGCAACTCGCCAACACCAAGCGGGCGAACGTTGAACACATCGAGTTGATAGCGTCCGCTTGGTGGATAGACTGTGAGCCTTCCGCGGCACACGACCTTGATGCCGTCCTTCATCTCGAAGTTGACCGGCCGCGTCTTCCAGATCACTCCAGAGATCTGCGCATCGGGATCCTTCAGCGTGAAGTAGCGGTGTCCGGAGCGGTGGTGCGTGTAGTTCGAGACCTCGCCTTCGACGATGACATCAGTAAAACGAGCTTCGAGTAGACTTTTGACGGTCTTCGTAAGCGCAGAGACGGAGAGATGCTGCTCTTCGCGCTCGGCGGCACGCTGTGACTTCTCCTGAACTTGCTCGAAGAGCGAAGGCGAATTGCGGGTGTTGCGATAATTCATGTTTGCGATCTGGGCGTCTCGGGTTCGCGGCAAACTAAAATGGCTTCTCAGACCGAATGGTTTGAGAAGCCATCATGCAAAATGCTCTTGATGTTACTGTAAGCGGATCGAAGTGGTCTTGAGTACCTGATCGCTGCCTGAGCCGATCATCGCACGGACGAAGTAGACGCCGCTCGAAAGGCCAAGTTGCTCGCGATCGACCGAGATCTCGTTCATCCCCATCATTCCCATGAAGCTGTGCGTCATGATCTCTCGACCCTGAACGTCATAGATCGCAAGCGTGACATGCTCTGTCCGCTGGAGCTCGAGCAGGATCTTCGAGTGTGATATCGCTGGGTTTGGATAGGTGCGGAGGCTAATGGCATTCGCGCGTGCATCATCGACCGACATATTGCCAACTGGGAGATCCATGTTGTAATACGCAGTGATACCGATGTTGAGACTACCACCATTGACCTGAAGCGAATCCGCCCAGATCGTGACTGTGTTCGCAGTCTTCATGTCGATGATCGTCTCTTCGTTTCGATATGACATGATGAGATATCGAACGATGCTCGGGATTCGGTTACGATCCCAAGTCAGAACCACGCGGTCATCAGGCTCGACCGATTCATTTGATGGATCAACATAGAGGATCCACCTCATCATAAAGGAGTCGAGTATCGGCTTCTTGCGGATGTCCATCTTTGTGAGTTCGAGCATCTGCTTGCCATAGAGCGCACCCGGATCTCTGAATGCAAGATCGCGTCCCTGAGGATTCTCAGGATATGGCTGCTCGAAGATCGAGATCTTTCCGATCGGCGCCTGGAATGTGCGCTCCTCTTTCCATGCACGATTTGGATATTCGAGCGAGTCTTCGGCAATTGGATCATATCCGAGGAACACTGGGAACACGATCTGTCCAGGTTTCGGGAAGCTTGCACTGATCTCCAGCTTGAACTCCTGTGCAGTTGCAAGTGAGGAGGCAAGCGACGATGATAGAAGAACGAGAAGTAGTAAAAGAACTCTGGTCATATTCAGAGTATAGTTTGAAATTATATCTTACTGAGCAAGTGGCCCTGCATTAAGTGGCGCTGCATTAAGAAGAAAGAGCGGAAGCCACTTACGTGACTCCCGCTCTGAATAACTTCAATTCCTATACCCTTGTTACAGGGTGCCTTTCGGAAAAGGCGTCTTCGACAGACTAGAAATTACTTGTTGAGAACAACCTTCTCGGTCTTGGTGAAGCTGCCTGCTGTGAGCGTATAGTAATACGTACCAGCTGCGAGGCTTGCGCCATCGAACGTAACGTTGTTGACACCAGTCTTGCCCATGCCATCGACGAGGGTGCTAACGACCTGACCGAGCTGGTTGTAAACAACCAAGCTAACAGGCATTTCGCTAGGCAGCGTGAAGCTGATGTTCGTCGAAGATGTGAATGGGTTTGGCATGCTCTGCTCGAGTCCGAAGCCCATGTTGTTCACACGGCCGTTCGAACCGCCCTTGTAGGATACTTCAACCTGGTTGACCTTGGCATCCTTGAGGATAACCGAGCCACCGTTGGTTGCTGTACCGAGGACGTTACCCTGCATGTCGCGAACCTCAACCTCAGAAGTGATACCTTCGAAGTTAAGAGCAACTGGATAGCTCTTCGTCTTGACGTTGACTACGTAGCTGTTCTCGTTGAACGCAACATAACCACGGTTCGAGTTGAAGCGAGCATCGAGACCGAACATTGTCGGAGGAAGCTCGTAACGTGCTGCATTGTCCTGGATCGAAGTGTTGCCAAAGAAGAGCTCCTGAGCATTCTGACCATTATCACGAACTGTGATCTTGGAGAGAGACTCTGTGATGTCTACCTTTGGAGCAGCTACGCTCTTAGGAGCCTGAAGGTTATAGTAACCATCAGCCGAGACCTTTACGAAGTAACCACGGCCTGGGATCAGGTAAGCTACCTGACGATATCCACGACCCGTGACGTATTCGAATACGTCTGACTCTGCAACAGGAACAACTGACGAACCTTCAAGTGGTGTGAAGAACACACCGTTTACGCTTGCAGGTATGCTAGCTGCACCGATCGTGTTCCATCCGCGGAACAGACGGATATTCGAGACGAGCGTGCTAGTGATACCAGCAACGTTCGTGTTGCGTGTACCGATAACATCACCGAACTTGACCATGTAACCACGGCCGAACTCGAGCTCTTCGCGAGGTACCCATGCTGCTGCTGCTGTGTACTCGTAAGGAGTACCTGCTGCGTCTGGGAAGATCGTTGTTACACGGCTATCCGGTGGGATAACAGGCAACGAAAGGAGATTCCAGCCATTTGCAATGACCGAAGGAACGGTGCCGATCGTACCAGGTGTGTACTCGATGATGAAGCTGGTGATACGTGTGTCACGGATCACGAAGCAACGCTCGTCACCTGTCTGCGTACCTTCGCGAAGGTTTACAGAGAACTGGCTGCCGTTGAGGATATCGCGAGCGACGATGCGAGCACCTGCAGGGAAATCCTGTGGGTTTACGCAAACAGTCACTGGATAGCAAAGAGGATCGCCTGCGCTGAAGACAACCTTGTACAACTGTGTACCAGGGTTGACGTTATTGCGGACGTCGCGAACGGTACCGAGGATATTTGGATCCTGATACTGAATGTCGACTGAACGATCCATTGGCTCGAAGTAAGCGTAGCAACGCTGTGAACCTACGACGTTCGTGTCACGAGCTGTCTTATCGTCGCCTGTGAAGGTGGTCTCACCATACAGAGGATCGATAGCAGGTGAAGCGCCCGCACCAACACCGAATACGATGTTCGATGTGCAAGGGATGCTGCAGCTGTTTGTCAGCGAGAGACGGATACCCGTGTTCTGTCCACCTGCACCTGGCTCATCAGGAGTGCGGCGATAGATGAACTTGACGAGGATACGTGTAGGCGAGTTTGAAGCGCCTTCGCTCTCGATCGTAACATAACCGTAATAGATACCTGGCTGCAAACCGCCTGGGTTCGCGCTGATCCAAAGATCGCGCTCTTCAGAACCGGATGCTGCTGTATAATCGATACGTGCGATCTCGATACACTGCTGACCGCCGCCTGGGGCAGTAGCTACGTTCAACCAAGGCTGATCTGTACAAATACTGATATTTGTAAGACGCGAGCCTGACTGACCGTTGCGGAGCTGCAATGAACGCTCTGGGAGCTGACCTGCTGCGACCGATGGGTCGTAGACGAGATCAGGAAGCAGCACGAAATTGCGGTTGTCCTGCGATGTGATCTGAGATAGTGGACGGAGCTGGATCTCTGGTTGAGGAGTGATCTGCACCGTACCGGTACCACGCTTTGTGTATGGCTCATCGATACCGCCGAAGTTACCACGTGTGTACGTGAGGGCGTTGATCAATGAATCACCGTAATGATCGTTGAAGCGAGATGTATCAAGAGCGAGAAGGCCCTGATTGATCGCGCTTTGGATCACACGGAAGCGGAGGTAAACCAATACATTCTGCGATGTATCTGACTGCATAGCGAGTGGAAGCGGAATTTCGCTTGCACCAGCCACGCGGATACGGCGGCGGAATGGATTGAATGACTTACCTGCGGTATCGAGTGGGTTACCTGGATCAGGCTGATCGGTGTAGCGCAGATAGAAATTCTTCGCTAAAGCCGGTACAGATGCTTCTGACTTTGAAGGTCCAATAACTACGACTGGTGAGCCGTGCTCTGGATTCTCGTCAAGAACCATTGCCTGATTATAATACTCGAGCTGAAACTCGAAGCTACGGATCGGCTCTAAGCGCTGACCACCAAGGTTCGGGTTAAAAGCTGGATCGACCTCATTATAAATAAAAACTGGAATGAGGAAATATCGCTCACCGCCCGGGGAAGGGGCTGGGACGCGGATAATTCCATCCGGATACGCCCTCCAGTTCGTCACCGACAACGTCGGGTAGAACCGAGGGAATATAAGCTGCGCTTGAGCCTCTAAGCCAGCGCACAGTACCGTCAGTACTATCGCTACCTTAGCGAGCCAAAAGCCGTAACGCTTACGCATTGCTTTGATCTCCATTTGAAAGATTGATGTTGATTTACCTTACAATCAATTACACTTTGCTCGTTTTGTTACACAGTATCGTGTAATTTCCGCGAATCTAGTTTATTTAGTTCTATCTCTCGACCCGAAGCCGAGTATCTATCTGATGATCACGTGGCGCAGGACAGAGTGCCCGTCAAGCGTCACGATGACGTTATAAGCTCCTTGAGCGACCTCGTTCGGCCGCCATTCGATCCTCCCGATCCCCTCTGCTGTGTGGACAGTACGTCCAGCAGCGTCAACGATCATAACCGAGAATCGCCCTTTCTGCTCCGCTAACGAGATCGTAACGATCTCTGAAGCAGGATTGGGTGAAATGAATAGGTCACGTAATTCTTCGTATTCTCTGACAACTTCCTTTGGACCTGGGTCGAAACCCTGGACGCAAAAGTCTCCGACGGTAATGAGCTTGGAATCAACCTTAGCATCATTGTTCACCGGAAGGAAGCCCACCTGCTGAAGCGTAGTACAGATCGTGTCCGTACGAGACTTAGAGGTGAAGCGCAGATAGAACAGCGTGTCCGCTCCGAAGAACGGGGTTTCATCCTTGGAGACCACAAAGACATCGCCATGAGTTGGCTGAACATCTTTTGTGATCGTGCCCGGAATATCTGATGCCATGATGGCATCGTCAAACCGGATCACAGATGAATCGTAGTCAAAAGAGAAAGCAAAGTGCTTCACTTTAGACCCGCTGATCGTATCAAAGATCACAGGTACGTCGAACGTAGAATCTTTCGTGACCGTGATCGATGGTAAGGATATCCTTACAGTATCGAACGTCGGCTCAGGAATGACTGCACGCCTACGAACCCAGCCGCCACCATAGAAGATCGAATCGATATTCGAATCGTCTACCATCTGAAATTCTAATGCATCCCAGATAAAGTCGGCTTGCACACCTGGTTGAAGTCCACCGCCGTTGATCGGCAAGAATGCCGTCATACGGATAGTGAACAACGTGGAATAGCTCGTGTCGATCGGAGCTTCAGGGCTTCCTAGTGCCACAACCCTGACAGTGTTGTCAGTGACCGTGATCATAGGATCCGTGATGAACCTTGACGCAGTGTTCTGCGTGATGACACCACTATTACCACCGTTGACGCGCACGTAGCCAGCCGGACCGTAATCGATCTCTGCTACATAACCATAGAATTTAACATCGGGCCGTTGGACATCGAGCTTGAACATAACATTCAGCAAGACATCGGATTGGCCTGGATCGATGTAAATTGTGTCAACCCACAGGCGTAGTGTGTTCTTTTGCGCTCTCGAAGAATTCGAGAGAAGCATGAGAAGTCCGACTAGCGCTAGTTTTAAGAGCAAAGTCGATCTCCTCGTGATCATCATATCAATGAACTAAAAGTCTGACTGCCGAAGGGTTGCTCCGGCAGACAGCCATACAGATTTAGCGGACTACCTGCATCTTGACGGTCTCAACAAAGTTGGCCGTTGTGAGCTGATAGTAATACATGCCGTTTGCTACGATATTGCCTGTGTTGTCGCGGCCATCCCAGTTAACTGAGTGTGGACCCTGGCCGAACGTCTCGCCTGCTGCGAGCGTACGGACGACGTTACCGAGCACATCATATACGCGAAGCGTGACGGTCTCCTGAGCGCCCAGCGTGAAGCCGATCGACGTGTAGGCATCTGTGCCTGCAGCGAAAGGATTCGGAGCGTTTTGCTCGATCGAGTAGCCCATCATGTTCGAACTAACGCTTGCTGCACCAGCTACGACCTTCGTCGAGTTGTCTGCAAACATTTCGTCGTTAACCATGATGTTCGTCAATGCAACCTCAGCTTCACCGTTTGACACGATGTTGAACTCGAGGTAACCAACGATAGCACCGTCTTCGAACTTACCTGCTGTTGCGAGTACAACCTTGCCGTCTACTACATTCGACTGCATGATCGCACCTTCAACCGAGCGAGTACCTGCGAACTGCAGGACGCTTGTGTTCAAGCTGGCGACGTTCAACTCGATACCGAGCGGACCATTGACGCTGCCACGGAGAACGAGCGGCATGCGAAGCGTTGAGCCTGCGATGCGGATGTTCTTGTTGTCAGCGACGATAGCCGATACGACTGTGCTGTTCGACTCTGTACCCTTATAAGCAGGTACTGGAAGCGGCTCTGGCCATGGAAGGACAGGAAGCTTAGCTGCCAAATAGAGAAGAATGTATGCAGCATCGTACGATGTCACACGGTAGAAGTTGATACCCGGGAATAGCGGGTTCTGATAGCGACCATTGTGGTTCGCGTCGCCGTGGAAGGCAGCACGACCCTCGATGCTATCCATTGGAGGATATGCCTGCGCACGTGAGCGAAGGATAAGATCAGCATCCGTTAGCGTAACGAAGCGGTTCTGGTGACGGCGAACAACAGGATCAGGATTGTTTTCCTGGTCGAGGTTCACGTCGCCATCGCCCCAATCGTCGAAGCTAGCGCGACCTTCTGGTGCGAATACGATCGCGCGGCCTGGCTGGCATGTTGCCGGCGGCCAGCACGTCGTGCGAGCTGTAGTGTTGAGACGAACTGAATCCTCATTTGCGAACGACGACTGAAAGAGGCCGTTCATGTGAGTAAATCCGATCGAATCTTCGATACCTACGCTAGCACCGTCGGTTGTCACCTGACCCAGGTTACCGATCGATCCGTAATGGAATTCGATACGAGCGCGCTGGTCATCAAAGTCGATTCCATTAGCAAGGTCGTTCTGCACGATCTTGACCTGGAAAGACGCGATCGAGTTTGGATTAGCCTTATTGTTAATGTTAAGGTCTCTCCACTCGACGGTGAACGTGCCCAGAACCGCGCCCGGAGGGGCATTCGGATTTGGATCCGGACGGTACGTCGTGCCGTAAGAGATACGCGAAGGCGTATACCCTGGCTCGAGCGTACGGTAGTAGTGATCTCCCCAGAACGGCGCAACAGTGTTGTTAGGCTCGTTCGACAGGAAGAGGTAATTATTATCGTTGGTAACAACAGGGGTCACACGTGGACCGACCGTTATCCAACCATTGACTCCGACATTGACGCGGGCATTAGAACCAGGGATATTATTCGGATCCCAGGTGTACATATTGCCATTGTAGTCGAACGAGAACCCGACAGGGATACCGTTCGCTACACCGTCATCTGGATCAGCGTTGCCGACAAAATCTGTGAAGAGATTGTCCGGGATGAGCGTACCTCCGGCCAGTGTGTTATAGAAGATGTTCTCGATCACGGCGTCATAATTCGCCCAGATCTGCGCACCTGCTGTATTCACTGATGAAGATATACCCAAACCTAGCACGCCAGCCATCAATACAATTCGTTGACGTAGTTTCATGGGATATATTTCCTAGAAGCTATTTGACTAAGTGGTTTACAACCTTACTGGGGTAATGGGCTTTTGTTGCCGTAGCACCATGAATGGCGTGTCCGGCGCCGGGTTTCACCGGTACGGCTCACAAGAGCCGTACCGGTTACCCGAAGCATCATTACTTTGCCAGTGTCATCTTGATGGATGAAGTGAAGGTACCGGCCGTCATCTTCGCGATGTACGTTCCGCTAGCCATTGCATTACCGTTCATGTCAGTGCCATTCCATGTTGCAGGATAGGTGCCCTCTGGGAGGACTTCATTGACAAGGGTATTGATCAGCTGACCCTTCATATCATAGACCTCGATCGTTACGTTTGAGCGCTCCTTGACATCGAAGTTCACAACCGTTGAACCATGCTGAGCAGGGTTGAATGGGTTCGGGCTATTAGCCTCGAGTGCGAACTCACGAGCAATTGGACCGGCTTCGACATCAGAGAGCGAAGGCTGGAATACAATGAATGCATTCTCCAGGCCTACGTCGCGGATCTCGAGACACATCGAATCAGCACCCATACGAATCAGCGTGTAGGCGTTGTTGTCGATATTGCCTTCGCCAGTTCTCATGTTGATCGAGAACGGTGCGATCTGTGGGTGACGGAGGTAGAAATTACCACGTACGTTACCCAGGCTAGCTGTATCTACGCAGCTAGGCTTCCAGCAGATGCGAACAGGATAGAGGAAGCTACCAGCTTCGTTTCCAGCCTGAATGCGGACCTGCCATGCTACATTGGTGTACTGGTTCGTATCGCGGCGGATATCGATGTCAGTACCCTTAAGCGAACCACCGACTGGGAGCTCCCAACGGCTGTCGAATACAGGTGTAGGTCCTGGAGGAGGAAGCTCGAACTCGCAATAGCGAACGTCGAGTGAATCCGTACCAAAACGTCCTGCACCGAAGCAGAGCATCTGCTGATCTTCTGGGTGCGTCGATGTTCCGAGGTTCGAAACAGTGATCGCACAACGGAAGGTCGGCTTATCACCCAAGTGGATGCGGTAGCGAACGGTATCAACGTTACCTGCTGCATCGCGAACCTCAACACCGATGAAGATCGGCTCGAGTGGCTCGTTTGCAAAGTAGGTCTCGTCACGAGTGATCGTACCACAAAGTGCGATCATTGTCGTGTCGCTCATTGGGCCAGTGATCGTTGACGGTGTTACCGTGATCTCTGGGTTGAGCGATGTTAGCGTGAGTACTTCGAGCGCATCTGGACAGGTGCGAAGAAGGTCACGATCCGTTACTGTGACAGAATCACAGAATCTCTCATTGTTGGTCACGCAGATCGTGCGTGGTCCGCGAACGAGTGTTGGAGAATGGTTGGTCGAGTCAACCTGCAGCTTGTAGCGCTGGATAGCTGTCAGTCCGCAGTTGTCAGTTACGACAACGAAGACATCAGCTGAGTCGCCACAAATACCTGCTAGGCGTGGAGCATCCTGAGCACCTGGGGTGCCGAAGAGTACACCAGAGATCGGATCGATCTGCAACCAGGTTGGCGTCGTTCCGGTGAAGACAGAGTCTCCGCCTGGGAATGGGACGTTATACTGATTGTCACGATAGATCGTGTCGATCTCACCCTGATAGAGTAGACGGAAGGTGTGGAAATCCGAG
>JBKJTP010000090.1:0-4626 GCA_046590195.1 Kapaibacterium sp. (SeqCode) | reverse complement strand
GCTTCTGCTCAACGTTCGGAGCTTCTGAAGTCCTAGCCTTCCTTCGTCTCAACCACGCTACTACATTCACACCCAACACACCTAAAGCAGATACGATTAGGAGCACGTCACTTATGTTCATACCCAGTCTTTAGTATTGAGTGACGCTTTGAATTTGCACTCACACTTAACAGCTTCACACTTTAGGCATGGGCCATCCACATACCCGCCTTTAGCGAATGGATGCCGGACGCGGTACGCCGCCGCGCACAAACCCCTGAACAGGGCGAACCCTAGCAATCTATCAAATAGACTCATCGCTTGCTACACTCGTTACAATCAGATTCGTTACAGTCGCACTTGTTACTCATTCAATTCGCTCTATCTTAATCACTGTTTCCGGCTCGCCCTTCGTCTTTTCTTGCTTCACTATTGTTTGGCCTAGATACTTAGGGGAGTCATCCGGCAACAGCCCTGCTTTTACTAAGCCGTCCAAAATTCCTTTAACCCACACATTGTCATAGTCTGCTAAGCGTTTGCACTTCCGCGTGATCGTAACCTGGAAGCTAGGAGTATCGCTTGTTCCCATTTCTTTTTCTCTTTAGCGTACAATGACCAATGCCGTTTTGTCATTGCTGTTATCTGATTCTGGCTTGGCAGCAGATACGGGATAGTCAACTCTATTGCCCCGCACGGGTAGTCTACTCGCTTCATAGGTACGCTCTGCAAAACATAACTGCGAGTGCCTCACTAGGTAGCCCTGCAACCCCGCCTGCCTCGCGTTGTGTTACAAGCTCACCGCCTGGGCCATCTAGAATGTATTGTTCAAAGCGGGCCGAAGGGGGCATGTCTTCGTGCTGACAATCTAGCAGTACAAGTTTATTCAACAGCGTGGCTTCAATCACACCTGAACTTTGGAGCGCCCCTAAGTCACTCTCGAAAGCAGGGCATGTATTCTGCCAGACCCATTCTTCCTTTTCCCACGTAGCGCCGAACGTACTGCCCACATCGTCTGTGACTATTTCGCCGGAAGGATCTAGCAGACAAAGTTTAGGCGCGTCGGTTTCTGACAGGGCCATCCTATACCCTAGCTTCTTGGCAACAGCGATACGTAGTGATAAGCCGGATAGTTGCTCGGTGTTAGTCATAGGATTCTCACTTCAACAGGTAGTCTATCCCAAACAGCATCAACGCAAAAGTCAAAGAACGCTTTCACGTCCGCTTCCCACTTGCCAGATACTTTGTCGATCTCGTTATAAATAGTGCCACGCTTGAGAGATACATTCGCGCCTCTGAGTCTGTCGTACTCTTTTACAAACTCTTTGTTGTTCGCGCACTCCCAGATCACCTGCTCTAGTGTTAGTCTTTCGCTTGCCCCGGTCTGATTATTGCTACTCTCTTGCATGTTAGGATGTGTACTTTAGCCTTATATTAAGCGGTCTTTCTAAACATTAGCACAACGAAATAGGTTTAAACTTTCGGAGTATTCAAGCACTTATTTTCGTTATCAAATCCAGTACGTTAGCTCTACGTTGTGCGGTAAATACAACGGATGCTTCGGTTGGTTACGCTTCGTTAAACCTAGATGCGACAAAGCTAACTCACCTCTTATAGCTTCGGCGTCCTGACTTTCGCCGTGCGCTCCCCAGCAAGCGATAGCCATTTCAGAGGCCCGCCCGTATTGAAGTATAGCGTTTAAGTTTTCGAGCTTCAAAGCAAGCGCCTCTAAAGCCGGAAGGGTTAAGTAGTGCACTTGCATCTCTTTAGGATCGGTAGCGCGATAGGGATAAACGTTCAGCATATACATTCCATCAAAGCCCCAGCGTCGTGCAAGCGATTGACACTTACGAACCGTGCGGTCGTCCTCGTTGGCAGAAGCGCACGAAGGATTCAACCCGATGAACGCTACCATACGCGGGCGCTCAACTTCATTCCACACGCGGGACAGAACGTATCTATAACGCTTACACGGGCTGAACACTGCACTACCTACAACGCCTTCCTGCAAGGGCAAGGGCTTCGCTAATCTAGGGTTCAAGCGCAACTCACCGCCGAACATGCCTATCCGCTTGCTACCTATGAAGTCGTAATCTAGGGTGGTCATATCTGTTCAGTGTTTACATCCTGTGGAGTGGTGGTGGGGACTAAGACTTCGGATGCCCGATGGTGCTTTTGAAATACTACTGCTTTGCGTTCGGGGCTTCTGAAGCCGTATCCGTTCCCCAGCCGTTGATCGTGAAGTATGGGGCTGCTGGCTCTTCCACTGGTATCTGTGAAGTAAGGACTGCAATCATTCCGTCACGTTCACGAAGCTCCTGATGCAAACGCTCTATCTCAGAGAGGCAGTCGCGTAGGTCGGTTGGTGCGTGGGCGATTAGTTCACCATTGAGGTGCGCTTGCTTTTGCGATACCAGCATATCCTCACCTGCATAGCCTTCCGACTTTTGGTGCACCGTCTCAGCTATGGCGGCATGCGGCCCCCAAATGATATTACACCTACATTCGCCCCTGCCTGCCCCAGTGCATCTTATCCACGGCCCTTCGGTAGCCGCTTCAACTCGCGTCCGTATCTCTTCTAGTCTTTCAGTGTTCATGGGTGTGCAGCATCAATGAATGCTGCGATCCTGCGCAGCTTGTCAAGTGGGAGTCCATATTCAATCGCCTCCGATACTTTTGTATATAGCGCGTCCTCTTCTTCCGCTTCTGCGATCGTATAAGTCGGCGGGTTCTCTAAAAATAAATGCCCAACACCAACGCCTACGAAGTCTGCGAATATCCGCGCTTGGTTTAACGTCAATGGCCCTGTGAGGTCAGGACAGCAAGCATGGACTTCGGATGCGGTGCGCTTCGTGTTAGCGAAAACCCAGCGCAGCACGTCCGGCTTTATTGTAATAGTTGTCTCTTTCATACCTGCCTATTGATAAATAAAAGATTGCGCCGCGCCCTATTGCGCGGCCTCTGATGTTGTCTGTATCTCGATCCTGCCATATCGCTTTGTTATCACAACGCTCAATTCCTCGGGCTCTGTCATGGTCTGTTATGTAGAGAGGGTCTGTCCCTGTTGCTGTTCGATCTCTGAGAGGATAGATTGAGCAACATCAAAGCCACTCTCATGTATAGTCATCGTCGACTTGTTGTGACGAATGAAGAAGCGTTTGCGGGAGCCATTCTCTGTAATCCAATTCGCTTCATCCGCATACACGCGCAACCCTTCCACCGCTCTATCCAGCTTCGCTTGCAGGGCGGCTACTTCGCTATCCTTCGCCGCGAATAGGGCTTCGATCTCATCCAAGCCCCTGAGCACTACATACCTGAATTCATCCTGACTACTGAACGCTTGTTGCGCGGGCATATCTAAGTAGGCCATATCGAAGTAGTGCTGGGCCACTTCGCGGATTCTGTTCACTCCATTGATAAGGGCGATTGGGTTTGTCAATGGCTGTTCGTTGGTTGCAAGTTCAGTGGTGTCTGGAAGAGGTGGTATAGGGAGCCAGTAGTCGTAAAGATTCGCGTGGACTTTTAGCCCGTCGTTGAATCTGAAGTCATGGGCTTCGTAAACGGCAGTCTGCACGTCTGTAATAAAGAGTGCGTTCGTTGCGACTACGACAGTTTGACCCTGTTGTGGCAACTTCTCTTTGGTCGGTATCCACTTACATTCATTCATAGCTTGTCTCCGTTTACAGTCGGTGTCGGTGGGAGCAGCACGTATTCGAGCATGGCCTTTGCTTGCTGAGCATCCATGATGTTAGTGCCGTAACGCCTGCCAACGTAAGGAAGGGTCATACAACGATCTGATACTACCTCGTCCGGCACTACCCAGGTAAGGAAGCGGTCGACCATTCCATCCGTAACTCCTACTCTCTCCCCTTCAAGCCGTGCCGTGGCAAGCTCTGCTGAGTGTTTGGTGTCGCGTTGCGCCGCCCCTGCTGTGTAAGCTCGCGCAATAGCGAAGCCGTATGCTTCATCTGGATCTACTCCACTATTGATCTCGAAAACTAATTCAGCCTTTCGTCCTGCGAGCCATTCGCTGAATGCTCCCACGTCCGGGTTGTTGGGCTCAAGCGATTTCACCTGTTTCATAGCCTGATGCGTGAGGGCGTTTAGGTTGAACTGCACTGTCGGATAATGTTCTGGATTAAGCTTGAACAGGCGCTCAACTTCATCCAAATATATTCTATCGCCATCTGGGAAGGTTTGCAGAATCGCTTCCTCTATCCTCTCCCTCGGTATCTCCGGCTCTGGTATCATGGCTTTGTCTGGCTGGGGTTGAGTGGTCATGGGTAGATGCCGAATGTCGGATGTGAAACGATTCTGAAGTTGCGGGCTAACTTCCACGCTTGATAAGGTTCGGTCTGTGATCCGTAAGGCGGGAAGCTCACTAGATACCAACTGAACTTCTTGCTTTTGCCGTGGATACCCTTGCGCTTGTAATCAATGATGACCCCACGTGCCCTAAAGGTTTGCGGTTTATCTTTCCATACTTCGACCGTTGCACCTACTATTTCGGCCCCGCCGAAAGGCAGTGTTGATGGCTGGGGTTGAGTTGTCATAGCTGTTTGTTGGTTGCAAGTTTTTTATCCCTCGCATGCGTGGGGTTATACGAGTATCATTGCGTCTAAACATTCGAGACTCTTAGCGCGGAGCGTG